>JADFAK010000027.1 GCA_015665315.1 Flavobacteriales bacterium | reverse complement strand
TGTCGAAGAGAAGCTCGTACGCTTCAGAACGCTGGGAGACATGACCATCACTGGAGCAATAGAGTCGGATGCCGACAACCTAGAAAAAATAATCATTGAAGTCGCCGCTACCCGAGAAACTGAACGCGGAAATCGTGTGGATGACCAGCGTTCAGAAACGGCCATGGAGGATCGAAAAAGGGAGGGGTATTTCTGATGGACTTAGTTCGATTTATAACCGCAGGTAGTGTTGATGACGGAAAAAGCACGCTTATTGGCCGACTCCTTTACGACTCAAAGTCACTCTTTCAAGATCAAGTTGATCGGGTCACCTTGGAATCCGAACGAAAAGGCCTCGATACACTTCACCTTGCCTATTTGACTGATGGTCTGAAGGACGAGCGCGAACAAGGGATTACCATCGACGTGGCTTACAGATACTTTGCTACGCCCAAGCGTAAGTTTATCGTGGCCGATTGTCCAGGACATATCCAGTATACCCGAAACATGGTCACTGGGGCCTCAACGGCCGACATAGCATTGATTATTGTGGACGCACGAAACGGTCTCACGGAGCAGACCCAACGACATAGTTTTATTGCTTCCATGTTGCAAATCCAACATGTGGTCGTGTGCGTCAATAAGATGGACCTCGTGAATCATGATCAATCGGTGTACGACCAAATAGTTGCCAATTACAGAAATTTTGCCGCCAAGCTTGAAAGCATCGATATTCAATTCGTCCCCGTGAGTGCTTTGCACGGTGACAATGTCGTCGACAAAAGTCAAAACATGCCTTGGTACGATGGCGCTACCTTGCTATATACCCTCGAAAACTGCTATATCAGTTCGGATAATAACTTGGTGGACTGTCGCTTTCCAGTGCAGACGGTTATTCGGCCAACTAGCGATCAATTCCATGATTTCCGGGCAGTAGCTGGTAGCGTGGCTGGTGGCATTTTTAAGAAAGGCGACCGCATTGTGGCTCTTCCATCTGGATTGGAGTCTACTATTTCACGTATTTCAATTGCTGGAAAAGAAGTCGAAGTTGCCTTTCCTCCCATGTCTGTCGCAATTGAACTTCAAGACGACATCGACGTAGGACGAGGTGATATGCTCGCGCGTATTAACAACCAGCCGCAAGAATTACAACAATTTGAGGCCCTTATCTGTTGGCTTGGCAACTCACCAAATGTCGCGCGGACCAAGTATATTCTCAAGCATACTTCAAGAGAAGTCAAAGCATTGATCCAAGATGTGCGCTATAAAATTGATATCAACACCCTTCATAGGGATCAAGAAGATCTAGCTATAAGCACCAATGACATTGCGCGCGTGTCCATTAAAACGGCATCACCCTTATTCGTAGATCCCTATTCCCGCAACCGGACTACGGGGGCATTTATCCTTATCGACCCACATACTTTGAACTGTGTTGCGGCCGGAGTCATCAATCTATAGTGCCCTTTCTTCAAGATATAGTATTTTTGCACCTCGAACGGACCAATCCGTCTAAAGAATAGCTTATGAACCTTGACCTCAATGGTAAGTCGGTACTTATTACCGGCGGCACTGGATCCCTTGGACAGAAACTCACAGAAGAAATTCTAACTCGCTGGCCCAAGGTCAAACGTCTCGTGATTTTTAGTCGTGACGAGCAGAAGCAATATCAGATGAATCTCAAGTGGTCTGATAAAGAATACAAAGCCATACGTTATTTCGTCGGTGATGTAAGAGACTATGACCGACTCGTGCGCGCCATGCAGGGAATCGAATTTGTCATCCACGCAGCAGCTATGAAACACGTTCACATTGCCGAATACAACCCAATGGAATGTGTAAAAACCAATGTACTCGGTGCCGAAAACGTGGTGAATGCTTGTTTCGAAACGGGAGTTAAGAATGTTGTAGCACTATCTACAGATAAAGCTGCGGCCCCTATCAACTTATACGGAGCGACAAAATTGTGTTCTGATAAGCTATTCATTGCTGCCAACAACATCAAAGGTTGGAACGAAATCAAACTTTCAGTTGTTCGGTATGGCAACGTTATGGGATCCAATGGCTCGGTTATTCCTTTCTTCTTGAATAAAAGAGACGAAGGTGTATTGCCTATCACTGATCCGAAAATGACGCGATTCAATATATCACTTCAAGGGGGTGTTGACATGGTTTTCCATGCGATGGCCAATGCTTGGGGTGGTGAAATATTCGTTCCGAAAATCCCTTCATACCTCATTACCGACGTCGCAGAGGCCGTAGGTCCTAATTGCGAGCAAAAGGTGATTGGCATCCGCCCAGGTGAGAAAGTGCACGAAGAAATGATCACTTCACCCGATTCGTACACGACCTACGATCTCGGAAAGTACTACGCCATTCTGCCGCAATCTCCAGTTTGGAACCTCGATGACTTCATTGAGAAAATGGGAGCAACGAAGGTAAAAGAAGGATTCAACTACAACAGTGCTACCAACGATCAGTGGGTGGGAGTTGAAGAAATTAGAAGCCTCATTCGTGAGCATGTAGACCCCAACTTCAAAGTTGAAGCGCATGCCTAAAGCGATTCCGTATGGCCGACAGGAAATCACGCAAGACGACCTGGACGCTGTGGCCACAGCTTTACAACACGACTTCCTCACTCAAGGTCCACAAATTGCCGAATTCGAAAAGAATTTTGCCCAATACGTAGGAGCCAAACATGCGGTTGCTGTCAATAACGGCACGACGGCTTTGCACTTGGCTTACCTCACGCTTGATTGCGGACCGGGAGACACGATTATAACGACTCCGATAACTTTTGCTGCTACGGCCAATGCCGCGCTTTATTGCGGTGCTCAAGTGGAAATGGCCGATATCGATCCGACCACTGGATTGATCGACCTCGATCAAGTGGAATCCATGCTTAAAATAACTCCCCGAGGAAAGTACAAAGTCCTCAGCCCAGTTGATTTGGCTGGTTTGCCTGTGGATATGGAGCGCTGCCGACAACTAGCCGATGAGTACAACCTTGGCTTGATCGAAGATGCTTGCCACGCTCCTGGGGGTAGTTTTATTGATTCTATGGGCGCTACGCGCAAATGTGGAGACAGTAGCTTGGCCGACATGACTATTTTCTCTTTTCATCCTGTCAAGCATATCGCCTGCGGTGAAGGAGGTATGGTGACGACCAACGATGATGCCATGGCCAAGCGCTTGCGACTACTTCGATCGCACGGCATTACCAAAGACAACATGCAAGAAGATCATGGCAGCTGGTACTACGAAATGCAGGAATTGGGCTACAATTACAGAATCACGGATATCCAATGTGCACTCGGCAATTCACAGCTAAAAAGAGCGGATGCAGGTATTCTTCGCCGACGAGAAATTGCTCAACGCTATACACAAGCATTTGCCGAAACGGCGGTGAGTCCATTACGTCAGCCCAAGAATTTCGATAACGCCTACCATTTATTCGTGGTGCTTCTCAAGAATCGCAAGGAGGTATATGATCATTTGCGGGCCAACAACATATTTGCCCAAGTACACTATATTCCGCTCAACTTACTCCCCTACTTTCAAACTTTAGGCTTCGCAAAAGGCGATTTCCCTAACGCTGAGCTGTACTACTCCCAATGCCTGAGTTTGCCCATGTTCCCTTCGCTCACCAATGAAGAGCAAGACTTTGTTATTGCTAAAGTATTGGAGGTAGCCCAATGATCTCAAAGCTGATTCTCGGAACCGTCCAACTGGGCCTTGATTATGGCATCAACAACACCCAAGGAAAACCTACCGCAAAAGAAGCGCATCGTATTCTCGATTGTGCCTATGACGCAGGCATTCGTTCGCTGGACACAGCTGCGGCCTACGGAACTTCACACGAAGTCCTTGGTTCATGGTTTGCCCAAGGAGGTAAAAAAGACATGCAGGTTTACACCAAACTTGCCCCCAATGTTGACCTGCAAAAAGATGCAGTAAGTCAGTTCCTAGCAGAACTTCACATCGACTTCCTTGCCGGCCTTTCATTTCACCGACTCGCCGATTACAAAAGCTGCCATGCCCATCGAAGAGATGAACTCTTGACCATCGTGAACAGTCCGTCGGTAAAAAGGCTAGGTGTCTCCATGCACTCCAACGAAGAACTTGAATTTTGTAGCACAAGGGAAGAAATCTCCCTCGCTCAATTGCCCTACAATGCTTTTGACAACGCGTCTCTCAGAGAAAAGGCGATCTTACGCGCGCAGGCAAGCGGACTGGAGATTCAAACGCGATCGGCCTTTCTTCAGGGGCTCTTTTTTAAGGATGAAGCAACGATTCCTGCCAAGCTCCATTCTTTGGTGCCCGCAATTCAGGAAATAAAATCGATAGCGAATGCATTGGATCTCTCCATAGGTCAACTGGTCCTCACATACGCACTTCAAAGTAAATCCGACGGTGTAGTTTTCGGCGTCGACTCGTCCAAACAACTCGAAGAAATTATAACTTGGTCTGAAAATACAAGCCAAGTCCCGCAAGCAGCTATCGATCAAATCGACGCTATTCGCATCTCAAATATTTCACTACTTAATCCAGCCAATTGGTCATGACTAAAGTTCTTGCTATTACTCAAGCCCGCTCTGGTTCAACCAGATTACCTGCCAAGGTTTTTAAAGAAATCATGGGAAAATCCCTGCTCGCTATTCACATCGATCGCGCAAGTCAGGCCAAGTTAATCGACGTTTTTCACGTGGCCACGACCACTTCTGAAGCAGATGCTGAAATCGTAACTCTCTGCGATAAACTTGGAGTTCCTTCAAGTCGAGGTAGTGAATCGAATGTGCTAGACCGATACTACCAAGCGGCGAAGAGCTATAATCCGGAATGGGTAGTACGCGTGACATCTGATTGCCCTCTCCTCGACCCGGTTTTGATTGACGAGGTGATTCAGTATGCTTTCGATCAGAATGTCGACTATTGCGCCAATACGCTTGTAGAGGCCTATCCCGACGGACAAGACATCGAGGTTTTTAAGTTTGCAGCTTTGGAGAAAGCATGGAAGGAGGCACAACTCGATTCGGACAAAGAACACGTGACTCCGTTTATCAAGCGCAACTCAGACTTCAATGGCGGCGACCTTTTCAAGGCTGGGAATTATGCTTCTCCTGGTGATTACAACCGCGTGAGATTGTGTGTCGACGAACCAATTGATATGCAGGTTATGACCAAGTTAATCGAACAGCATGGTTTGGACTCCGATTGGATGACCTACACAAAAGCCTATCTTGAAAACGAAGAAATTCGCAACCTAAATCAGGACATAACACGCAACGAAGGCTACCTGAAATCCTTGAAAGAAGAGCAAAAGTGAAATCTATCTATCTGTGCGGCAACTTAGGTCCGAAAGTTGGAATGGGGCATTTCTATCGCCTTCTAGCTTTTGCCGAATTGTGCGGCGCAGATTTTCAGTATTTCCTGGCCATTCCAAATGCGGAGTCCGTTCAAAAACATTTGCCTTCATGGCTAAAAACCCTTGAAGCGCCCAACATAGAGAGCCTTATCAAAAGCATCACGGACCCGAAAAACTCCATGGTTGTAATTGATAGCTATGAAGCGACAACGCACTGGTTTGACCTGCTGAATGCGTCCGGAATTAAGTCGATTTACATTGATGATCTCCACGCCAATTTCAAGGCCAATGCCATCATAAATCACGCTCCTGGCGCGGAAAAAACGTCCTATTCACAAGACCCTAAAACCGTATTTGTGGGTAGCGACTACGCGCTTATCCGAAAAGAATTCTTCGAAAAGGAAAGGGATAGACCGGTGCGCGAAAAAGACCAAATCCTCCTATGCATTGGCGGCGCCGATCCCGAAGACCTGAGTTTCAAAATCGTTTCATTGCTGCGATCCATCCGACCAAGCGCACAACTAAACGTGATTCTTGGCGGGTCTTACCAAGGACAATTATTGCACACGCGCATGCCGAATGTACAGTGTCACCACAATCTTTCCAGCGCACAAATGATCGCCTTGATCGACGCAGCACAAGTGGCCATCGCTCCAGCTAGTACAATTTCCATGGAACTTTGCGCGCGACGAACACCATTTGCGTGCGGTTATTTTGTAGAGAACCAGAGAGGGATTTTCAAGGGTTTGCACAAGGCAAATGTCATGCAGCCCCTGAATGACCTGCGTGACTTAGACGAGACGATCCTGCGCAGTGCGCTCGATGCACTTGCCGACTCCCAAACAATCGAAGTACATTTGCACAATCAGCAGAAATTGGTCGATGGTCGCAGTGCCGAAAGAATCAGGGACATCGTTCATAAAACTTTAACGCCATGGGATTGACCTACCGTCGGGCCGAAGCACGTGATTGGAAAATCCTCCTTGATTGGAGAAATGACCCCGTCACCCGACAAAACAGCTTCGAGACTGGAGAAGTGGACGAGGCGTCGCATAGGTCGTGGTTTGAGCGGAGTATGTCCATGGATACACGACGCATTTACATCCTGCAAGTAGACCAAGTGGATGCGGGAATGGTACGGGCCGATGAACAGGATGGCAGTGTTACCCTCAGCTGGAATGTCGCTCCGAATATGCGGGGAAAAGGATTGGGAAAGCGCATGGTTCAACTCATCAAAGAAGCTCAACATTTGCCCGTAAGGGCTGAAATAAAAGCACAAAATGTCCCTAGTATAAAAATTGCCGAGTTTTGCGGACTGGTACTGCTAAAAACGGAGGGTGACACCTTGATTTACGGAGAAAAATGAGCAACAGACAATTCAATATCGCAGGCCGACAAATAGGCGGAGGAGCTCCATGTTTCATTATCGCCGAGTTGTCGGCAAATCACGCTGGTCAGAAAGACGTAGCGCTGGAAACCGTGCGTGCAGCCAAACGTGCCGGTGCCGATGCCATCAAACTTCAAACTTACCGTGCCGACACAATTACACTTGATACGGATAGCAAGGATTTTGTAATCAAACAAGGCACTGTGTGGGATGGTCGCAAGCTATTCGACCTGTACGAAGAAGCATTTCTTCCTTGGGAATGGCACAAAGATATCTTTGAATTGGCTGAGAAAGAGGGCCTGATTTGTTTCTCCTCTCCTTTTGATCCAACCGCCGTTGACCTGTTGGAATCACTTGACGCTCCTGCTTATAAAATTGCATCTTTCGAGATAACCGATATTCCCTTGATCCGCTTGACAGCTTCGAAAGGAAAGCCCATTATTATTTCGACAGGGATTGCCAATAAAGATGACATCGACTTGGCAGTTGCAACCTGCTTGGAAGCAGGAAATCATGACATCGCATTATTGAAATGCACGTCGTCCTATCCGGCGCCAGTGCATGAGGCCAACCTCAACATGATCCGGGAATTGGCCGAGCGCTACAATGTTGTAACCGGACTTTCGGATCACACGACGGGAACCGTTGTGCCTACGGTATCTGTTGCACTGGGAGGTTCGATCATAGAAAAGCATTTTATCCTCGACAAGTCCTTGGGAGGCCCAGATGCTGGTTTTAGTTTGGACCCCGCTGAATTTGCCGACATGGTAGATCAGGTGCGAGCTGCCGAAAGCAGTTTGGGCGTAGTGAACTACGACCTCACCGAAAAGGCGACCCGTTCACGTGAATTCAGTCGGTCCCTTTATGTGGCCGAAGAGGTGAAAGCTGGTGACAAAATCACCAAAACCAACGTGCGATCGGTACGCCCCGGCTTTGGCATGCACCCCAAACATTTGGAGGAAATCGTGGGCAAGACGTTTTCACAAGACTGCGAAAAAGGAACACGCATGGACTGGCCGTTAATCGCAGAATAAGCACAATGAGCATCGCATTTTTACTCCTTCGCTGTCGGTTGGCGCATCTTATGGGCGCGCGTTCAGAATACGCCGCTTGTTGGGAAACCTTGCGATCGGCCCATAGCTACAGACTTTCTGCTACGAGCCACAGTGATAAGTTGGTCGGCTTTCGCTATTTGCGCGCAGCGCTAAAAATGATCTTCTCGAGCCACCAAACTCTTCCTGAAACCACCAATCGCATAGGATTATTCCGCGGAGGAAGGGATTTTGATTCGGCTATTACCTACTTAAAATCACTCGATGAAGCGGCCCCTGATTTTTGTTTGAGTCGAGAGGATTTCGAATTTAGCTTGGGCTTCCTGAATCGCTTGAACATGCTGATTGGGCTGGCGTTATTGGCCCCTTGGCTACTTTACATGACTTTGACTTCAAGAAAACGTGGGACTTATGCCGGGATAATAACCGACTGTGTGGAGATCATGCATTTGGTAGGAGCTGCGAAAAAAAGGGGGATTCATTCCATGTGGATGTTCGACTCGTACGAGCGCGATAGTAACTTGATGAGCTTGGCATTGATGAAAAAGGGCTGCAAGGTAATTCGTGTGCCTTCGGCAAATATTATTACGCCCTACTATCACCACCTTGTTTCAACAGAATTCATTTTTACGGCACCTTTTCAGCCTGGTGAAATGGAAAATCTGAAGGAAAACTGGTATGTTGAAAGCACGAGAAACTTGCCCCCATTTAATTTCCCTCGTCTGCTCAAAGCTCCCCGAAAAACACTTCCCGAAGCGGTCGACACCATCGGATTTATATCGAGCGGAGTTTGGCGGAGAAAAGAACGTGGCGAACTCGCTTCAGGGATGGGTGAATTTGAAAGCGAGGAACTCCTTTTGCAAACGCTGGCCAACTATCTTACCGATAATTCTAGTAAAAAACTGCTCATCTATCTCCATCCTTGCGAAAAAGAGTCGGCCGAAATATTCCAAAATGCTCATCGGGAATACAGCAACTATTTTCCAGCCGATCGATTCGACATTGTTCCTCAAGATATCCCAAGTTTGCAAGTCTTCGTCAAAAGTGAGATTGCTGTTTCAGTCTATTCTTCGGCCAATATTGAACGTCTATTTTTAGGTCTGAAGACGCTCTATTTCCCAGCTTGTTTCAAAGAGAACATTTACGCAAATACTTCGCTCGACGCTGTGTCGGCCATGACCCCAGACAAACTCGTGGAATTATTGGATGCTGGATTCTCACTCGATAGCAAGTCCTTTTTCGACCGATATGGATTAGAAGCCTATCGTGGATTTGGCCTACCTTCACACCTAAGTTTCACCGAATAATACCCCAAGAACTCACGCACCGTGAAGATCATTTATTACTCCTCACACCCCAACCTCAATCTCTCGGCTCCCTCTGGCCCTGGCACGCATATGCGAGAGGTAATTGCTGGGTTCGAACGAGCAGGACACACAGTCATTCCACTTATTCTGGGCGGGCATACCTTGGATGAAAACGTCACTCAAGTTGCCTCGAAAAAATCATGGAAGCAAAGGTTAAAAGGCTTGATCCCATCGATGATTTGGCAAACCTTAAAAGATTTTAACCTCCTTCGATTCGATAAATACGCGCAAAGTCAGCTGCAAGAGCTTGTGGACCAGGAAAAGCCCGATATGATTTATGAGCGTGGGTATTACCTCATGACTTCAGGTGTGAAAGTTGCACAACAAGCGAAGCTCAAGCACGTAATTGAGATCAATGCGCCCTATCCCGAGGAGAAGGTGTATATGGAGGGCAAAAGTCTGTATCTCACCGCTGGTAAAAAGGCCGAAAAAGTACAAGCCCAGCATGCAAGTTTGGTGGTCGTCGTCTCGTCGGCCCTCAAAGACTATTTAGTGAAGGGTACAGGTATTGATCCCTCCAAAGTCCTAGTCACGCCAAACGCCGTTGATCCTGAAAAATTTCAAGATATAGATCGTGCTTCAAGTCGATCGCAATTGGGATATCGCTCTACTGATACCGTTATTGGCTTTGTGGGCAGTATTTTTCCTTACCATGGAGTTGATCATTTACTGGAAGCATTCTTAGCGCTTCGCGCAAATGACCCTTCGCTGCGACTCCTCATCGTCGGTGATGGAGAAACACTGCCAGCCATTCGGCAAACAGCAGGGGAAAGTGCCTACGCTTCAGATATTACGTTCACCGGGAACGTGAACTATGACCAAGTGCGAGAATATATGTCGGCCATGGACATGGGAATTATGCCAAAGTCCAACTGGTACGGGTCACCGGTAAAAATATTCGAATACGCCATGATGAAGCTCGCCGTAATTGCTCCCGATAATATCCCTTGCCGCGATGTATTGGTCGACAAAGAAAACGGTCTGCTTATAGGTGAAGAAATCGACGATCTCACGAGCGCCATCGCCCTGCTATCAGCCGACAGTGCGTTGCGTACACGACTGGCAATGGCCTTTCACCAGCAAACGCTCGAGCGCCATACATGGCAAAGTGTTAGTGATTCTATCCTTTCGCGTTGTAGCTTCGACTGAACTATCGTTAATTTGCATCGCAACGGGGGACACCCCAAACCTTAACAATCTTGAGCGAATCAATCAACAAACCTGAACTTGACCAACCTGTTGGAAAAGGAGTTAGGCAAATCCAATTGGCCGACATAGTCCCCGATTGTGAAATATACGTCAACACCCAACTTTATGATTTGGCGACGATTTGTGCAGACAAAGACGTGGTCGATATTGGCTGTGGCTTTGGACGTAATCGCCATATAGTCGAATCAAAAGGTGGTCGATGGATGGGAGTTGAGCCATTTGAGGGTGGTGCACACATGGTTAAAGGCGATGCGGAAAACCTTCCTTTTGAAGCAAACACCTTCGATGTAGCAATCATGGATGCTGTCCTCGAGCACGTTCCTTCAGTACACAAGTCCTTTGAAGAAGTTAGTCGGGTGCTGCGGCCTGGAGGCGTTTTTATCGGCTATGTTGCCTTTATGGAGTGCTTTCACGAGATCTCGTATTCGCACTTGTCCTTTGCCGCATTGGAACACTATAGCAAAATCAATGGGATGAAGCTCGAAAAGGTGCAAGGCGGACATCGTTTTGGGATAGACTACCATTTGAATATCCTCTTTCATCCGTTGCCATTTAAATATTTCAGAGGTCTTGTAGCGAGTATGATTCGCGGCTGGATCAAGCTTAAAAGCAAATTGGTTTGGGCCAAGATGAAGTTCTCCCGCGGAAAAAGCGGAAAGGAAGCAAGTGAATTTGCCCTACTCTGGTATAAAATGGAATGTTTGCGCATATCCAACGGTTTCACATACATCATCAGAAAACTCTAATCTTGAAAATCGCAATTCTCACGGATGGAATTTATCCGTACGTCATTGGAGGCATGCAAAAGCACTCTTTCTATCTGAGCAAATTCCTAGCTCAAGAGGGAGTGGACGTCACCTTGGTTCACTGTGTTGCCTTCAAGGAGGACATCCCATCGGAGGAAGATGTGCGCGTAGCTATGGAGCTACCTGCAGGACTTCCATTTGAGAGCATTTGCCTGCGATTCCCAAAGGCCGACTGGATGCCAGGACATTACTTAAAGGAGTCTTTCATCTTTTCAACCCATGTCTTTAACAAAATCAAAGACCGACTGGAAGAGTTTGACTTCATCTATGCCAAGGGCTTTGCGGCCTGGAAACTTTTGGACGCCAAGAAAAAGGGATTGGCTTGTCCGCCAATTTCGGTAAAATTTCACGGCTACGAGATGTTTCAACCTGCTCCGAGTTTCAAGGTAAAACTGGAGCATTTCATGTTGCGCGGACCGGTAAAATTCAACAACCTGAGTGCCGACTGGGTATTCTCTTATGGCGGAAGGATTTCTCCAATTATTAAAAGCTTAGGTGTTGATGGGAAGAAAATAATAGAGATTCCCACGGGTATTGAATCCAGCTGGTGTCTTGACCAGCCCATCAAAAATGAAGGAAAAAGATCCATTTTGTTCATTGGGAGGTACGAGCGTAGAAAAGGAGTGGAAGAACTAAACAACGTTCTTCAAGAATTACTGGCCACGCACGATTTCGATATGCACTTTATAGGCCCAATCCCACCATCTAAAAAAATTCAGTCCGAAAAAGTAATTTACCATGGCAAGGTCATGGAAAAAGAGGCCATTCAAGAGATCATGAAAGCATGTGACGTACTCGTTACGCCATCTCATAGCGAAGGAATGCCCAATGTGATTATGGAGGGAATGGCTCGTGGTATGGCGGTGATTGCAACCGATGTGGGTGCGGTTGGTCTGCAAGTGGATGAGCAGAACGGATGGTTGATTTCACCGGCCGACATTCCTCAACTTAAAAAGGCCATGATTGCGGCCATTGAACTTGACAACGAGAAGCTTTTGGTAAAACGAAAAGGCTCTATAGATAAAATCAAAAGCCAATTTACTTGGGAGGCCGTTGCGAGACAAACCAAGCATGAATTGAATCGAATTATTAACCTCTAGCACACGCTTGAATGAGTGCAACACGTGTATACTTCCCGGGTTTGAACGGACTGCGATTTTTCGCGGCCTTCGCGGTTATAGTGACACATGTCGAGCTCATGAAGAAGTACCTTGGCTTCAACAATAACTGGTACGATCCAGGGCGAACGATCACGAGTTATCCCTTGCGGCATATTCTGGATGGCGATATCAACTGGCTCAATCCATTGGTCGCTGAAGCCGGTCCGCTTGGCGTGATTTTCTTCTTCGTCTTAAGTGGCTTCCTAATCACTTACTTGCTTTACGTTGAAAGAGAAAACGTAGGTCACATCTCCGTGAAAAATTTCTATTTGAGACGAATTTTTCGCATTTGGCCGCTTTACTACTTCTTGTTCATTCTAGGCTTTTTTGTGCTCCCCAACTTTGATTTTTTCTACGTTCCTGGTCAGACTGAAGAGCTCCAAGTAAACTTCTGGGGGAATTTCTGGACTTACTTGGCCATCTTCCCGAATTTGGGCTACTCCATGTTTCAAGCAGTGCCCAACATCGGTCAAAGTTGGTCTATCGGTGTGGAGGAACAGTTCTACTTAATTTGGCCTTTGCTCATCCGATTCTTCAAAAAACCACTTCATGCGATTCTTTGGGTGACAGGAGTTTTGCTCGCGGTAAAAGCAGGAGTCGTGATTACTACGCGCTTTTATTCGCCTGAATGGATGTTGGTATTGAAGAAATTCTTGGCCATGAGTAAAATCGAATGCATGGCCATTGGCGCATTGGGAGCATGGTTACTGTACTACAAGAAAGAAAGGATCCTGGCATTGATGAGATCAACAACCGCCCAAATAATGTCCTTCGTGGGGATCATTGCCTTGTTATATTTAACTCCAGCAATGGTTCAAGATGGTGCGCATTTGGTATTCGGAGTGTGTTTCCTCATTATTATACTCAACGTTTCGACCAATCCTAAGAGTCTGCTCAAACTGGAATACAAACTCTTCGATACGCTCGGAAAAATCTCGTACGGCATCTATATGTACCATTTAATGGTGGTTGTATTCACCATCCATTTTTACAAATGGGCTATGGGCAAAGAGAATGTCTTTACCTTTACTGATGGATTGTTGGTTTACGTGATAGCAACTGTCTTGACGATTGGAGTTTCGTGGCTTTCGTACACTTACTTCGAACATCGATTCATTCGCATGAAAAGTAAATTCTCCCGAGTCCTCAGCGGTGACGAAGCCAAGAAATGAAGCAAAAATTAATCAATTTACTGATATTCAGTACGGTCTTTATCAGTTCGTACGTTTTCTTCAAGCAACCGTTTGAAGGGTATATCACCTACTTGGTACTTGCGCTTTTCTTGCCCGTTTTTATTTCAAAATACGGCATCCCGAAATTACCGCTCATGATTTTTGCACCTTTGATCATCAGTGGGTTAATTTATGTGCAGACCGGCGACAATGAAGCGGCACTTTTCACCAAGATATTTATCGGATTCTTTTCTTCAGTCGTTTTCTACTATTATGTAGTCCAGCTATACGACTTCGATATAAAGCGCATTTTCAATCTGTATTTGAAAGGATGTGTGATAGTCTCCATCATTGGAATCATTCAGATCATTTCTTATCAAATCGGCTTTAAATTTGGCTACGATTACTCGTGGTTTCTCAATAAATGGGGATATACAGCTGGTGGAATTGGCATTCGGATGAATTCCATCTTCAGTGAACCATCATATTTCGCGGCTGTTATCGCCCCGGCATTTTTTGCCAGCATCCAAAAAATGCTTGCTAGCCCATTTAGATTTCGTGCCCAATGGAGAGAAATTGTAATTATCATCGCTTACCTTCTCACCTTCTCAAGCTTAGGAATTCTGGGGATTTTCCTTACCGTTTTATTCTTACTGCTGAATTTTGGCTTTTTCAAATATGCCATTGTCTTCGTGCCTATTTTCTTCTTTGGATTCAAGTATGCCTACGAAGAAATTCCTGAGTTCCAAGAGCGTTACGACGGTACGATCGAGGTTTTCTCTAAGCAAAACATCCGAGACTATGACGTCCATGGTTCTAGCTTCGTTTTGTACAACAACTACCACATTGCCACAGAAAACTTCATCAGACATCCCCTATTCGGCACCGGCTTAGGTTCGCATGCCGTGGCTTTTGAAAAGTATACACTTACCAACTTGGACTCGAACGTAGTACAGATTACTTTCAACAAGGCCGACGCCAACTCGATGTTCCTGCGTATCATGTCTGAAACGGGGCTGTATGGATTGATCTTCATCATTGTCTTTTTCGTGAAATGTTGGGTCTTTAAACAACGCTCCGTCGATCAAGAACACTGGATTATCTCCAACGCTCTAGCCTTGATTATCCTGCTCTATTTGGCCAGACAAGGGCACTATTTTTTGAATGGATTTCCTTTGTTTCTGTGGATGTACTACTTCAACTGGAAGAGTAACAAAGAATTGCGAGAGAAGGGTGAAAAAGAGACAGTTGAATCTGAGAAACTACTACCTGTCACATGAGTGCTACGAAACGAATATTGTTCCTATACACCGAGCTTGCTGAATACGTCTTGGCATGCATCGAGCAACTTGAGAAAGAAGATGTCGAAGTTCACGTAGTTCGATTTCCATTGAATAGCGAGGCTCCTTTTGAATTTCGTAAGTTAGAAAAGACTAAGATCTATGATCGGTCGGACTATAGCGACGAGCAACTTAAGGATTTGACGGATAAAATCGGTCCAGATATTATTCTGTGCTCCGGGTGGATCGACAAGGGGTATTTAAGCATTTGCCGAATGGCTAAATCACAAAATATTCCCACCGTATTGCTGCTTGATAATCAATGGGTGGGTAGTGCCAAACAACGAATAGCATCTTTAACGAGTGCCCTCTTCCTCAAAAACAAATTTTCCAAAGCTTGGGTTCCAGGAGCACCTCAAAAGGAATTTGCACAACACTTAGGATTCAAAGAAATTCGAACGGGATTCTATTGTGCCGACACGCATTTGTTTGAAAAGGCTGGCGCTGCGCGCAAACGAACAATCGAAGAAAAATTTCCAAAAAAGTTCCTATTCGTGGGCAGATATCTCGAATTCAAAGGAATTTTCGATCTATGGAAAGCTTTTATCGAATTGTATGATGAAGGACTGAATGACTGGGAGTTGATCTGCGCGGGAACTGGTGACCTTTGGGACCAGCGAATTGAACATCCTGCGATTAAACATGTAGGTTTTGTGCAACCGGCAAAACTATTGGACTTGGTAGAAGAAACTGGAGTTTTTGTACTGCCCAGTCATCGCGAACCTTGGGGAGTTGTTGTTCATGAAATGGCAGCAGCCGGATTACCTATGATATGCAGCTCAACAATAGGAGCAGCTTCTAAATTCCTCGTAGAAGGAGAAAATGGATTCGTGCATAAAGCAGGCGATCAAGATGATCTGAAGTCGGCCTTGAAAAAAATGATGTCCTGCTCCTCAGGCGAGCTAAAGTCGATGGGAAATAGGAGTTTCGAGCTGTCAAAATCGATCAGTCCACAGTTATGGACCAAGACCCTGCTGGAATTGTTGTAATTTTGTACCATGTCTAAGATTCTTATCACTGGAGGAGCCGGATTTGTCGGAAGCGCGATGGCTCGAAAACTCGCCGAATTTCCCGGTGACGAAATTGTAATCGCCGACAACCTCTTGACCGGACTTATTTCCAATATTCCTGTCTCACCTTTCAAGAATATCCGCTTCATCAAATGCGATGTCAACAATTACAACGATGTATCGGCTTTGTTCTTTGCCAACAACTTTGACTACGTGTTTCATTACGCGGCCATGGTAGGGGTGAATAGAACTCTGCTCAATCCGGTAAAAGTTCTCAATGATATCGACGGGATAAAGAACATTCTGAATCTCAGCAAGAACACCCAGGTAAAACGTGTATTCTTCTCGTCTTCTTCTGAGGTGTATGGAGAGCCTTTTGAGATTCCTCAAAATGAAAATACAACACCACTGAACTCAAGACTGCCATACGCCATCGTGAAAAACGTGGGTGAAGCATTCCTGAGATCGTATCAAACAGAATTTGGTCTCGACTACACAATTTTCAGGTTCTTCAATACCTACGGTCCAAATCAAAGCAAGGACTTTGTGATCAATAAATTCTTGGATGCTGCTTTAAAAG
This sequence comes from Flavobacteriales bacterium, assembly GCA_015665315.1. Classification (GTDB taxonomy): domain Bacteria; phylum Bacteroidota; class Bacteroidia; order Flavobacteriales_D; family Sanyastnellaceae; genus JADFAK01. The sequence continues at coordinate 43,829 of JADFAK010000027.1, read as the reverse complement.
GCAAGCAACTCACGATTTATGGCAACGGAGAGCAGACGAGAACATTCTGTTATATCAATGACAACATCGACGCTTGCGAGAAGATCTTTCGAAATTCCTTGTGTGTGAATGATGTCGTCAATATAGGAAGTGATGTTGAAACGCCTATTATCGATTTGGCCCAGCGCATAATTGATTTGACTGGATCAACATCGACCATTGAACATCTGCCTCCATTGAAAGAGGGAGATATGACCCGAAGGAAGCCAGATAATTCCAAAATGATGGAGATCTTGGACCGTGAACTCATTCCTTTGAATAGCGGCCTGCAAACAATAATTGATTCGCTAAAACCAGCGGAAAATGTGCGGTATTAGTGGGATTTTCGGTCTGGAGTCACTAACGGAGGTCTCCACGATCATTCAAAAGATGAACGATGCTATGGCGCATCGAGGGCCTGATGCCGACGGAGTTTTTTCAGATGAGCACGTCGCTCTAGGCCATAGAAGATTATCAATCATCGACCTTAGCGACGCCGGAAACCAACCTTTTCATAGCACAAATGAAGAGGCTGTTCTAGTTCTAAACGGTGAAATCTACAACTACATAGAGCTTAAAAAAGAACTTGCTGATTACCCGTTCAAAACTGAATCGGATACAGAAGTCTTAATGGCTGCCTACCTCAAGTGGGGAATTTCGATGCTGCAAAAGTTGAATGGTATGTTTGCCCTGGCTATTTGGGACCGCCGTTCAAACGAACTCTTTCTCGCCCGAGATAGGATGGGCATTAAGCCCTTGTATATCAGTCGGCAAAAACAACAAATCCTTTTCTCTTCGGAAATTCGGTCCCTGTTAGCATCTAACTTGGTTCCACGAAAACTGGACGACAAAGGGCTCATTGACTACCTGCGATATGGAACTGTCCATGCTCCGCGTACTTTGGTGGCCGACGTGGAAATGATCTTACCTGGGCACTATGTGCATATTGCGGATAATCAGGTCGATGTGCATAATTATTGGTCCATCCCCACGCACCTCGATAGTAGTGCACAATACGCCGATCGAGATATGGCCAAAGCTCGGATCAAGGAACTGCTCAAAAACAGTATCTCACTGAGAATGAGGGCCGACGTGCCTTTTGGTGCGTTTCTTTCAGGAGGTATAGACTCCAGTGCAATTGTAGGATTGATGAGCGAAGTCTCTCCTCACCAAGTCAAAACCTTTTCCGTGACTTTCGATGAAGAAGAATTCAACGAAGGACCTTGGGCGCAAATGATTGCCGATAAGTTTAAAACGGATCATACCGATATCCGACTCAAGATTGAGGATTTTCTGGATCAAGTCCCTGCAGCTTTGAATGCCATGGACCACCCTAGTGCAGATGGGCCCAATACCTATGTCGTTTCAAAAGTCACCAAAGCTGCAGGAGTCACAATGGCCTTATCGGGACTAGGAGGAGACGAACTGTTTGCCGGCTACGATATCTTCAAGCGCATGCACAACTTGCAAGGTAAAAAGTGGCTTACGAGCTTTCCGAAAGGACTTCGTGTATTGGCTGGCAAGCTGGTCAAAGCTATTCGCCCAGGAGTTCCAAGCGAAAAACTCGTTGAGGTGCTTGGTTTGGATTACTTAGACTTTGAATATGTCTATCCTTTGAGCCGACAAATTCTCCTCGACAAGCAGGTTTCAAAACTAGTCGCAAGTAAAAAACTTCCGGAAAACAGTGTGTTTCGTCTGCTCAGCGATTCCATAGCACACGGCAACTTAGGATTTAACCTTCCGTTATTGAGCAAAGTTAGCCAGGCAGAAATAAGCACTTACATGCAAAATGTCTTGCTCCGAGATTCAGACCAGATGAGCATGGCGCACGCACTTGAAGTTCGCGTACCATTTCTCGATCACAAACTGGTCGAGTACGTCACGGGCATTGGAGATACAATCAAATACCCGCACACACAAAAGCAGCTTTTGGTTGAGGCTTTGGGCGACTTGCTGCCTGATGAAGTAGTAAACCGACCAAAAATGGGATTCACTTTCCCTTGGGAAGATTGGATGAAAAATGAACTTCGGGAGTTGTGCGAAGAACAAATTACCAAACTCGCATCGCGCAAACAGTTCAATAAGTCTGGAATCATGGCCTTGTGGAATCAATTCCTAAAATCCCAAGTTAGCTGGTCAAGAGTCTGGCATTTGGTAGTGCTAAACCACTGGATGGATCGCAATGGAATCGAATAAGCGATTGAAAATAGCAGTTCTTTGCGATTGGTACCTTCCTGGATACAAAGCAGGTGGCCCCATCCAATCGGTAGCTAACTTGGTCGATCGCCTAGACCATGAATTTCATGTCATCACATCCGACCGCGACCTTGGAGAGTCTGAAGCTTATCCAACTATCACGCCCAATGAATGGAACGAGGGAAAGGTAGGTGAGCAAATCATCTACTTAAGTCCCGATCAACAAACGCAAGAAAGATTTGAAGATCTACTTTCCTTGCACAACTACGACGCCATCTACCTGAACAGCATGTTTTCGGCCGCTTTCTCGATCAAGCCAATGCAGGCCATTCGAAAATTGAAGTTAAGCGATCGAGTTGTCCTCGCCCCAAGAGGAATGCTGAAGTCAGGAGCTATGTCCCAAAAAGGTTGGAAAAAGCAGGCTTTTCTATGGGTTGCAAAGACCTTGGGCTGGTACAAAAACATCAGGTGGCACGCCACGAACGAACAGGAAGCAAAAGAAATAGCCCACTTCTTCGGAAGCTGCAATATTCGTGTTGCTCCAAATTTGATCTCTGCTAAGTCTGGCTCATTCTCACCGACAAAGAAGGAAGTAGGTCTGCTCAAAATCACCACCGTTGCACGAATTTCCCCAGAAAAAAACATTCTCAATGCCATTGAATTTTTACGTGGCGTGAAGTGCGAAGAGGTGTGCATTCATTGGGAAATCTTTGGCACCCAAAACGACCAAGACTATTTGGCTTTATGCCAAGACGCCGCACAGAATATCTCGTGTGCCGATATCATCTTGAAAGGAGAAATTCAACACGATCAAATTGCCCAAAAGCTGGCCGAAAACCATTTGTTTTATTTGCCTACACTCGGAGAAAATTATGGCCACTCCATCGTCGAGTCCTTTCTTTCAGGAACGCCAGTACTTATTAGTGATAAAACTCCATGGCGCCAACTAAGCGATAAACATGCTGGTTGGGACGTCGCTTTGGAAGAGGCCAATTTTGTCGACCGTATCACAAGCTGCATTTCAATGAACCAGGAAGAGTACCTCATCTGGGCAGAGGGAGCTTTTAAACTTGGTCAACAAATTGCAGAGGACCCTAAAGCACGGTCTGCGAACAATAATTTATTTTTACCCAACAATGCAACAACTAAAAACTGATCTAAGCCAATACAACAACGACTGGTATCAACCTGGCGGGAGGATCAAACGAATCGTTTGGTATTCCATCAATTCGATACTCTTCAAGAATGCGATGTTCATTTTTGGTGGGGTAAAAATCTCTATTCTTCGAATGTTTGGTGCCAAAGTTGGAAAAGGTGTGGTCATCAAGCCCAACGTCAATATTAAATATCCTTGGAACTTGGAGATAGGCGACAATGTATGGATTGGCGAGGAAGTATGGATCGATAACTTGGCCATGATCAAGCTAGGTGACAATTGCTGCATTTCGCAAGGAGCCATGCTTTTGTGTGGAAATCACAACTATAAAAAAGTCGCCTTCGACCTAGTTGTTCGCGGGATCGAACTCGAAGAAGGAGCCTGGGTGGGCGCGCATGCAGTGGTGTGTCCGGGTGTAAAATGCAAATCCCACAGTATTCTCACCGTAAATAGTGTTGCCACCTCCAACCTTGAACCTTATATGATCTACCAAGGTAATCCAGCAATCAAAATCAAGGAACGCGTATTCAAATCATGAAAGTCTCCATTATAACTATCGCGTGGAATAGCGCCGAAACTATTGAAGCCACGATCCAATCTGTGGCTGGGCAGACCTACGACAACATTGAATATATCGTTATCGATGGCGGAAGCAAAGATGACACCATGGCCATTGTGGGGAAATATGCAGATGCGGTGGCCATCTCCGTATCTGAGCCCGACAAGGGAATCTATGACGCCATGAACAAGGGTGTACAACGAGCTACGGGAGATATCATTGGTATTCTCAATAGCGACGACTTTTATGCCGACACGCAGGTAATTGCCGATGTTGTCAAATCATTTCAAGAACAAGAATGTGATGCCCTTTACGCCGACTTGGTTTATGTCGACCGTGACCATACAGATAAGATCATTCGCTACTGGGAAGCTGGTGCTTACAAGAAAGGAGCCTTTGTCAAAGGATGGATGCCCCCTCACCCGACCTTCTTTGTTCGCAAAGAGAAATACGAGGAACTGGGGATTTACAACACCGAATTAAAATCTGCCGCCGATTACGAGCTTATGCTGCGCTTCATGCACAAGTATGAAGTGAAGACTGGCTACCTCAACCGGGTCATTACAAAGATGCGAGTTGGTGGTCAAAGCAATGTGACTTTAAAGAACCGCATTCGCGCAAATAAGGAAGATAGACGAGCTTGGGAAATAAACGGGTTAAAACCGGGTGCGCTCACCATGATCAGAAAGCCTCTTTCCAAACTCACCCAATTCATCAAAAAGGGTTAATCAACCATATCTCAGCAAGCAACCATTCACGACTCATAGTTCACTTAACTTGTGGACACAAAAAAAGGCTACTCTTTCAAGTAGCCTTTTCAATGCTATTTTGTCTGGATTAGAACTTCGCTCTAGATCGTCGAGATCCTGTGCGGCTTCTTAACCAACTGTATTTCTTTCTGTAGAACTGACTTCTACCTCGAATAACTCTTCCAATAGTAAATTGAGTACTCAAGTAGCTATCGTTGTTTTCAGCTTGTCCGCGCTTGTTCGGGGCAGCGCCGTCGCCAAGGTATACGAATTGATTCACACTCAACTCCGCATCCAATGTTGGGTCGTTGTTGATTTCTTGAACCAAGCCATCATAGGTTTGTGAGTAGTACTCACGCGCCTGATCGCTCGGAAGCAACGCAGGATCAATGTATACTGTCGAGATGTCGTCGAGATAATCAGTAAATGTTGTTCTCCAACTTAACTCCCAACCAATTCTCCAAATCTTGTCGAAGGTAAAGTACAAACCAATTCCCGCAGGAATCGCTACACTAAACCTGCTGTAGGCAACACCTTCAGTCTCCCAAGGACGCAACTTAAACCACTCACCACCATATTGGAGCTCGCCTTCTTTGAAGATCTGTCCTTGAGGATTGTGATGGAATCCAGCCACACCACCAAATAGGTAGAACTTAAAGTCTGGATTGTAGTAGCCTCTTCCCCCGACATCATTGTCGTAGAAAATGGTTAACTCACCGCGTATTCCCAACTCAAAAATGTTATTTCTGAAATTTAGGTTACGAGCTCTTCTCGCTGGATTGGTAGACTTGTTGTCCGCATCACGAATATGTAGGTAGGAGAAATTTGCAGCCACCGAAAGTCGCTTACCAAATTTATACCGACCATATAGTCCAGCTGCAATATGCGTACGGTTCAAGTGCATATCCACCACGAAATCTCGTCGCGTCTTTTCTTGTCCGCCTATATCGCCGAGATAGTTGGACACCCCTATGGATGCGCCATAATCCCACTTGTACTGCGCAGTTGCACCTAAAGAGAGAGTTACTATTACAGCTAGAAAAAGTATTTTTTTCATCGCCCGAATTGATTAAGATTCATTACAATAGGCTAAAGTACATCAACCATACGGGATTTTCAAGAAACCACCGATATATTGCAATAGAATACGCAAATTTGCCTTCTTTGTTCCAATTAGCTCATTATGAAATTCAGACCCAATCCCGATAGAAATAAAATTACGAGCCTTTTTGGCATTGATTTACCCATCATTCAAGCTGGAATGGTATGGTGTTCCGGATGGGAACTTGCGTCGGCTGTGAGCAATGCTGGCGGACTAGGAATTCTCGGTGCAGGATCGATGTACCCAGATGTTCTGCGGAGCCAAATCGAGAAGTGTCAAAAAGCTACCGACAAGCCATTTGCCGTCAATGTCCCCTTGCTTTATCCCAATGTGGAAGAGCACATGCAAACCATCGCCGATCTCAAGGTTCCTATCGTTTTCACTTCTGCCGGAAACCCGAAAAGCTGGACTGCTTGGTTAAAGGAACGTGGAATCAAAGTCGTTCATGTGGTCTCAAGTGTGAAATTTGCGCTCAAAGCCCAAGATGCTGGCGTCCATGCGATAGTCGCTGAAGGCTTTGAAGCCGGCGGTCACAACGGAAGAGAAGAAACTACCACCCTCGTACTAATCCCGGAAGTCTCTCGAGCTATTCAAATTCCCTTGATCGCTGCGGGTGGTATTGGTTGCGGAAAGTCATTGCTGGCAGCTCTCTCAATGGGTGCCGATGCCGTACAAATAGGTAGCCGATTTGTCGCTTCGACCGAGTCCTCTGCTCACGATAATTTCAAAAATTACGTTGTACAAGCAGGAGAAGGAGCAACGGAGCTCACCTTAAAAGAAGTCACTCCTGTCCGCCTACTTAAAAACAAGTTTTTTGATGAAATCCAAGGCCTGTATGGTAAAAATGCTTCAGCAGAAGAGCTTGCCGCACATCTGGGAAGGGGTCGCGCCAAAAAAGGCATGTTGGAAGGAGATTTGGACGACGGTGAGCTGGAAATCGGACAAATCTCAGGGAATATCCACGACATCAAACCCGCGGCCAAAATCATTGAAGACATACTGCAAGAACTGGTACAAGAAAAAAGGCGCTTGGATTCGCTTCTTGAATAAGTCAAGCTTTCAGACACTTTCGTACAATATGCAACCTTGTTGGTCTGTTCCTAGTTTATAAAATAGACAGAAGTGATTGCCAATAAGTGGCATAAGCGTACTTTTGCAAAGAAAATTGAGTCGGACACCTTGAGAAAAATTCAGCTAATCATACCTATACTTCTAATGCTATGCATTGGATTTTCGTCGGCCCGCCTACAAGCGCAAGCTCTTGACGCACCTGTACTCACCTGCGTACAAGTCAGCGCGACAGGTGATGTAGTCGTACTATGGGAAGCTCCCAACGACCCTTTGGGTGAATTTGTTAGCTACAAACTCTACTACTCGTCAGACTTCTCCGCCTTCGTTGAAATAGCCACTATCCCCAACTACGCACTTACCACGTATTTACATGTCGGCGTAAACGCAAATGTAAATCAGGCGTGTTATTATATGACCACCACATCCAACGATGGCGCTCCTCAAGTTTCGGTAGATTCAGATATTATATGTGTACCTCACCTGAATTTAGCCACTGTACCCCTTGGCTACGCACAACTAACATGGGGAAATCCCTACATCCTAAGCTCCCCTCCCAATGGAACTGAATACGAAGTATGGCTCAATTACCCAGCTGGGAATTGGCAGCTACTCGATGTTCTTCCCTGGGGACAGGAAACCTATTCTTATGAAGTTACAGCCTGTTCAGCGGTTCTGGAGTTTCAAATTCGTGTGAACACCCCATATGGCTGTCAGACGATATCCAACAGCGAGTCCGATGCTTTTGTCGACTCCACGAGTCCCGATGCACCTGAAATATCATACGTAACCGTTAATCCAGTAACCGGAAAGGCAATCGTCAACTGGACTCCTTCCACCGCCATTGACACGTGGGGCTATATCATTTACCAAGTGTTCGATTGCGCTTCAAGTTTTAACACACCACTAGACACGATTTACGGTGCCGATATTGACACCTGGGAATGGCCGCAATCGCAAGCTAGTTTTCAAGATGAGGAAACTTTTGTTATCGCAGCCTTCGACTCGTGCATGACTGGCAATGCCTTTGACAACCTCAGTCCTACGTCAGGCGATTGTCACACCACCATATTTCTAGCCAACGATGCTCCTGCACCTTGCGAAGATTTTGCTACGCTCTCTTGGACCGACTATGTTGGGTGGACCGATGGAGTTGATTACTATGAAATCCATGTTTCCGTTGATGGGGGGCCAGACCAATTGGTAGGCACTGTCGATGGATCAACCCTCACCTTTACGCACACAGGGCTGAATTTTAGTTCACAATACCACTATTATATTCAAGCTTACGCCACAGACGGCACCACTTCAGAATCCAACGTGCGCATATTCGTTCCTTTCCAGTTTTCATCTCCAAGTTATTGCTACTTGCTATCCGCAACTGTGACCGACCGACATGAGGTGGCCATTGGTGTGCTCACTGAAATGGTGACTATCCCACACACCTACGTACTGGAGAAATTGGACGATTTCGATAATCAGTTCTATGCGATTGATGCAATTACCGACAATGCTACAACCGTGTTATTTTATGATGATGCAGTCGACACACGTTACGAATCTTATCAGTATCGGGTGCTCATGATCAACGATTGTGGTGACACCGTGCTTACTTCTAATTTAGGAAAGACCATATTGTTGGACGGAATTGAAAACAATACGAGACTGACAAACACGCTTACCTGGACGCAGTACTTGGATTGGACAGGCGGAGTTGACACCTATAATATTTACAGAAGCGAAACGCCAGGTGATTTAGGCACTCAGGTAGCTAGTTTCGGATCTAGTTCTGTCACCTATTATGAGGATGACGTTACCGATTTACTGCTCACTCCAGGGGAATTCTGCTACACCGTTGAAGCACTCAATGATCCTTCTGATTTTGGCGGACAAGCATTCTCATGGTCCAATCAGGTTTGTCTGCAAATGGACCCTAAAATCTGGATTCCCAACGCCTTTATCGTGAACGGTATCAACAATATGTTCACGCCCGTGATTGGGTACGCCGATTTTGATTCGTACACCATGAATATCTACAGTCGTTGGGGTGACTTAGTTTTCTCGACAAATGACATTACAGTAGGTTGGGATGGTCGCTTGAGGAACGGATATGCTCCTGAAGGCCTCTACGCCTATTTGGTCACAATTAAGGACGGTGAAGGCATAACACACAACCGAAAAGGAACGATTACATTGCTTATCGGCTCTGAAGATTAAGGCCCTTTTTTCTCTGCCATTCGGCAAATGATTTTTCTATTTGGGATAGCATCAAAAATGCGATCATTAATTCACTACCTTTGCGCGAATTTATTTCTCTGATAAATTCATCCAGACATGACATCTTTCTCATCCAAAGTTGTCGGTGAAGGTCTAACGTACGATGACGTACTCCTTATCCCGGCTTATTCAGAAACACTTCCAAGGGAGGTATCTATTCAAACGCAGTTTACTAGGAATATCCGACTGAACACACCCATTGTTTCAGCCGCTATGGATACGGTGACTGACGTCAATATGGCTATTGCTATGGCCAGGCAAGGAGGAATTGGTGTTATTCACAAGAACATGCCTATCGCCGTCCAAGCTGCACAAGTGCGTAAAGTAAAGCGATCAGAAAGTGGGATGATTCAGGATCCTGTCACGCTTCATCGTGAAGCCAACGTAGGTGATGCCCTCAAATTGATGACGGAACACAAAATTGGTGGAATACCGGTTGTGGATGCCGACAACCTGTTGGTAGGAATCGTAACAAACCGTGATCTTCGATTCGAGAAAAAGCGAAAAAGACCAATCGCAGAAGTGATGACCTGCGAGAATATTATTTCGACTAAAATTGGAACCGACTTAATTCAAGCGGAAGAGATCCTCAAGAATTACAAGATTGAAAAGCTGCCTGTTGTGGATGACAACAACAAGCTCGTCGGCCTTATCACCTATCGAGATATTATTAAGATTAGAGAATATCCAAATTCGTGCAAAGACCAATATGGTCGTCTCCGTGTTGCCGCCGCCATTGGGGTGACAGGTGATGCTTTGGAGCGCGCGGAAGCCTTGGCCAACGCCGGGGCAGATGCGCTGGTGATCGACACAGCACATGGCCATCATATAGGTGTGACAAATACCTTGAAGACCATCAAGAAAAATCTACCCAACATCGACGTAATTGTAGGTAACATTGCCACAGCCGAAGCAGCGTTAATGCTTGTAGAAAATGGCGCAGACGCCGTGAAAGTTGGTATTGGACCGGGTTCAATTTGTACGACAAGGGTTATCGCCGGAGTTGGCGTTCCTCAGCTAACGGCTGTCATGAACGTAGCCGAAGCATTGGCCGGTACAGGCGTACCAATCATTGCCGATGGTGGAGTTCGATATACCGGAGACATTGTCAAGGCGCTTGCCGGAGGTGGTCATACGGTAATGATTGGTTCTATGCTCGCAGGAGTTGAAGAATCACCAGGAGAGACCATCATCTACGAAGGTCGAAAGTTCAAGTCTTACCGCGGTATGGGTTCTGTCGAAGCGATGCAAAAAGGTTCGAAAGACCGTTACTTCCAGGACGCCGAAGATGATTTGAAAAAACTAGTACCCGAAGGAATTTCTGGTAGGGTACCTTATAAAGGAACTGTACAGGAAGTAATCCATCAGATTATCGGCGGACTAAGAGCCGGAATGGGATATTGTGGCGCGCCTACGATCGACGCACTTCAGTCGGCACGGTTTGTGCGTATCACCTCCGCCGGCTACAGAGAAAGTCATCCGCATGACGTTACAATCACGCGTGAAGCACCAAATTACAGTCTTGCATAATACATAGGTGTGAATTGTTATTTTTGCACTCCGAAACTTATTAAAACGCATCACAATGAAGAGAATTGTTAGAGCTATCAGCCTTGTGTCTTTTTGCCTGATTTCAATCATGAGCTTTGCTCAAAACCCACAAGACGTTATCCTAACGGTTGGAAATGAGAATGTTACACTCGAGGATTTCGAAAGCATTTATCGTAAAAACAACCGAGATTCTATCGTTACCAAAGAGTCTCTGGACGAATACATCGAATTATTCATCAATTTCAAGCTGAAAGTAGCCGAGGCAAAATCGCTTGGAATGGATACAGTTCCCGCTTTTAAAACCGAGTTAGACGGATATCGTCGTCAGCTTGCACGCCCTTACCTGACCGATGACGCCATGCTCGATCACTTGGTAAAGGAAGCGTACGACAGAAAAAAACAAGAAGTACGAGCAAGCCATATTCTAATTAATTGTCCGCCAAATGCCACTCCTGAAGACACGCTGAAAGCATTCAATCAAATCAATGCCTTGCGAGATGAGGTGATTGGTGGTGCCGACTTTGGTGCTGTGGCCAGAAAGAATTCTCAGGACCCTTCTGTTAAGGACAATGGGGGTGACCTAGGATATTTTACGGTATTCCAAATGGTTTACCCTTTTGAGGAGGCTGCCTTTAATACATCTGTAGGACAGATTTCTCGCCCATGTCGTTCTCGATATGGCTACCATTTGGTAAAAGTAACCGACAGACGAGATGCACACGGAGAAATTCGCGCAGCACATATCATGGTTCGCGTGAAAGATGCAAAAGATCCCAAATCGGTTGAGAATGCAGAGCAGAAGATTCGAGATATCTATGCCCAACTTCAGAGTGGAAACAAATTTGAAGACCTAGCCCTCAAATATTCTGAGGATGCTTCTAGTGCACGAGGTGGTGGTGAATTACCATGGTTCGGTACAGGGAAAATGGTAGAAGCTTTCGAGACTGAAGCATTTGCGCTTGTCGCTGATGGAGATTATAGTGCTCCCTTTCAAACGGAGTACGGCTGGCACATCGTAAAACGCATTGAATACCGCCCAGTTCCTGAATTTAAGGACGTAGAAAAGGAAATTAAAAATCGAGTAAGAAGAGATTCTCGCTCGGCGCAAACAGAAGCTTCCTTCATCGCCAAATTGAAGAAGGAATACAGTTTCGAGCTATACACCAAAGCGTTGAAGCCCATCCAATCGGCTATTGACACTTCCATATTCGCGGGTCAAATCAAGGTGAAGAAAATGAAAAAGCTTGAGGCTCCAATGATGATCTTGGACGGCAAGACGTACCCGGCAAAAGAGTTTTACGATTACTTGGTAAAGTTCGGTCCGCGGAAGAAAGACAAGTCGCCTTCAGAGATTTATGACATGTTGCTCATCGAGTTCGTAAACAAGAAAATTATGGATTACGAAGACTCTCGCTTGGAAGGAAAGTATCGTGATTTCAGACTCCTCATGAATGAATACCGCGATGGAATCTTGCTTTTTGAATTGACCGATTCCAAGGTGTGGACAAAGGCCGTGAAGGATAGCACAGGTTTGGAAGCTTTCTACGAGTCGAATAAAAACATGTTCATGTGGGACGAGCGACTTGATGCCGCCATTTATACGTGCAAGGATCAAAAAGTCGCCACCAATTTGGCCAAATTGCTCAAGAAAGGCACGGAGGCGAAGTCGATCATGGAGAAAATCAACAAGGATTCTCAGTTGAACTTAGACCTTGAGGAAGGTATATTCGCAAAAGGAGATCATCCTGTTTTGTCGCGGATTACATGGCAAGAAGGTGTGAGCAAGCCAATTGAAATGGACCAACAAGTTGTAGTTGTTGATGTTCGAAAAGTGATGCCACGCGCTCCTAAGAAATTGGATGAGGCACGCGGACTGATCACAGCGGAATATCAGAACTATCTTGAGGACGAATGGATCAAGGAATTGAGAAATAAATACACGTATAAAGTAAATAATGACGTGCTTTATTCGTTGGTGAAATAGTCCATGTCTGAAAAAATCCCACTATTCCTATTTTTCATTGTTTTGGCTGCAGGATGCACGGAATCTGTGCCCACTGTCCCGATCGTGGCTTCTGCTTATGAAAATGTGCTAACGCTGGATGAAATCAGGGATGTAGTACCAGATAGTTCGAGTCCTGAAGACAGTGTGCTTTTGGCCGAACGTTACACCAAGCTGTGGCTTCGTGAGCAAGTCGTTCTCAACTATGCGGAAGGCAACTTGAGCGATGACCAGAAAAACTTTCAAGACCAGCTGGACAACTATCGCAAGTCGCTACTTACTTATGCATTTGAAAACAAACTCATTTTGCAGAAGCTCGACACGACGATTTCAGAAAGCGAGATTTTGGCGTATTACGAGAGCCACCAGAAAAATTTTGAATTGAAGGATTACGTCTTGCAGGTACGCTATTGTATCTTGGACTCCATGACACCGGCAACTCCTGAGTTTATTGAGTTGGTATTCTCCGATGATCCGGAGGACGTTGTAGCTTTAGAAAGTTGGTGTGTAGAATCGGCTGCTCATTTATTCATCAACGAAGATAAATGGTGGTTTTTAGAAGAATTGCTTGAGAAGGTGCCTGTCGAGGTTTACAATCCCGTAAGTTTTCTTAAAAAAAACAAAACAGTATCGTTTGAACGGGATAACAAGCTATTTTTCCTCAAAATTTTAAATTACGAGCTGAAAGACAACGTTTCACCATTAGCTTTGCAAGTGGGTAACATTAAAAACATTATACTCAACCAACGAAAGTTGGCTCTTCTGCAACAAATGCGGGAGGATCTTTACCAGGAAGCACTCGATAAAAAACAAATCCACATTTATTTAGAATGAAAAGAATCTTAGCTTCCATCGTTTTAATTGCAAGTTTCTCGCAAATCTGGAGTCAGCAGGGAGAACTCATCGATAAGGTTGTCGCCGTAGTTGGTGACGAAATCATTCTGCTCTCGGAATTGGAGTTTCAAGCACTACAATACAATGACAACAAGACCCCTTCAGAGGCCTTCAAATGTGAAGTACTTGAGGAGCTTATGTTCCAAAAGCTTTTAATCGATCAAGCACGTATTGACTCGATTGAAGTTATGGAGCACGAAATCCAAGGTGAAATTCAGCGCCGATTGGATTACTACAAGAATATGATGGGCGGACAAGAGGCCTTTGAGAAATTCTATGGCCGTACGGAAGCTGAGTGGAAGGAAGAGTTTCACGACCCCATCGAAGAACAAATTCTCGCTCAGAAAGCCCAACAGCAAATGTTTGGCAATGTAAAAGTCACACCCTACGAAGTGCAGGAGTATTTCAACTCCTTGCCGACTGACAGTTTACCATTGATCAACGAGCGACTGGCATACAGCCAATTGGTTCTTGCCCCGACAGTGCGCCCTAAAGCGAAGATAAAAGCTAGAAACGAACTGGACTCTATTCGTATTAGTCTGGCCACCGGAAAGTCTTTCATGACCATCGAGGCGGCTAAGCATTCAGAAGATCCAGGCAGTAAGAACAAAGGAGGATGTTACCCCATGCAACGTCGTGGCTCATTTGTACCTGAGTACGAAGCGGCAGTTTTTGCAACAGACGAGGGTGACTATTCAGAAATATTTGAGACAGTCTATGGCTATCACTTTGTTTACGTGAAAGAAAAGCGAGGTGATAACTACGAGGCCTGCCACATTTTGAAAAGTGCTGAGATTACGACAGGTGATTTCGACTTGGCACAAAGTAAAATCGACTCAATTGCCTTATTGATTCGCAACGACTCACTTACATTTGAGAAAGCAACTTTGCGCTATTCAACCGATGAAGAAACAAAGAACCAAGAAGGTCGCGTGATAAACCCGGCTACGGGGGATATGCAATTTGAATCCGGAGATTTGAACCCTGCTATCTTCTTCGTATTGGACAAGATGGAGAAAGGAGATATTTCGACGCCAACCTTGACCGACACACCATCAGGTACAAAAGCCTGGGTAATCGTGAAACTGAATCGTCGAATTCCCGCCCACAAGGCAAACCTCAAAGAAGACTACCTCATTTTCCAAAATCAAGTCGAAGCCATGAATAGACAGGCCGAACTTGACAAATGGGTAGTGAAACAACTTGAACGAACCTACGTTAGATTGGACTCGGAGTACCACACGTGTACTTTTGATGCCAATTGGATAGGACAAAAAACCAGCGACAACAATTAGGCTTAATATGTCTATTTTCGTCCACGCTTAAAAATTAGAACATGTCAGATACAAAATTTGGAAACGATGCACAGGCAATTGATGCTTTTCGCGAGAAATACCAGCAACTGCATAAGGAAATAGGAAAAGTCATCGTCGGCCAAGAAGATGTAATTCGAGATGTTCTCATTAGCATTTTTGGCAATGGCCACTGTCTGCTTGTCGGTGTTCCCGGTCTGGCAAAAACACTTCTCGTAAACACCATCTCAGAAGCATTGGGTCTTACTTTCGCCCGTATCCAGTTTACACCGGATTTGATGCCTTCTGATATTATTGGTTCGGAGATCCTGGATGAAAATCGCCAATTCAAATTTTTAAAAGGCCCCTTATTTGCCAATATTATCTTGGCCGATGAGATCAACAGAACTCCTCCAAAAACACAATCGGCACTACTTGAAGCCATGCAAGAAAGAGCAGTTACAGCAGCAGGTCAAAACTACAAGCTCCCACAACCTTTCTTCGTGCTGGCAACTCAAAACCCCATTGAACAAGAGGGAACTTACCCACTTCCTGAAGCGCAGTTGGACAGATTTATGTTCAATGTCTGGGTAGACTACCCTACTCTTGAAGAAGAGCTTGCCGTTGTAAAACAAACCACGAGTGATCATAAAGCAACTGTAAACTCAGTAGTCTCGGGAGAAGAAATTGCTTTTTTTCAGCAATTGCTACGACGTATCCCTGTATCTGACAACGTCATTGAATACGCGGTGAGATTGGCTTCGAAGACTCGTCCGAACACCGAGCTTGCCCCACAAATGGTCAATGACTTCTTGTCATGGGGAGCTGGCCCTAGAGCTTCTCAATATTTCATTATTGGAGCCAAGGTGAACGCTGCACTCCGAGGAAAATATAGCCCTGACATTGAAGACGTTAAAGCAGTAGCCCTTCCGATTTTACGCCACCGTATCGTGCGTAATTACAAGGCTGAAGCTGAAGGATACTCGATTGAGCGTATTGTTGAAGAATTGCTCTAAGCAGCTTTTTTAGTTGCTAGCTCTTCCCTTTCGGAAAAACGACTTTCCAGTCCGACTTTACTGAAAACCACTTTCCATTTACTCTCTGGGATGAACAACACATACCCAATAATCATCGCCGTGCCAAAATCTGGCAAGCCCATGAAGAGTGCAATGAACAAATGAAAGAGCAAGCCCATGCCCAGGAAGACCCATTTGATCTTTTTAATCCAGATGGCAATGGGAAAAAGAGCCTGATAAGCTAGGCCCGCATAGGTCAAGATTGCAACCAGCCATTTTTGCGAATTGAAAAATTCACGTGTGCCCAAGGAAGTGAACTGCTCCAGATTCATGGCATAGTAGAAAGCTGTCCCCTCCCACCACATCGAGCCCGACATTTTAAAAGCTGCAGCCTCGGCATAGACCAAGGTTAATTGAAGCATGCACGCGATCAAGGCCACATTGGAAAGGCTTATCCAATTATAATTTTTAGAGCGCACATGCGCAAATGCTAGATAGAACGAAAAGAGAACACACAGCAGAAAGCCACTATTGAAGAGCGACCAAGCAGCGTAGTAGAGCATCAACCCCGTGCACCATACCAGAAACTTGGTTACAAATCGGCCAATACCAAAGAAGGCCAACAAGGCCGCTGCAATGTGCGTAAAGTAAATCAACTCAGCATACTGTCGGCTGTAGATCAAAACGTAAAAGAAATTATTGATCAACCCCTGCGTGTAATTGGGAATCATAAAGATGGACTCGCTTCCCCAAAAAATATCTCGCACACTGAAATAGCACAGAGCATGTACCACAAACCAGGCAAACACCAGTCGCTCGAAAACCCACAATCCGCGAGGTTTCAGATGCTCTTGGGAGAGCATGTCTAGGTATGACTTAATTTTTGCGATAATCATGGATCTCCTTTACTGGAAATGTGAAATTCAAATCCTCATAAGGCAACTTGCCTGTCTTAAAATCTGGCACAAACCAAACATCCAATTTCAATTGAATAGAATCGACCAGCTCCCCGGTGATTATTTCATTCTGCTTGTACACCATATATAGGGCTCGCTGGTAATCACCTGTGGTCACGACTTTATCATATTGAGGAATATCGTCGACATAGTATACCCCCATATGATCGCTATTCATGGTATTGACCAACTTCAACGCTACCTTTCGGCCTACATACTTAATGCGACTATGATCTGCAACAGGCTCAAGTGAATCGGTATTTTTCCAGTCTGACCAAGCCCCATTTTCAGGAACGCGATACGAAATCTGAGCGTTGTAGTTTTTTACATCCGGTGCAAAAAGCATCCAGCCTTGATGAAACATAGGCTCCATGTAGTATCGCGCTTGCACTTTGAGCCAAGCAGGAGCCGGAAATCCGGGCATGGTATGAAGGACTGTAAAGGTGAAGTGTACCAGAAGTACCAACAGAGCCACTACTAGAAGTGATTTTGCTTTGGACCTAGGGTGTTCTTCTTTCTTCGAATGCATTGCCTCAAAGGAACTATTTTTTAGCTAAAACCCAAGTTCATCATTGCTAGAAAAGCGAAAGACTGATAAGCATCATCGCCACGATAGAAATCAAATGGAAATAAATCATGCTAATCATTTGCCGAAGGCTAAAATGGATGCCTATTTTTGTTCCAAAATCAAGACCAATGATCGAAGCGAACGACCCAACATTGAAATCGTGGATAGAAGTACCGGCTAACTCGGACTTTCCCATTCAAAACCTGCCTTTTGGAATTTTTAAACTTCAAGGCGGTGATCCTCGTGTTGGTGTAGCTATTGGGGACAAGGTGCTGGATCTGAAGACGCTCCATGTACTCGGCTACTTGGAAAACCTTCCTTTCAAAGAGAATGATTTTTCGTGTGCGACCTTGAATCCTTTGATGGAATATGGAAAGCAAGGCACACGTGAACTTCGAAAGCGAATAAGCAAATTGTTGCGCAGCGATGTTCCTGACTTGAAAAACAAGCAGCATCACGTGGATCAAGTCATTCATAATCAAAGCGATTGTGAGATGTTGATGCCCGTAAAAGTTGGCGATTACACCGATTTCTATTCTAGTCGCGGCCATGCCACCAATGTTGGAACCCTTTTTCGCGATCCCGCAAATGCGTTGTTGCCCAACTGGTTGCATTTACCCGTAGCCTATCATGGAAGGGCCTCTTCGATAGTTGTTTCGGGCACACCAGTGAAGCGTCCGTGCGGACAAACACGCCCGTCAGACACTGAGCCGCCTGTATTTGGACCTACTCGCTTGTTGGATTTTGAGCTTGAAATGGCATTTATCACTTACAACGGCAAGCCCTTGGGAGAGCGTATTAGCACAGATGATGCAGACGATTATATCTTCGGCATGGTAATGTTCAATGATTGGTCGGCCCGAGACATTCAAAAATGGGAATACGTTCCATTGGGGCCATTCCTCGCCAAGAATTTTGCATCGACAATTTCACCTTGGATCGTTACACTCGATGCTCTTGAGCCCTTCCGCTGCCCAGGTGAAGTCCAAGACCCTGAGGTACTGCCCTACTTGCAGTTCAAGGGAGACAAATGCATCGACATCAATCTCACAATGAGCATCCAGCCTGAGAATGTAGCCGAAACACAAGTGTGTCACTCCAACTACAAATACATGTATTGGAATATGAACCAGCAACTGGCTCACCACACTGTGAATGGCTGCAACATAAATGCCGGTGACATGATGGCATCAGGAACTATTTCCGGACCTACAGACGATTCATTCGGATCCATGCTTGAAATTTCGTGGAAAGGTCAGAAATCGGTAAAAATGGCCGATGGCACCGAAAGGAAATTCATTCAGGACAACGACACAGTCATCATGCGTGGCTGGTCTGAAAAAGATGGAGTGCGCATAGGTTTTGGATCAGTGACAGCAAAGGTATTACCCGCCGATCTTGACTAAGGAGCGGTATTAACAATTCAAGTTGTGTTGTGTTCGAGGAATCATGTTGCTAATTTCAATTGAAATTTTACATTTGGTTTAAGCAATATGAATAAAGTATGCAGGTAGACTTAGAGGCTGAGAAGAAAGAGATACTGAGCAGATATCGGGGACTTTTACGGTCGAGTACGAGATCAATTAGCACTGCGGAGAAGAAGCTGATCCGCAAGGCATTCGATGTGGCTCTAGAGGCCCACAAAGACATGCGCCGTAAAACGGGCGAACCTTACATTTACCACCCTATTGCGGTTGCAAAAATCGCTGCCCAGGAATTAGGTCTGGATACCACTTCAATCGTTTGTGCGCTCTTGCATGACACCGTTGAGGACACCTACATTACGCTCGAAGATGTCGAAAATCTTTTCGGTAAAAAGGAAAGGCAGATCATCGATGGCTTGACCAAGATTTCGGGTGTCTTTGACCATAGCACCTCTGCCCAAGCTGAGAATTTCCGTAAAATGTTGCTGACTCTTTCGGATGACATTCGCGTAATTCTAATCAAGCTCGCCGATCGGCTCCATAATATGCGCACCCTAGGGTCCATGACGCGTGAAAAACAGCTAAAGATCGCTTCAGAGACTCTTTTTATGTACGCACCATTGGCGCATAGATTGGGTTTGTACAATGTAAAAACAGAATTAGAAGACCTATCTCTAAAATATAAGGAGCCCGAGCAATACGAAGAGATTGTAAGTAAGCTTCAAAAAACAGCTGCTGTTCGTTCTCGCTTCATCAATCAATTCATGCTTCCCATACGACGTGAATTGGAAAAGGAAGGGTTTAGCTTTGAGATCAAGGGGCGCACAAAGAGCATCTTTTCCATTTGGAACAAGATGCAGGTTAAAAAAGTGGCCTTTGAAGATGTGTACGATGTATTTGCGATTCGGATCATCGTAGACACGAAAGTTGAAAAAGAAAAAGCAGATGCTTGGCAGGTGTATTCTGTAGTGACAGATTTCTACCAGCCGAATCCAGATCGATTGAGGGATTGGATCAGTATTCCGAAGACCAATGGCTATGAATCTCTGCACACGACGGTCATGAGCCCTAAGGGCAAATGGGTTGAAGTGCAGATTCGTTCGAAACGGATGGACGAACTGGCCGAAAAAGGCTATGCGGCGCACTGGAAGTACAAAGATGGTGCAGCCCAGGACAATAATTTGGATTCATGGTTGAATCAGATTCGGGAAATCCTGGAGAGTGACAGCGACAATGCACTGGACTTTATTGACAATTTCAAACTCAATCTGTTTTCAGAAGAGATCTACATATTCACCCCCAATGGTGATCTGAAGACCTTGCCCAAAGGATCGAAAGCCTTGGATTTTGCCTTTCACATCCATACACAAGTGGGCTCGCAATGCATTGGCGCGAAGGTGAACCATAAGCTGGTTCCGCTTAGTCATGAGTTAAAGAGTGGAGATCAGGTAGAAGTACTTACGTCGAAGAAACAAACACCCAAGGAAGATTGGCTCAATTTCGTTATAACCGCGCGGGCCAGACAAAAGATTAAAAACTCCCTCAAAGAAGAAAAGCGCATGATCGCGCGTGAGGGCAAGGAGATTTTACGGAGAAAGTTTAGAAACATGAAGGTCGATTTTCTATCGATTAACATTACTGAACTCGAAAGGTATTTCAACTTGGACTCGGCTACGGAATTGTATTATCAGATCGCCAAAGGAAAGATAGATCTCAAGCATTTGAAGGCCTTTGAGAATACCAATGGTCGTCTGTCCATTCCAGAAGAAAAAGCTCCCCCACCGAAAACGAAGTCAAAACCAAAACCAAGTCCACCCCCTGGGAAGAAGGATATGCTATTGATTGGCGATGAACGTCAGGAGATAGAATATACCCTAGCCAAATGCTGCAATCCGATTGCGGGAGATGATGTTTTTGGCTTTGTGACGATACATGATGGCATCAAAGTTCATCGAAATAATTGTCCGAACGCAACTGAAATGATGAGCAACTACGCTTATCGAGTCATGAAAGCAAGATGGGCGAGCAAGGAAACCGTCGAATTTGAGGTAAAACTTAAGTTTACAGGGATCGATGATGTTGGTCTTGTCCACAATATTACGAATATCATTTCTTCGGATATGAACGTGAATATGAAGGGGATAAGCTTTGAGAGCGTCGATGGAATATTTGATGGTGAGGTGCGTGTTTTAGTCACGGATACTGAACACTTGCGGACATTGATAGAAAAATTAAAGAACGTTGAAGGAGTGCTCACGGTGGATAGAGTGGACAGTGAAATATTCCCATAAACGTTTCTTTTTGGAGGAACAATTGAAGCGTGGTTGACAACTAAAGACGAATTCCGTCTTTCTTGGCATATAAAACAACCAGTATTTACTATTTTTGACTCTTGCATTTGTGTCCATGACAAGTCTTGAAACCCAAGAAAAAGTAAGGGATATATTCTCAGCATATCTGGAGAAAAACGGCCATAGGAAAACACCGGAGCGTTTTGCCATTCTGCAGGAGATTTACTCAATCGATGACCACTTCGATATCGAGTCGCTGTACGTTATAATGAAGGAAAAGAATTATCGCGTTTCAAGGGCCACTTTATACAATACTATTGAGTTGTTATTGGCATGTAGTTTGGTTCGCAGACTCCAGTTTGGAAAGAATCTTGCTCAATTCGAGCGTTCACATGAAAACCAGCAACACGACCACATTATATTGACCGATTCTGGTGAAGTTTTGGAATTCTGTGATCCGCGTATTGAGACGATAAAAAAGACCTTGGAAGAGATCTTCGATATTGAGATTCTTCATCACTCGTTGAATTTTTACGGCAAAAAGAAATCTGAATAATGTCTTTCAAATTTGACATAGAGGAACAGGCTGCCTGTTGCATAGTGAGCATTTCTGGTCGATTTGTAGAAGCTGGGAACAACAAAGTCTTGCTCGATAAAGTTGCCGTGAATCTGGCAGAAAACCACACAAAGTTTTTACTTGATTTAGAAGGCATGACCTTGTTGAATTCGGAAGGGATCAACTTGCTCGTGCGCATTGTAAATATGGTCAACGATAACAAAGGCCAAGTCGTTTTCACGAATGTTCCCGATCAAATCGGTGAATTGTTGTCGGTAATTAAACTCAATTCAGTATTCATAATCAAAGCAGATCTCAAAGAAGGTCTGGAATTTCTGAAAGCATAGCCAAATGAAAGTAGATGTATTGCTAGGTCTTCAATGGGGAGACGAAGGAAAAGGAAAACTCGTTGACGTTCTCACCCCAAAATATGATATTATTGCTCGTTTTCAAGGCGGTCCGAATGCCGGACACACCTTGGAATTTGACGGCATAAAACATGTCTTGCACACTATTCCAAGTGGAATATTTCACAGTGACACAATGAACGTCGTAGGAAATGGTGTGGTCATCGATCCTATAACTTTCAAAAAGGAAATAGATGCCTTGGCGAAAATGGGCGTTGACGTTCGAAAGAATTTATTCCTATCTCGCAGAGCTCACCTAATCTTGCCTACACATCGATTATTGGATGCAGCATCGGAAGCTGAAAAAGGTCGGAATAAAATTGGTTCGACGCTCAAAGGAATTGGGCCGACCTACATGGATAAAACCGGTCGAAACGGTCTGCGCATCGGAGATATATTCCGGGACGACTTCAAGGACATGTATACGAAATTGGTCGAGAAGCACCAACGTCTATTAGGTTTTCATAACTACGAATACAACTTAAGTGAACTAGAGCCAGAATGGTTTGAAAGCATCGAGTTGCTTCGCACATTGAATGTAATTGATAGTGAACACTTCATCAATGAACAGATGAAGTCTGGCAAAAAAATCTTAGCCGAAGGGGCTCAGGGTTCTTTGCTCGATATTGACTTTGGCTCCTACCCTTTCGTGACTTCGTCGAATACGATTACGGCAGGTGCATGCACAGGTTTGGGCGTTGCTCCAAATCGCATTGGCGAGGTAGTGGGCATCTTCAAAGCGTATTGCACCCGAGTTGGAAGCGGACCATTTCCGACTGAGCTTCACGATGAAGTTGGCGAAGAAATTCGCAAAGCGGGGCATGAGTTCGGTGCCACCACCGGTCGGCCACGTCGCTGCGGATGGATAGATCTTCCAGCATTACGTTATGCGATAATGATCAATGGGGTTACCCAATTGAATATGACCAAGGCTGATGTTCTTGGAGATTTTGATTCGATCAAAGCATGTACACATTACAATTACATGGGCGAACGAATAGACTACTTACCCTACTCAATAGACGAAGGATTGGTCGAGCCAATCTACACTGAGATTAAGGGTTGGAATACCGATTTGACAGGAATTCGTTCAACTGAAGAATTCCCACAAGAATTGGAAGACTACGTGCAATTTTTGGAACGTGAATTGCGTGTACCTATCACGGTTGTGTCGGTAGGACCTGATCGTACACAAACAATTCTCCGAAACAAGGTGACCGCGTAATGTGAACGCGGCCATTTCGCCAATGAGTCGACTGATAAAACACATTTTAGGACTTATTTTCTTCATTGGGACGACAGCCCTATCGGCTCAAGTCAAACCCGTTGTCACCGTTGTCGACGCCGATCAATTGCTCTTTGAAAAGAATGTAATCGACGCTCAGCGATTATTGGGTAGTGTGGTGTTGAAGTATGGCGATGTTTTTCTTCGCTGTGACAGCGCCCACTTATTTGCTTCTCAGGATTTTGATGCTTTTGGCAAAGTGCGGATCAATCAAGGTGACACCCTTCATTTATCCGGTGACTTGCTTCATTTCAACAAGGCTACTTCCATTGCGAATATGCGGGATAACATTCGATTGAAGAATGACGAGATGACGCTGACCACCGATTTCCTGGACTACAACATGGATCAAAATCTTGCGTCTTTTTGGAATGGAGGGAAGATCGTAAGCACCGAGAACAAGAACACGCTTACTAGTGAATCTGGCACGTACGACGTGAATTCAGCACGCTTCCATTTTAGAAAGAATGTCGTACTTAAAAATCCGGAATATACGGTTCATGCAGACACATTAATCTACGGTGACAAGGTTGAGCGCGCTTGGTTCAAAGGCCCTACAACAATCGACTCTAAAGATGCCAAGATCTACTGTGAAAATGGTTGGTTTGATACGCTTACGCAAATGTGTCAGTTCAACGAAAATGCGCATATCTCGTCCGGCGCGACAACCATGGCCGGAGATAGTATTTCCTACAATGGCCAAACGGGCTCAGGTGAAGTCTTTTGCAATGTTGTGATTCAAGACACCACAAGCAACTACGTCATAAGTGGCGATTACGGTTGGCATAGCGAAACTGAAGGAAAGTCATTTGTCACCAAGCGGGCTCTGATGACCCAAGTATTTGACACAGACTCCCTCACGTTACACGCTGACACACTGATGGCTTTAACCGACACCTTGGGTATGCAAACTATTCATGCTTACCACGGAGTTCGGTTTTTCAAGCCAGATCTGCAGGGTATAGCAGACTCTTTGACCTATTCAGAAAAAGACTCCTTGCTCACTTTGTACCGAAATCCAATTGTTTGGTCGGATGAAAATCAAATAACGGGCGACACCATACAATTGCTTACCTATGATGGAAAAATACAAAAGCTATTCGTCCATAAAAATTCCTTCGTCGCCTCAGAAGCCGCTCCGGGAAAATACAACCAAATAAAAGGTTTGACCCTTGTTGGTAGTTTTGTTGATAACCGACTCCAACGCATCGACGTTAACGGAAATGGGCAAGTCGTTTATTTCCCATTGGATGGGAAGTCGGCCGATCCCAAGACCATTGGCGTGAATAATGCGGCTTGCAGCAACTTGTCGATCTACGTTGAAGACAATAAAATACAGCGTGTGTCGATGATCAATGCGCCATCAGGTGCTTTGCATCCAAATTCTCTTGCCAATAAGGAAGATAAAGAGCTTCAGGGGTTTAGCTGGAATTCCCAGTTGCGGCCTCGTTCTATTGGTGACCTTTTTAAGAATCACTAATAATTTAGTATCTTTAAAAACGCTGATTTCAAAAAGATCGGCGCGAATAGTAAACCTTAACCAAATACCATGAGAAAGAATCTGTACGCGGGATCCAGCTTGACGTTGGGATTAATAGTTCTCTGCATCGCAGCCCTCCCATTTCGCTCAACTGTTTACGACCAAGTAGCCAAATGGCAACGAATTCAAGACAAAGCTTCCTATGCAGAATGGTTCAACAACCACCCTTATGCACCAGGAAATGGTGTAACAGCCGATGAAGTTGAAGAAATGCCGAAGTACGATCGTCCTGATTTGGCGCATCAACAGAATTTTCTTTGGACCGTAGATCCACAGTTAGGTTATCCCCCGACAGAACGTTTAGAGGATGCCTTGCGCATTGTTCAGGAATTCAAAACTGATCCTTCTCGTTACGCTCCTGGCGATTTAACATTGCCATGGGAAGAGCGCGGCCCCGACAATGTAGGTGGAAGAACTCGCGCCATGATGTGGGATCCAAACACGACGAACAAACTCTGGGCCGGTGGAGTTGGCGGTGGATTGTGGTACAACAATGATATCACGACGACTGGAACTTCTTGGATAAGTGTAGATGATCTGTGGGCCAACCTGGCCGTTACTTGTATGGCATACGATCCAACGAACACCCAAGTTTTTTATGTTGGTACAGGAGAAGGTTGGTACAATGCTGACGCTATCCAAGGCAATGGAATTTGGAAGACATCGAACGGAGGTACAACTTGGACTCAACTACCAAATACTATAAATAGTACATTCTTTCAGGTCATGGACATTGTTGTCCACCCGACTACAGGTGATGTCTACGCCGCGACAAGAGGAAATGGCGTACAAAGGTCGCAAGATGGAGGAACATCATGGACGGCGGTACTTAATGGAAGTGATCCCAATGCGAACACCAGTCGAGCCGCCGATCTCGAAATTGGCGCTGATAATACCATCTACGCCTCACTAGGTATATTTAGCGAAGGAGATATTTTTAGATCTACTACTGGAAACTCTGGATCTTGGACTCATCTAACAGGCGGAGGAAATGGATTTCCGACGTCGGGGATCAATCGAATCGAATTAGCAACAGCTCCGTCCAACGCCAATGTTTTATACGCCATATCGACATCTGGCACTGTAGTTGAAGGAATCTATTCGTCTGTAGATCAAGGATCAAACTGGTCATCGGAGGCTTTGCCAAATGATGCCGACACAGGTATACCCGCATCAGATTTCTCTAGAGGACAAGCCTGGTATGACCTAATCGCCCAAGTTGATCCAAATGATGCCGACCATCTCTATGTAGGTGGAGTCGATTTATTCCATTCATTTGATGGAGGAGGAACGTGGCAACAGGTTTCGCATTGGTATGGAGGTTTTGGCTTCACAGAAGTGCATGCCGATCAACATGCGATCGCTTTTAAACCTGGATCGAGTACAGAGGTAGTTTTCGGAAACGATGGAGGGATAGCATACACTGCCAACGGAACAGCAGCTACACCTAGTTTCACCATACACAACGATGATTATAACGTAACTCAGTATTATGCTTGTGCCATACATCCAACCGCTGCAACCAACTGGTACCTCGCTGGGGCACAAGACAATGGAACTCAGCGCTATAACGCGGCAGGAATCAATTCTACATCTGAAGTAAGTGGTGGTGATGGATGTTTCACTCACATTGACCAAACTGATCCGACATACCAATTGTCATCCTATGTGTACAATAATTACTATAGGTCTACCAATGGTGGAGCCTCCTTTGGCAACATTGGCGGCGATAATTCAGGATTCTTTGTAAATCCAACTGATTACGACAACAACGAAGATATCCTCTTTGGAGCACGCAATGGAACAACACTTCGAAGAATTGCAGGAATTAGCGGCACGCTCGTAACCGACAACGTAACTATTCCCTCTTTAAGCGGCACAGCGACAGCTATAGCCGTATCACCTCACACCTTGGGATCAACTACTTTATTCGTAGCATCTGGAGGTGGGCAAATTTTAAAAGTCACCAATGCAGATGGAACAGCAGCTTCTACTGATGCCGATCCTTCAGGGACGCTGCCTGGTGGAACGATTTCATGCATCGAAATTGGTGATTCTGAGAATGATTTGATCGTTACTTTCAGTAACTATGGATTGAATTCAGTTTATCACACATCAAACGGTGGCACGACTTGGACAAGCATCGAAGGAAACCTTCCCGACATGCCGGTTAGATGGGCGCTATTCAATCCAGATGACAACAATGAAGTTATTTTGGCTACCGAGGTAGGCGTATGGTCGTGTGCCGATATCAGTGTTGGTTCACCAAACTGGGTTCCTTCGAACACAGGACTGGCCAATGTGCGTGTGGACATGCTTCAAATGAGGACTTCTGACAATCAAGTAGCAGCTGCGACGCATGGTCGTGGGTTATATACAGGATATTTCTTCACTCCTACCTACACGCTTGATGCGGCCTATGTTCAAACCATTAGTCCGGTCGGGATACAATGCGTCGATCCCTATTCAATTGAAGTAGAGATTCGAAACAACGGCTCAGTGGCCTTGACCTCACTTGATATTGACTGGGATGTTGACGGTGGTGCGGCCACAACCTACAACTGGACTGGCTCACTTGCACCGGGCAATTCGACAACAGAAGTACTGGCTACCAATACAACAGCTGGAGGAGCACATACATTGAACGTTTCGGTATCAAATCCGAATGGTGGAACAGATGAAAACGCGGCTAATGACAGTGGGTCACAAGGGTTCACTACTTTAACTTCGCCAAACACTATCACATTATCCTTGACGACTGATTGCTGGGAGAACGAAACGTCTTGGGATATTGTAGATGGCTCATCGAATGTCGTTGCTTCCGGATCAGGCTATGCCGATCAATCAACCAACTTGATTGATGTATGCTTGGAGGATGGTTGTTATACACTTAATGTTTACGATAGTTATGGTGATGGCCTCAGTGGATTTGACTTAGGTGGCTGTGGTCAAAACGGAGATTTCGTATTGACCGACGCCAGTAGCAATGTTCTTGCTCAAATGACCGTTGCTAATTTCGGATTTAGTGAATCTCATGCCTTTTGCATTCCCGTCGCGTCTCCAAACACCTACTACTCAGTCGCTTCTGGAAATATGTCTGGAGCAATTTGGGATGTAAATCCTGTTGGAACCGGTGGAACTTTGACGCCTGATTGCACGATCAATCTCATTGTACAAAACACACATGTCGTAACAAACGATGTAGGTAACTTCAATGTCTTAGACTTTGACGTTCAAACAGGTGGAACTTTCAATCTCGGAACGGGAGCAACTATGAGTTTATGCGGTGACTTGATGACCGATGGAACTTTTAATCCGGGAGATTCAAAAGTTAGCTTCGAAGGAAGTGCACCTCAGTCCTTGGGAGGTACTGCAAACACGATGTTCTTCGACGTTCGTTTGGACAATGCTGCCGGATTGCAATTGGCCAGTGACCAGTCGATCAATGGCGGACTCGACCTACAAAATGGTGACTTTGACGTCAATGGAAATGTCTGGACTTTTGCTTCGAATTCAACTTCAACCGGTCGTCTGCTAGAAATTCAGGCCGGCGCTGATTTTGTCGGAAATGCCGTCGCTCAGAACTATCTCGGTTCGGTGAATAGCGGATGGAGAATGATGGGAACCGTAATGACAGGCTCTACAATTGACAACCAGTGGAACGACGATTTACCGACAACAGGTTTTACGGGATCTGACTACCCTGCTTACGACTTCGTAAATGTGCGCTATTATGACGAGACTCTTATTGGAACGCAAGCACACTACGATTCAGGATTCTATGCCCCCGCCGATATTTCGGGAGTAGTGAATGCCCTTGAAGGCTGTTTCATTTATATGGCCGGAACACCTCTTACCATCGACAACGAAGGAGCTCCAGTTAAGGGAGCCGTTTCTATTCCAGTTTCACATACAAACTCTAGTACTGTTGCATTTAATGACGGTTGGGCTTTAGTGGCAAACTCGTATCAATCGACAATCGATTGGGATGCAGCTTCAGGCTGGAGCCGAACTAATATTGATGGAACCATTTACGCTTGGGACAATGACCTGCAGCAATGGGCATCATACACCGGCGGCGGAGTTGGAGTTAATGGAGGTTCGCGATATATAGCACCTCACCAAGGATATTGGATTAAGACCAATGCAACTGGCGCCGTTTTCGGAATGGATGAAGCTGTCAAAGCTGATGAGTATGTAGCTTATATCAGAGAGACCGAAGAATTCTATGACCAAACAATCACATTGACTGTATCCGGAAGTGGAATTAATGATCAATTTGCTCTTGCATTGAGACCAGAGGCTACCGATGGGTTTGATCACGCTTACGACGGGTACAAATTCCGCTCATACAATGATGAAGCACCGTCGCTCTATTCGAAAGTAATGAACGATGGCGAAGAAGCTGAATTATCGATCCACTCAATAGGTGAATTCAACTCAAATACGAACATCGCGCTGCACCTAGATGTTGCTATTGATGGAGAGTATATGATTTCCGCTTCGGATTTTGATCTTGCGGCAATCGGTGCTTGTTTGACACTTGAAGACCTATTGCTAGGGACTTCAGTTGTTTTAGAATCTGGAATGAACTATTCATTCACGGCTACGTCATCTGATGACTCGCACAGGTTTAACATTAAATCATCGGCTTCAGTAAGTGTTGAGGAGAACGATACAAATTGTAGTGGATTTGCAGATGGTAGTGCTGTTGCAACCGCATCAGGTTCAGGTCCATTTGACTACTACTGGTATGATTCAGGAGATCTTTTAATATCAAGTGACTTGAACAATTCAGGTCCTTCAACCATCGAAGGATTGGTTGCAGGAAGTTACACGGTGGTTATCGAAGGAATGGAGGGTGAGTGCACTAGCATTGCCAAATCATTCAACATTGAACAACCGGCTCAGCTCATGCTTGAAAACGCCATTAGTAAAGTTGCATCGTGCAATGTTGAAAATGACGGATTCATTCAAATGAACGTTGTAGCAAATAACTGCCAAGTTCAGATTCTCCAGAATGGTACTGAGATCGACAGCTATGCATTTGCCGGAGGCTTATTAGAAATCACCAATCTTGAAGCTGGCGAATATGAAGTGATAGTGAGCAATGACTGCGGTAACGAACACCTGTTCTTTGACCTATATGACGCGGCGATCGTGGAGGCTAGTTTTACTGGACCAGCTATTGTAGATCTAAGTGTCGGCGGCCCTACCCAATTCACGAATACATCTGAAAATGCTACTGACTTTGTTTGGTACTTGACTTCGGAAATCATTCTATTTGGCATGGAGAATCCCAATTTCACGTATACGGAAGAGGGCGATTATGAAGTTATTTTGTATGCCGACAATGGTCGTTGCTTTGACACAGCCACTTTAGATATTCACGTAGTCGGAGAGGTCGTAAATCTGGACGAATTAAGTGTGGACGCAGACAGCTTCCTTATTTACACATCTGGAAATGAATTGATTATCCAGAGCGGAAGTGAATTTGGTGAAAACGTTCAAGTTGAAATCAGTACGATGCAAGGAAAACTAATTCAGTCAACTTCATTGAACGGCAATTCTGGAGAACGTGCTAGTATTTCGATCGGACAATTATCGCAAGGTCTTTACCATGTGACCATTATCGAGAACGGTTCGCGCACTATGACTCAGAAAATATTCTTGAACTAAGAAAAAGATCGATATCAAAAAAGGCCCCTTACTATTGAAGTAAGGGGCCTTTTGCATTTTGGGAAAATCGTTATTTGAAGAGAGGGAAGGCAGACATCATCGATTCTATCTGGTGACGAACATCCGTAATCACCGTTTCATTCTCGGGATTCATCATCACCTCATCCATAAGGTTCACGATAGAAATGATTTCCTTTTCGCCCAGTCCGCGCGTAGTCACAGCAGCAGTACCTACACGGATACCGGATGTCACGAAAGGGGATTGTGTATCGAAGGGAACCATGTTCTTGTTCACAGTTATTTCGGCGGCCACTAGTGCCTCTTCCGCAGCTTTACCGGTAATGTTCTTAGACCGAAGGTCGACCAGCATCGAATGGTTATCCGTTCCGCCAGAGATCACGTTGTATCCTCGTGCTATAAGTTCCTGGGCCATTGTTTGAGCATTGGCCATCACTTGAAGTCCGTACGTTTTAAAGTCATCGCTCAAGGCTTCGCCAAATGAAACAGCTTTACCAGCAATTATATGCTCAAGCGGTCCGCCCTGCATTCCCGGGAATACGGCAGAGTCCAATAGGCTCGACATCTTTCGAACGACTCCCTTTTTTGTGGCAATGCCCCAAGGGTTTGGGATATCTTCACCGACGAGAATCATTCCGCCTCTTGGTCCGCGAAGAGTCTTGTGAGTAGTAGTAGTAACTACGTGGCAAAAGTCCAATGGATTTTTCAAGAGACCTTTGGCAATCAAACCAGCAGGATGTGCCATATCGGCCATGAGGACGGCTCCCACTTCATCGGCTATTTCACGAAACTCTTTGTACTCCCAATCACGACTGTACGCCGAGGCTCCGCAAATGATAAGCTTGGGCTTCTCTTTTCGCGCCACGTCGCGAACCATGTCCATATCTACCCTACCTGTATCCTTGTGAACACCGTAGAAAACTGGATTGTAGAGTTTGCCTGAAAAATTTACCGGTGAACCATGGGTTAAGTGTCCGCCGTGGGACAAGTCAAATCCGAGAATTTTATCTCCGGGATTCAGAAATGCCAGCATTACGGCAGAGTTGGCGTTGGCGCCAGAATGTGGCTGAACGTTTACCCATGAAGCGCCGAACAATTCTTTGGCCCTTTCACGAGCGAGGTCTTCGATTTCGTCAACAAAATGACACCCGCCGTAGTAACGCTTGCCAGGAAGTCCTTCGGCGTATTTGTTGGTGAGAATAGATCCCATTGCAGTTAGAACGTCGTCGCTCACAAAGTTCTCTGAGGCGATCAGTTCTGCGCCATTCGTTTGACGGCGTCTTTCCTTTTCGATTAGTTCGAAAATCACATCTTTGGACATGCAGAATTATTTAGAACGCTAAGGTAAAAAACAAAGCGAGCCAATTGCAATTGAAGTAAATTTCTAGTTTGGAAAGCGAACTCTAAAAACGGTTCCCTCGCCCTCTGAGCTTTCGCAAAGGATGTGACCATCGTGTTTTTCGATATAGGCTTTGCACAATTTAAGCCCTAATCCGGTTCCATATTCGTTGTTAGTTCCAAGACTCGGCACGGCATCGCCTTCAAACAAATTATCAACTTGATCGGCAGACATTCCTTTCCCTTTATCGGCTATTCTTATTTCTGTGTATTCAACTTCATGGGAGCCGAGCAGACTAATAATCGAATCTGGATGGCTGAATTTCACGGCATTCATGGTGAGGTTACGCACGATTAATTTGAGTGATTCACTATCGGCGTTGACATGCATCTCATGGTCGATATTGCATTCTACTTGAATGTTCTTGTTGCTCGCGTAGGACTCGACTAGTTGCAATGTTTCTTGCAAGGTGTTGCGCACATTCAACATCTCAGGTTTGATCGAGCATCCTTGGATTTGCATGATGGACCAAGAAAGTAAATTCTCCAACATTCCCATAGTGAGGGTAAGGTCTTGATCAAGCAAAGAAAAAATCTTATCCGACTCGGCTTTATCCAGGGCATTCATTTTCAACAGCCTCATTGAATTTTGAATTCCAGAAAGCGGAGATCTCAAATCATGACTAATGATGGAAAAGAGACGAGACTTTTGATCATTCGAGACCATTAACTCATTGTTTCTTTTCTCAAGAGCCAATTGATTCTTTTCCAATTCCCTTTTCATTTTTTCAAGCTGGTCTCGCTGCGCTTTTATTTCCTTGTAATGTTCATCATTCCTTTTGGTTGTTTGTTCAAATTGACTGCGAATAAGCCAATTGCTAAAGATAAAAGTCATGAAGACCAACATTTGCGCCATGGCTGTGTCCCAAAACTTAATCTCCTCATTAGGGTAGGGAATCACCAAATCTGGACGTTGGGTTTCGAAGAAGACCAAAAAGACGTAAGACCCTACCAATCCAATCGTTAGGGCAATTGCCCATTTTCTAGCAAGGAACCATACCAAAAGTGTTCCCGTAATGATGTAGTAAGGGGTAGCCCCATCGTGACCGGCGAAGATAAACCAGCAAATGAGCAGCGTACAAAGAACACATGACACGAAAACAACTTTCGCTAATACTGACAAGGAGAAAAAACGGCTTGCCAAATAACTCGCAGTGGCAAGAAGTATGATTCCACCAAACCAGAGAGTGAAGGATGTATTGTAATCAATCAGGTGATTTCCGATGATAGACACTCCGAGAATGCCAATGAAGATGACTATTCCCATGTGCAAAACCCGAGCATCAAAGGAAAACTTGTCTACGGGGCCTAAGATTCTTTGAACAAACCTTGGTTTCATGAGTGGCTTATGAGTTCAGAAAAATAGAGAATTCAATCGATAACGCAGCTTAATGTTTTTCACAAACGATATGTGAATCAATAATTTACGGACCGCTTATATACGGGTGTACACATTTATTAGACTTACATCCTGTTTATAAATAGTGAAATGGCAATCATTCCTACGATCTGACACAAATGGAATGCAATTGAGAGGATGCCTTTCTATATTTGCTCCATGAAAAATTGCTTTTTCGTCTGCATAGCTTTCATTTTTCTGGGAGCTAATTGCAACGTGTCTCAAAACTCCGCTAATTCAGACTCCATGCACAATCACACCAATGCACTGATTAACGAGACGAGTCCGTACTTACTACAACACGCTCACAACCCTGTTGATTGGATGCCATGGGGAGAGGCCGCGTTTAAAAAAGCACAGGAAGAACAGAAGTTGGTACTGGTCAGCATTGGATACAGCGCTTGCCATTGGTGCCACGTGATGGAGCATGAAACCTTTGAGGATTCGACGGCGGCGGCTTTTATGAATGAGCACTTTGTGTGTATCAAGGTAGATCGTGAAGAGAGGCCAGACGTTGATCAGGTGTACATGAACGCCGTGCAACTCATGACTCAACGTGGTGGGTGGCCCCTGAACTGTTTTACGCTTGCCGATGGCCGTCCGATTTATGGAGGGACTTATTTCCCCAAACAAAACTGGATGGAGACAATGCAATCGCTTTTAGACCTGAAGCAAAACGACCCCGATAAAATGGAGGAATATGCTTCCAATCTAACGGAGGGGGTCAAGCAAAGTGAGTTGATCAACAAAAACGAATCGGATGCGGCATTCGACGAAGACGACATTCATGCACTGGTCAAAGAATGGTCGGCTAGCTGGGATCGTCAAAAAGGTGGTCCGAATCGTGCACCTAAATTCCCGTTGCCCAATAATTACGAGTTTCTTTTACAATATGCCTGGCACTTTGAGGAAAAGGAAGTCCTAGATTTTATTGAGAATACGCTTACGCAAATGGCATTCGGTGGAATCTACGACCAGGTAGGGGGTGGCTTCGCCAGATACAGCACAGATGCCAATTGGAAAGTTCCTCATTTCGAGAAAATGCTGTACGACAATGCTCAATTGGTGAGTCTGTATTCGCAGGCATATCAGCTGACTGAAAAAGACCTTTATAGACAAGTTGTGGAGGAGACACTGGAATTTGTAGATCGGGAATTGAGTGGTGATGAGGGCCAATTTTTCAGTGCTTTGGATGCAGATAGTGAGGGTGAAGAAGGTAAATTTTACGTCTGGTCGCAGGAAGAGTTAAAATCGGCCTTGGGCGACTACTATTCATTTGCTGAAAGCTATTACAACATAAACCGCAAGGGATTATGGGAGGGCAATTATATTCTACTGCGCGATAAGTTGGACGAGGAAGTGGTCAACGATCTGAAGATGACCCAAGCAGAGATCGATCACAACAAAGCGGAAATTGCGAAAATATTAATGGGACTTCGAGCTTCACGCGTAAGACCAGGCTTGGATGACAAGACATTAACGAGTTGGAACGCGCTGATGGTAAAAGGGTTGTGCGATGCGTACATGGCCTTTGGAGAGGAAGAGTATTTGAAACGTGCTGAAAAGTGTGCCAATTTCATTTTGGACAAACAACTCACTGCTGAGGGCTCGCTGAATCATAGTTACAAAGAAGGCAGGAGTACGATCAACGGCTATCTCGAGGATTACAGTTTTACGATTGAAGCATTCATTGCATTGTATGAATCCACATTCAATGAACGTTGGCTGAACGAAGCGAAGCAACTCGCGAATTACACACTTGACCATTTTTACGATGAGCAAACATCTATGTTTTGGTTTACCTCTGACATGGATCCGCCCTTGATAGCCAAAAAGCAAGAGCTCATGGACAACGTCGTTCCCGCGTCGAACAGTAGCATGGCAAAAGGACTGTTTGCCTTGGGAGTTCTCTTTGACAACAAGGCTTACAAAGAGATTTCAAAACAGATGCTAAGCAATATGCTACCTGAATTCAACTATGGACAGAACGTTAGCAATTGGGCTATCCTGCACATGTGGCATACCCAAACGATGTACGAAGTTGCCGTTACTGATGAAGGTGCGAGCCAATTAGCAAACCAACTACGAGAGCGCTATCTGCCTAATATGCTGTTGATGGGTGGTGAGTCAAAATCTTCTCTTCCCCTACTCGAGGGAAAATTTTTAGGTATCCCGACCATATTCGTTTGTGAGAATAAAACGTGCCAGCTTCCCGTTTCAGACCTTGAGTCGGCACTCAAACAAATGCATAAGTGAGGTATTCCATAGGAATCATATTTTTCATGTTAGTTAACTCCTGTTTTGCCCAGCTTTTGGACAACTCAGTTGGCAATGCATTGGAGGATCATTGGCGTTTCAACAACACCTTCATCAAAAAGAATAGCATTTGCGAAATCCGTGTTGAACACTCGATTAAGCCTGATGGAATGGGCATTTCCAAAACGGGTGACGTTTCAATTTTTCAATTCGATCAAAGCACAGGAAAGAAGCGAGAACATGTGAAAATAAGTTCGCTATTCGGCAGATCGGACACAACTAATATTCGGTATCGATATATGGATGAAAAATTGATGAGTACTACTCAAACCAATGCACGTTCGGTTATCACAGACACCTTAATCTATTCAGACTCAGCGACTACGGCAACAAGATTCAAGGCCGACATAAACGGACAGTTACGAAAAACGCAAGTCCGCTCAGAAACCAAAAACACGAGTTGGCCAAACGACACAACCAAAATAGTTCTATCTCGAAACGACATTGGGCTACCTTATTTCAAGGAAACTTGGACATGGGATAGTCAAGGATTTTTGGTGGGTATGGAATCTGAATTCATCATATCGGCTGAGAAAAAACAAATCCGATACGCCTACGACAAATACGCGCGGATATCTGAACGGATGACGCATGAAAACGGGAAGATCACAAAAGAGACTTTTTCATATGACACTTGGGGAAATCTTGAGAAGCTGCGTCGTTATGAAGGAGAAATCCTCGTACATTCACAGGAATTACTGTTGAGTGCCAACGGTTTACCAGAGGCTATATTAACACGGCTGGAGAAATCGGATGAGATTGTGATTTCGAAACTTTTTTATAGCTACTGCGAATAAACATTTGCCGAATGGCGTTGAAAAAACACATATAGGACATTCATGAAGCGTTTTTTACAAATACTGTTACTGGTTGTTTTTACACTTCCCTTCGCGGCACATGCACAAAAAGGGCAAAAAAGTGCGCGGAAGCAGAGGAGGGATCAAATTGAACAAAAAGGGGACAATCGCGCAGAAATTGCCAACAACTATAAAAACGGCACAAAGCGCCATCGAACAGTCCAAGGTAAAAGCACAAAAAAGCGGTTTAAGCAAAATGCGAAAAAGACAAAACGCTTAGAGACGGGGAAGAGTGGCACCTTTTTTCAGCGAGTCTTTAGAAAGAAACATTTTCGTTAGCATTCAAATTTCAGGTGAATTCGATTCTGAATTTTGCCTTCAATTACTCTTTTTAAAACCTAGACGTGTATAATATTGCACGGGAATTTCCTTCGAGAATTTTCGAAAAGCGCTCTTATAGCGTAGTTTTGAGGATTGAGAAATTAGGAATAAACCTTTAGCCAAAACTCCAACTCATTGAAACACACAATGGTTGGGGAACCATAGGGCAATCGTGGAATTAATTTCTATATTTACGCCCGCTTGTTTTGAAATAGTTATTGAAAACGTAAACCGAACTGTATGTTTAGAAAGTTCTACTGTGCGCTTATTCTTGCCGTACTTTCTGCCCCAGTCTTTGCTCAGGTAGGTTCAGGAACCTTAAAGGGAACTGTAACCGATAGTAACACCGGAGAATTACTGCCATTTGTAAATGTTGTTGTCTTCCTCAATGGAAACCAGGTCACTGGTGGTACTACCGACTTCGATGGTAAGTACACTGTTAAACCTATTGACCCAGGAACGTACGATGTTCTCTTTTCGTATGTGGGATATGCTTCAAAGCAAATTTCGGGTGTAAAGGTGAATTCAAACAAAATCACGTTTCTAGATCAAGGCCTCGAAGCTGGTATCCAGCTGGATGAGGTTACGGTCGTTGCTTATAGCACGCCATTGATTGATAAAGACGGTGGTGCCTCAGGAGGAACAGTCTCTCGTGAAGACATTAATAAGATGCCTGGTCGTTCGGCGACTTCGATTGCCACAACAGTAGCTGGTGTGTCGGATGCTGGAAATGATGGTGGTATCTCTATTCGTGGAGCACGTAGTAATAGTACTTGGGTCTATATAGACGGTATCAAGGTTCGTGGATCATCTGCGTTACCTAAGTCGGCCGTTGAAGAGATTTCGGTAATTACCGGAGGTATCCCAGCGAACATTGGAGATGCGACAGGTGGTGTCATCAATATCTCACTCAGAAGTTCTTCTTCTAAGTATTCTGGAGGAATCGAGTTGATCACATCTGGATTCAGAACGGGAGAAACTGCACGAGGCTTGGACCGTTACGGCTACAACCTTATAGAGGGATCGCTTTCAGGACCTTTGGTTTTCAAGAAAGATGAAAATGGAGAGAAGGAGCGACCTTTGCTTGGTTTCTTTGTTTCAGGAAACTATACAGACATTGTTGATCCGCGTCCAACGCACGGCGGTGTTTACAGAATGAAGGAAGACTCTCGCCAGGCCTTGTTGGACGATCCACTTCGTCAGAACATTTCAGACAACGGAGAGATAAACGGAGCATTGTTTAATGCCGACTTCCTGAACGAGAACGATTTTGAAAAAGTTCCAACTCGCCTGAACGTAGGAGCAAAGAGCGCGAATCTTGTAGCCAAGATTGACGTGAACACTACGAAAAACATGAGTTTAACTTTTGGTGCAACAGGAGCATACAACAAGGCCAATGGCTTTAGTTATGGCAACATGTTGATGAACTGGGAGAACAACTTGGAGAACACCAGTTTTGACTGGAGAGTATATGGAAAGTTCTCACAACGATTCAGCTCTGAAGAAGACGAGGAGACAAGTCAGGCTTCAACACTGAAAAATGTATTCTATAGCGTATTGGTGGATTATTCTAAAAACACTGCGCGAACACAGGACGACACGCACAAGGATGACTTCTTTAAGTATGGTCACGTAGGTAAATTTGACATTCACCGTCAGAATTCATACACCTTGAATGATGCTGGCAACCTATACGAGCATGATGGATTTGAGGATACCTTGGTAACATTTACCCCATCGGAATTCAATCCTGAATTGGCTGCGATCAACAACCAGTACTTCGGTCTGTTCCCATTGACGCCTTTCGATCTACAAGGAGAGAATGACGATTATTACAACTCGTTATCTAACGTACAAACTGGAAACGGTCTGTTGAACGGTCAAACCATTGCTGGAACCTACAACCTATGGAACT
Organism: Flavobacteriales bacterium; assembly: GCA_015665315.1. GTDB lineage: Bacteria > Bacteroidota > Bacteroidia > Flavobacteriales_D > Sanyastnellaceae > JADFAK01. The sequence goes on along the minus strand of JADFAK010000027.1, from coordinate 5,019 downwards.
ACCAAGGAAACCAAGGAAATGCTTACGCTGTTTTTGACAACAGTCAGTTCAGAGTAAGTGCTTCGGGTTCTGCCGACATTGGGGACCACGCTGTTCAGTTGGGATTTGAGTACGAGCAACGAAAAGACAGAGGATTCTCTCTTGCACCGACTGGATTGTGGACATTGGCTCGACTTTATGCCAATTCACATATTAAGGAGCTTGATCTTTCATCGGGAGAACTCACCTACCCTGAAGGAACTATTCCTTACCTAACATACGATCGTTTGGTAGGTGGTAATCAATTTGAATTCGACTACAACCTTAGAGAGTCATTGGGACTAGATCCAAATGGTTCTGACTTCATCAATACTGACGCACTTGATCCGGAAGCATTCAGCTTGGACATGTTTGGTGCCGATGACTTATTGAACCAAGGTAACAACCTTGTGAGCTATTATGGTTTCGATCACCACGGAAACAAAGTGAATGGCCGACCTACTCTGGAGGATTTCTTTAATGAGACCAATGAAAGAGGAAATTACACTCGACCAGTGGGAGCATTTGAGCCTATCTACATGTCTGGTTTCATCATGGATAAATTCTCATTCGATGATATCATCTTCAACGTAGGTGTACGTGTTGACCGTTTTGATGCCAATCAAAAGGTCCTTAAAGACCCTTACGTAGTAGGACAAGCTTTATCGGCTGGGGAGGTTAGTGAGATTGGTGGAAATGATATTCCACACCCATCGAACATCGGAGACGACTACGTTGTATATGTGGATGACCCATCGAATCCAGCGAACATCACTGGATATCGAAATGGTGAGACTTGGTACAATGCTACTGGAGCCGAGATTGAGAATCCAGCTCTAATTGCTTCTAACAATGGATTCCCTACTCCACTTCTAGTTGGAGGACCGGATGCGCCGTTGACATCAGACGCCTTTAAAGATTATGATCCACAGGTTAACGTGATGCCTAGAATTAACTTCTCGTTCCCGATTTCGGAAGAGGCTGTATTCTTTGCTCACTATGATGTATTGACTCAGCGACCACAGTCGAACAACCGATTCAATCCAGTTGATTACCTGTACTTGGAAAGCCGATCAAGTTCATTGATTTCAAATCCAAATCTGAAGCCAACAAAGACTATTGATTACGAGCTTGGATTCCAGCAAGTACTTTCAAAGTCATCATCATTGAAGATCTCACTATTCTACCGTGAGCTTCGTGACATGATCCAGGTTAGAAACTTTACAGGAGCATATCCTCGTCCGTACAGCGCATTTGGCAACCTCGACTTTGGTACAGTTAAAGGTCTAAGTTTGACTTATGACTTACGTAGAACAGGAAACATTTGGATTAAAGCTGCCTATACTTTGCAATTCGCAGAGGGAACAGGATCTACTACGACAACTGCATTGGCTTTGATCAATGCTGGTCTGCCCAACCTACGTTCTATTGCGCCATTCAACTACGACCAACGTCATCGTTTCAACATCACAATGGACTATCGTTACGGTGAGGGAAGTGATTACAATGGACCAATCTTGTTTGACAAGCAGATTTTGAAGAACACTGGTGTGAACTTCATTGCTAACTTAGGATCAGGAACTCCATATACTGCGGCAAGAAATGCGTATCCAATTACTGGAGAGATTTCGCCTAGTACTGATGGTGACTTGAACGGATCGAGACTTCCATGGACATTTAACATGGACATGAACATCGACCGTAACTTCACATTGAAATTTGGAGAGGGAGAGACAGCAAGAACAACAAATTTGAATGTTTACCTCTGGATTTCAAATCTCTTGAATTCAAAGAATATTAACTCGGTTTACCGATACACTGGTGTTTCTGATGATGATGGTTACTTAGCAGCAGCTCAGTACCAGGCCAACATCGAAACACAGAATTCTCCAGACTCATTTAGAAACTACTATTCAATGTATGTGGACAATCCGTTCAATTTGAACCCACCACGTACTATTCGTCTAGGAATTCGTCTGGATTTTTAATTGAACTCGAATAAGAAAGACAAACAATAGCTTATGAAAACTGTCGGAAAGTTAATTGCTCTGTTAGTTGCTGTTCTCATCTCTTCAAGTGATGCGATGGCCTACAAGTATGTAGGTTCTGGAATCGTTGGTGGTGGAAACACAGAAGACGACGGAACGCGTGCTGCCGCTTGTGCTCCAGCCACCGGACTTAGGCAAATGGAATACAACAACGTGCGCGCCTTGATTGAAACGGGGGGTAGCCTTTGGCAAGATCGTGCGAATAGTCGTGCGAGTTACATTGTTCCTGCAGAGGGAAATGTCTCTGTATTGTACGCAGGTTCACTCTGGTTGGGAGGAACATCTCCGGATCAGCAATTGAAATTAGCTGCGATTCGATTTAGAACAGAAGGAAACGACTTTTGGCCTGGACCACTTACAGTAGATGGATCGGCGGAAGTAGATGAATCAGTTTGTTCTCAATACGACCGATTCTTCCTTTCATACAAGCAAGATGCTCAAGAGCACCGACGCTACTATGACTGTTTGAATGATCCAACATGTAACCTTGAAGGCGAATTCCCAGATGGTTATGCGATTCCTAGCTATTTCTTCGATTACCCAGCACACGGACAGACCGCACTCGGACAAGATTATTACCTCGCTCCATTCTTGGATTATGATGGTGATGGTTTCTACAACGCCAGTGCTGGCGATTATCCGTGGTATGATTTCTTGAAAGAGCTTCCATGTGAAGAAAGAAGAAGAACCGATCCAGTTCCATTGTTTGGTGATGAGACTTACTATTGGATCTTCAATGACAAAGGTAACGTTCACTCGGAATCACAAGGAGAGCCTATCGGTATGGAGATTCGAGCGCAAGCATTTTCTTTTGCAACGGCCGACGAGATCAACAACATGACCTTCTATAACTATGTCATGATTAACCAAGGAACTCAAACCTTGGGAAATACATATTTTGGAACTTGGGTTGATGCCGATGTGGGTACTTCAATTGACGATTACGTCGGTTGCGATGTACAACGTGGTTTGGGTTACTGTTACAATGGTGATGCTTTTGATGAGTCTTCTACTTCTTCAGACGGATACGGTGAAAACCCTCCAGCTGTAGGTGTTGACTTCTTTGAGGGACCTTACCAAGATGAAGATGATAAAGACAACCCATTGACAACAAACTTCGCTGAAGCAATTGCTGAGCATGGAATTCCTTACAAAGGAATTGGTATCGGATACGGTGATGATATCATTGACAATGAGCGTTTCGGAATGCGTAAATTCTTATACTATAACAACAGTTCAGGTATAAATGGTGAGCCAAGTACGGCTTTGGACTACTATCGCTATATGCAAGGTTACTGGAGAAATGGTCAGAGAATGGCCTATGGTGGAAACGCTTTGACTCCTCCAGGAGCAGATTTGAATATTCCTGCCGACTACATGTTCCCTGGCGACACGGATCCGTTTAACTGGGGTACTCAAGGTATTGCCGTTGACGACTGGACTGAGGTTTCTGCTGGAAACCCATCAGGTGACAGACGATTCATGCAATCTGCAGGTCCTTTTACATTGGAGCCGGGAGATTACAACAACATTACGGTAGGAGTTGTATACGCACGAGCTACAGGTGGTGATCCATTTGAATCAGTTACTCTTGTGCAAGTTGCGGATGATAAGGCTCAGGCTTTGTTTGACAACTGTTTCGAAATTGTAGAGGGTCCTGATGCGCCAGACGTAACGATCCAAGAATTCAGTAATGAGCTGGTTCTTATGCTTACAAATGAGACAGCAACAAGTAACAACTTCGATGAGACGAAGTATGATGTTGACTTATTCGGATTTGACCCGATTATTCCTGAAGTTGTTGATGGAGTTGCATTGACAGAAGCAGAACGTTCGTATCAATTCCAAGGATATCTTATTTACCAGTTATCAGACGGCGAAGTTTCTCCATCTGAGCTCGGTGATATCGACAAAGCTCGATTGATCTTCCAATGTGATAAGCAAGATGGTGTTGGACAGGCGATTAATTATGTGTTTGACCAAACAATTGAACAAGCGATTCCAACACTGATGGTTGATGGAGCAGATGAAGGAATTCAGCATTCATTCCAAATCGTAAACGATGCCTTTGCTACAGGAGACACGAAGTTGATTAATCACCGTACGTATTACTTCATGGCCTTGGCTTATGGTTACAACAATTACAAAAACTACGACTACACCAATCAACAAGGACAGATTGAGCAATTCAAGTCTTCACGTAAAGGTTCTTCAGGAGCTATCCGTGTGTATTCAGGAATTCCTCATGACGTAAGTCCTGAAGCAGGGGGTACAACCATCAACGCCAGTTATGGTGATGGTGTGACTATCACTCGTATTGAAGGTCGAGGATGTGGTGACAACATAGTTGATCTATCTCCAGAGACTGAAGCGTATATTCTTGAAAATACCTTCACTGATGCAGCAACTTACCAGCGTGGACGTGGACCAGTTAATGTAAAGGTTATCGATCCAACTCGTCTACCAGCTGCCGACTACGAGCTTCGATTGGCTCCTGATAGAGTTGATCTAGAAGATGACTCTGTTTATTGGCAACTTACCGATCTTACAACAGGTGAAGTGAGAACCAATTCGAAGAGCTTCTATGTTCACAATGAGTTCATGCTCTTGGACTTAGGATTATCGATCACTTGGGATCAATATGAGTACATCAACGATGACGGTGAACCAGTCAACCACTTTACCGATCTCTTGAGCGGTGAAATTGAATTCGAAGACGAAAGCCGACCATGGTTCTCAGGTATCGAAGATGGTGAAGGGTTCAACGAACTCAACTGGATTCGTGCTGGAAATCAAGCTTCGGAAGAACTTGAAGAAGAAATCATTTTCGACGATGAGGAAGCCGGTAACTTCTGGGATATTGACGAGAAGTACGAAGGTATCCTCGGTGGAACATGGTCTCCTTACTGTCTGGTTTCTCACTCAGGTGAAGTGACTTTGGCCAACGGACAAA
>JADFAK010000088.1 GCA_015665315.1 Flavobacteriales bacterium | reverse complement strand
GAGCAAGACTGCGACTTGAACGAAGTTGTGATCGATATGTACGATTCATTCGGCGACGGATGGAACGGTGCTTATTATATGGTTGTTGATGCCGGTGGAAACATTGTAGCGGAAGGAACCATGGAAACTGGATCTGAAGAGACACACATTCTCTGCTTGGCCGATGGTTGTTACAATATTTTCGTTGGTGGTGGAACATTCGATACTGAAGTTGAGTGGACTGTTTCTTACAATGGTGTAGCTCTTGCTTTCGGAACTGCCCCTGCTGAGGCTTCATTCGGAATCAATGCCGATGGTTGCAACGACCAAGTTTATGGTTGTACCGATGCTGAGGCTTGTAACTACGATTCGAATGCCAATGCCGACGATCAATCATGCACCTACCCTGGTTGCATGGATCCAAATGCAATCAACTACGATTCAACTGCAGGTTGTTCGGATGACTCATGTGAGTACGAAGGTCCATGTGAGGCCAATGCGGTAACACTTTGGATTCATACCGAGATCTTCGCCAACGAAGTGTCTTGGACATTGGCCAACAGCGGCGGTGACATCGTGGCCGAGGGCGGTGACTATACGACGGGTGACACCTACGTTGAGCTTTGCTTGGAAGATGATTGTTATACATTCACGATGTTCGACGCATTCGGTGACGGATGGAACGGTGCATTCTACATGATGTATGGCGAGGATGGATTGGTAGGAGACGGTACGTTGATGTATGGCTCTATGCAATTCGACATTCTTTCGATCAACAGCGATTGCCCAATCGATGGCTGCACTGATCCTACTGCGTTCAACTTTGAACCATGGGCTGATGTGAACGATGGTAGCTGCTTGTACGGACCTGGAAACAACCCTGGTTTGAACTTGAACAATTCAGCTGGATTCACTCCTTCTTTGTTAGTGGCTGTGAATCCTAATCCTGTCGTATCATCGGCAACTGTGAAAATAGATCACGTTGACATCGAGGCATCTGTGACCATGAGAATCTTCGACCTTACTGGGAAGTTGATTGTTGATATGGTTCAGCCTTCGGCAAATGTGTCTATGACGCATGAATTAGATCTCCAGTCACTTGAAAGTGGAATCTACTTCTTGCAAGTTGTAAATGGTGCTCAAATGGAAACTACTCAGTTTATTAAGGTAGACTGATAATACCATATTATTAAACTCACTGCCCCGAAGGTGCGAGCACTGGAGATAATTCTCTCCTTTGTTTGCACATTCGGGGCAGTTTTTTTGTTTCTTACCCAAGGGTTTCCATCATTTATTCGTGTTCATTATAAAGGGCCTTATCTCATTGTGCGTGAATTACTAAACCAAATATTGGTTCCATTCCTATTGTCCATTGTGCTGCTATTGTGCTTTGGCGATCAAGCCTGCGGCCAAATATTTGGATGTACCGATTCCATTGCCATCAATTTCGATTCAAACGCGACAGACGACGACGGCACTTGTGAATACATACTTGGATGCCTCGACACCACGGCCGCCAATTTCAATCCGCTTGCGCAAATGGACCCCGGCGACGCCTGCCTCTTCGGAAACTACGGCATAGAAATCGAACGATACTACGCTTATGATGGAACGGTACCAGGCTACCCCGAAGGCTATCACACTTACAGAATATATGTGTACGGTGAAGATTCCCTGGACTTACTACAAAGTGTCTTTTCCGACCAATTAACGACCTCAACGGGCTATATCACCACCAATGGAACAGGAGAATTCTGGAATCACAGTGAAGGAGGGATTACTGCACTCGATATTGGGCCCTTCATTTTCGAATCTCAGCCAGCTTTGGCTTATGACTCCTTCCTAACTATAGGTATGGAAAACAACCTCGACCCGGGATACTTCCTTGCCGATGCCGGAACACCCAACGAGGCCTTCCATTGGTCTTTTTTGGACGGAACAGCCGATCTTGAATTCGAATCTGGCATATGGATCACCATTCCCGATTTCGAAAACGGATTTCTCGGGGAAGATCACCGTGTTCTTATTGCCCAGATAACTACGTCAGCGGCTTTGGAAGGCCGACTGAGTTTCAATGTCAAACCGGCCATTGATCCATTGTCAACCTTCTCCTTTGTCGATGTGATTTTTCGCACGGATGAGTTTGCAAGTTGCACCGATCCCCTAGCATTGAATTATACTTCAGACAACGGTCAATGGAGTGAAGATTGCGTTTATGGCGACTACTATTTGGAAGTGGAGGCCTACTACGATGACGATTCCACAGTAGAGAATTATCCATCGAATTTTTCAACTTATCGTATTTGGGCCCATATGGATGGCGCAGCAGATGCCATTACACAGGTCTATAGTTTATACAATATCGACCCCGTCCAAATTGAGAGCACTGGCGACTTCTGGAACACCAACGATGGTGGGATCGAAGGAGGAGACCTTGACCCCAGTCTGTTCGATGAATCCCCAAATATTCAATACGATAGCTTCATCACCATAGGTCGTGAAACCAGCACCGATCCAGGGACACCCGTATTTCACTACGATGTAGAACCTTCCAACACTTTTCAGACTTCATTTGGTTTTCAATCGGCGCTTTTCAACTTGCAACAAGGAGGCTGGATTAGTGAAGAGGGAGCTGCTAATACGATAGCCAATGCCGATGGCAAAATCCTCTTAGGTCAGGTCACCACCGACGGACAACTATCTGGACAATTAAATTTGCACGTAGTGCGCGAAGATGGTAGTACTTTCGAATGGATAGGCGCAACTTTTGAAGGCCCAGAACCTCCAGGTTGTACCGACCCCGAAGCGATAAATTTTGACATACTCGCAACTGTAGAGGACGGTTCATGTCAGTACGAGCCCTGCTTTTTAGATGATCTTGCCGTCAGTTGGTGTTTGTGGGATGAAGATGGTCAGTTCTGGCAGCCTGGTCTGTTTGTAACCCCCACCTATTCCGGATACTGCGACGACTGGGAAATCACCATTTCCGAATTGGAAACGCTGGAAGTAGAATGGACACTGACATCGGATGACGTCGCGCTTCCTGCGAATGGAGAGACGGTTTTAATTCTCGACGAAGAGCTGCTTACTTGCTCTGGACACATGCTGGAAGTAAGCATGGGCAACTCTGTTTACAATGCGATTTTTTATGCTTCAACCTGCGGTCAAATGATCGGATGCACAGATCCATTTGCAAGCAACTACGACAGCATGGCGGAATGTGACGATAACTCATGCTTGTACGATCCCTGTTCGATTGAAGAGATTGCCATATCCTGGATCTGCGAACTGACCAATGATACATTGATCCAAGGATTTGAGATAAATAGTACAACTTCAGGTTATTGTCCGCTCGAATCAATCCACATTACAAACGCCGACAACTCGCTTGACGAATGGATTTACGACCTTCCTGACAACATTATTTCCGGTATCTCTTGGTTTGTTCCGTTCACAGCTCCGGCCGATAACTTAACGAATGTGGCTGTTTACGCCCCTAACTTGGTTTCTTTGACCGCCGTGCAAATTTACGCTTGTATACCTGGGTGTACAGACGAGTCAGCCTTGAATTACAATCCCGAAGCTACTGTCGACGATGGTTCCTGTGAACTGCTAGACTGCACTGAAAACCTCGTTGAATTGAACATGCATGTAGCTTATTTCGGGAATGAGATTGGTTGGTCTTTCACCGACATGGCAGAAGACGTTCTTTACCAAGGCTCCTCCTACAACGACAATACTACCTGGGTCGAAGACATGTGCTTGGCCGACGGCTGTTATATGCTTCATCTCACCGATCAATTTGGAGATGGTTGGAATGGCTCAGAATACGAAATCGTGTTCGGGGGAGATTTAATTGGTTCCGGAACGCTCGAGACAGGTTATTCTACAATGGATATAATTGCCGTGAATGCCTCATGTCCTGTAGACGGGTGTATGGATCCAATGGCTACTAACTACAATCCATTCGCGACGATTTCCGATGGTAACTGTATTTTTGAGTCCTTTGAATTCAACGACTCGGAAGATTTTGATACTGATTTCATCGGCAATATCGACCAAACGGCCGGCACGCAATTGGACTTCGACCTGCAGCATCTCAGGGCCGGAGTTCGATACCATATTCGGGTTTATAATTCGCTGGGAAGAATGGTAATCGACGCCATCTATGACGCCGAAATAGCCAACCCACATATCGCATTACCGATGCACGAAAATTCGGCAGGTGTATATTATCTGTCTGTCGACTCCCCTTTTGGCAGGCAGTCCAAACAGTTCATAAAACTCTAAATTTCTTCCTTGATCTTGTACTTGTTGCGAGATGGATTATTGGCTGAAATCAATTCACCTAAAAATCCAGCCAAGAACAACAATGTTCCCAAAATCATAGCCGTGAGCGCAATAAAGAAAGTCGATTGCTCAGCAATGTTCTTCGCGGGAACATCCTTCCACAACCAGTATAACTTGGAACCACCTATCCAGAGAAAGGAAGCTAATCCGAGCATAAACATCACCATCCCCAAGGTTCCAAAAAGGTGCATCGGTTTCTTTCCGAACTTCGATATGAAGGTGATGGTGAGTAGGTCAAGAAAGCCATTTACGAAGCGTTCCATTCCAAATTTGGTTGTCCCATACTTCCTAGCCTGATGCTGAACTGTCTTCTCGCCTATTTTCACAAATCCTTCGCGCTTGGCGATGACGGGAATGTAGCGATGCATCTCACCGTAGACTTCAATACTCTTGACGACATCCAGTCGGTATGCTTTGAGTCCGCAATTAAAATCATGCAATCGAATGCCTGTCATCCTTCGTGTAGCCCAATTGTACAACTTGGTAGGAATAGTCTTGCTGATTGGATCATAGCGCTTTTTTTTCCAACCTGACACCAAGTCAAATCCGAGTGTACGGATCATTTTGACCATCTCAGGAATCTCCTCAGGTGAATCCTGGAGGTCGGCATCCATCGTAATTACGATATCTCCTTCACATAGTTGGAAGCCTGAATGAAGCGCGGCCGACTTGCCGTAGTTGCGACGAAAGCGGATTCCACGCACACAAGGGTCATTTGCGCGTAGCGCTTGAACCACCTCCCATGACTTATCAGAACTGCCGTCATCAACAAAAACGACCTCGTAAGATAGTCCTTCGCGTTGGGCAACTTTCACAATCCACTCGTGCAATTCATTCAAAGATTCCTCCTCGTTAAAAAGAGGTATTACAATGGAAATATCCATAGACACAGTAGACTTTAGTCCTTCTTAGAACGGATGATTAGTGCGACAATGATAGAAAAGACAGCCGAGATTAGGGCTCCAGTCCACAGACCTTTCAAAGCTCCGGCCATGCTGTAACGCTCAATCGCATCGGCATATACATTAGGGAGTTCTTCCTCCATAATTTCTTGTGGAGTATTGAACTTGGACATCCACTCCTCTGTAGTGGTCGTTATTATCTCAGCCATGGTTTCCCCAAACGTCGGATCAATGAAGGTGAATAGAACAATTTCATACAAGGTAGTCACTACAATTAAGCCAATGCAGATAAGAAAAGTGGTGATAAAAGCTTGTTTGAGGTCAAATGGACCAAATTCTTTTCGGATGCGAACAGCACCAATAACTATCAATGCAATTATAAGAACGAGCAAGGAAATGCCCAGTAAAAAATTTGCAAGTAATTCATAGTTAATGAAATAGATCAATGCATTGATCACACTTAATACCAGCCCTGAGAGTAGGCCAAATTGAATTGCTGACTTGTTCATATCCTTGTTTTAATGTTAGGACAAATATAATCGTTCATTCGGTTGGTAAAAATCCGAATATCAACTTACCTTTGCGGCGGGCAAGTCTTATACGATCAGCTCCTACTGAACTCCCCCAGGGTCGGAAGACAGCAAGGGTAAGTAGTTGTAGCGGTGCGATATGAGTAGCTTGCCCTCTTTTTCCCCTTTTTCTCTCGGAAAAATCCCTCAAGCAAACTTTCTTTCATTTCCCTATTTTTGCCCAAATTATTCTGCATGAAGAAAATATTGGTTGCTAATAGAGGAGAAATTGCGTTGCGTATTATGCGTACAGCTAAAGAAATGAATATTGCCACAGTGGCAGTCTTTTCAGAGGCAGATAGAAACGCGCCATTTGTAAAATTTGCCGACGAGGCAGTCTGCATTGGACCTCCCCCCTCATCTCAATCATACCTACTAGGAGACAAAATACTGGAAATCGCCAAAGAACTTGGTGTTGAAGGTATTCATCCTGGCTATGGCTTTCTTTCTGAGAATGCCGATTTTGCCATTGCTACAGAAGCTGCTGGAATCAGTTTTATCGGACCTGCTCCTAAGGCAATCCGCATGATGGGTAGCAAACTTGAGGCAAAAGCTGCTGTTAAAGCGTACAACATCCCCATGGTTCCTGGAACCGACGAAGCAATTACTGATCTTGACGAAGCCATGAATACGGCCGAAGAAATTGGATTTCCGATTCTCATCAAGGCCAGCGCTGGTGGCGGAGGAAAAGGAATGCGCGTGGTTAATAGTCGGGAGGAGTTTATCGATCAAATGAAACGAGCTATTTCGGAGGCCGAATCGGCTTTTGGTGATGGATCGGTTTTTATTGAGAAGTACGTAGCTGCTCCAAGGCATATTGAAATTCAAGTGCTGGCCGACAAACATGGCAATATCGTTCACCTCTGCGAAAGAGACTGTTCGATTCAACGTCGGCACCAAAAAGTAGTCGAAGAAGCTCCGTCTTCCGTTCTTTCCGAAGAGCAACGTCAGAAAATGGGCCAGAGCGCCATTGACGTCGCACGTGCATGTGACTATGTGGGAGCTGGAACAGTCGAGTTCCTCGTGGACGAAGATTTAAGCTACTACTTCCTCGAAATGAACACACGCTTGCAAGTAGAACATCCTGTTTCAGAGATGATCACGGGAATCGACTTGGTGCGAGAGCAAATCAATGTAGCGCGCGGGGAGAAACTGAAATTCACCCAAGACGACATAAAAATCAACGGCCATGCGCTGGAAGTGAGAGTGTATGCTGAGGATCCTGAGAACAACTTCCTGCCCGATATCGGAACGCTGGAAGAATACGTAAGACCTCAAGGAGAAGGTGTCCGTGTCGATGATGGGTTTGATGAAGGTATGACTATACCTATATACTACGATCCGATGATCAGCAAGTTGATTGTGCACGCTGGCACGCGAACCGCAGCAATCGACCGCATGATCAAAGCTATCAACGACTACACGATCACTGGTATCAAGACGACTTTGCCATTTTGCAAATTTGCCATCAACCATGAAGCTTTTCGATCGGGTAAATTCGACACGCGATTTGTGAGTTTATATTTCGACGGGAAACTACCGGTCGACAATTCGAGTGAAGAACTGGCAGCTATTCTAAGCGCTATGACTCATGAAAAAATGGTGACGACCTTGAAAAAGGAAGTTAATAAAACAGAAAATGTCAGTCAGTGGAGACGGAATAGGCTGACTCTTTAGTAAAAAACCACATTCTTGAGTACCTTTCGAAAACCCGCGTACGATTCTTGCGTATACGTGCGTTGTACAAATGGAATGAAATATTACTTTTTCTTCATATCACTTCTTCTGTTAAGCTTGAGTTCTTCGGCTCAAGACGGGAAAGACCATGTTATCTGTGATGCTATCATAGAAAATGGAGATACCATTCCTGTAGTCATGTTGGGTGATGCCGTAGTTTCGCAATCTATTACTTGGAATAAGAAGTTCCAAAAACGCTACAACCGACTGGAACCCAAAATCATCAAGGCTTATCCCTACGCCGAAGCCGCTGGTCAGCTCATGGCTCAATACGATGAACAGCTTAAAAAGATCGAGAATGAAAAGGAGCGCAAGAAGTTTCTGAAAAAAGCTGAAAAGGAACTCATGTCGCAGTTCGAGGGTGAGCTCACCGATTTAACAATAAGCGAGGGAATGATCCTCATCAAGTTAATCGACCGAGAAACAGGAGACACCAGCTACGAGCTTATTCAGGAACTCAAAGGTAACTTCTCAGCGTGGATGTGGCAGGGCTTGGCTCGACTTTTTGGCCACAACCTAAAAAACGAATACGATGCCGAAGGGGATGAAATGATCATCGAGGAAGTTGTACGCCGCATCGAAGCTGGCGAAATTCAAGTCGACAAAAAACACGTATCACTCGCCGGGCCAGTTTCAGAAAAATAATTTCTAGGTCAAAAAGAGGTCTACTATTCCCTATTTTAGCGATTACTTGCGCTTGGCCTTACACACCATATCACTCCTATTGTCCCTAACCCTCGTGCTAGCCTCGTTGGGCCAAAGCGGATCATCGTCGGCCCTTTCAGGAGGCCATGCACTTGTCGGCGACACAATTCATGAAGTACACTGGGAAACGACTCCCACATCCGGCCTTTTTCGCAAAGCCGATCGCATAGCCAATATCGAATACCTCGGTCAAGACCAAAACCTCGTCGCTTTGGACGTCTTTGGCATGTGCGAAGACCGCGCCGGTAATATCTGGATAGGTGGCAAGGGAGGCTTGATTGTCCGGTACAACCAGCACGAATTACATTCGATTCATATCGCTGGATTTGAGTCCAAGATTGAGTCGATCACCATGGACTCTCAAGGAAATATGTGGTTCGGAGGATGGGGCACTTCCCTCCTCAAATTCAACGGAAAAGACTTCGTTCACTATGATTTAGCCAAGCAGTTAAAAGCTACCGATGGCGTATTGGTTTGGAAGCTATTCTGTGATTCAAAAGGCCGGATTTGGGTGGGGACACATAACCACGGTGCCGGCGTAATCATCGACGAAAAATTCATTGACCTAAGTTCATACATCCCTGAATCGTTCCGCGACATCACTTCATTTGTCGAACTGGACAAGGGTGAAATTTGGATGGGCTCACCGCAGGAAGGCATCGTCATTTACGACAACCAATCCTTCTATCCGCACGAGATCTTCAATGCCCTGCCTCAACATAGCGCGCGTACCATGGCTTGTTTGGCCAACCAGGACGTGTGGGTGGGCTTTCGAAACATGCAGCGCATAGACACAAAGTTTGGAACGATTGAGTCTATTGTCGCTCTGGAGAATTATGCAGTATGGGACATCGTCGAAGTTTCCAATGGCTCGATCTTCGCCGCAACCAATCGGAACGGGATTATTGCGATTAACAAGGACATGTCGACGCACTATACCCAGGAGAACGGACTACCCGGAAACCGAATTATCACACTTATCTCCGACAGCGATGACAACGTTTGGTTTGGCACTTTTGGCGAGGGTATTGGAAAGATTGGACTACAAGCTTTTGACAACTATAGCTCAAAGAACGGTCTGCAAAATGACAAACCTTGGGCTGTATGCCGACTAGCCGACAACTCGCTCTTGATTGGTTATTCAGGAGGAGGCATCGACCGAATTTTTCCAAATGGCAAGATAGAACCGTTCGAAGATCCTTCCTCTGGGCTTGTCGACGTCCACGACATTTTTGAAGACAGTCAGCAAAATATCTGGATCGCAGCGAGTGACGATGGCGTATTCAGAATACAACATGAGAAAGCGACGGCAATCGTTGACGGCGAAGCAAGTACCGTTCAGCGCGACGTTTTTTCATTTGCCGAAGGCTTAAACCAAGAGATCTATGCCGGAGGATTTCACGGATTGCGGAAATTTCACAATGACTCGACTTACTACCTGCCCTTGGGCGAACAAAAAAACGCGCATATCTGGGAAATTGAATTTGATGAGGATGGAAATTTATGGATGGCCACGTCGAATCACGGTGTGTTGATTTTAACTGCTCAAGCCTTGCAGGCAAATGGTTCACCACTGGTCTTTGACGTGAGCAACGGCAATATTGGAAACGATGTCTTCACCATTAAAAATGTAGGGAGTCATATTTACGTCGGCTCCACCAACCATGGATTGGCGATTTATGACAGGAAGGAGTTATTGGATCATTTGCGCGGAGCGCCAAGCTTAAAAACCATCAAGCTCACGGTACGAGAGGGCCTTATTTCCAACTCGATTCGAGCACTTCATGTGAACGACGAGAAACTGTGGTTGGGTACGCTGCATGGTATTTGTTCCATCGATCGCAGCTCACTCGAATTTGGTGCCGACATGTCAAATCTTCAAGTGCGGATTTACGACGAAAGCAGTGGAATGGTGGTCACGGGGATTTCCATGAACAATGTAGTTGAAGACGACCAACAACGCATTTGGTGGTGCTCTGGTGGATTCCTGTCGAGCTACAACCCAGCTGCCGATCTCGAAGACTTGAGTCCGCCAATCACCCAACTCACAAGCATTTCTTTGCACGACCAAATTATTGGTAGCCATTCGGCCGACAGCATGAAATTCACTACTGAAGCCTCCTTCTTGCGTTCATTATTCCCCGGCTATCGGCACTTGACGGGGTTTGAAGCTTGGACCGATTTACCACAAGGCTTGGTGATGTCTTACGACGAAAACGATATAACCTTCGACTTCAATGTAGTCGAATGGTGCCAAAGCGACCACGTGGAATTTCGGACCCGACTTATTGGACAGGATGAAGATTGGGGTCCGTGGAGAAGCATTGCCCAAGGAGCTGAGCAGCGGGAGGCTTTTAATTTCTTACCTCCGGGCACCTATTCCTTCGGGATTCAGGCGAAGAACGCCTATGGAAAAGTAAGCGAACCGACGACCTATGATTTTCAGATCATGTTGCCAGTATGGAAAACGAAGGGATTTATTATCGGCTTCATTCTTTTGGTGGCTGTGGTTGTTTTGAGTGCATTCCGACTGCGATTGAAGCGGCTCGAAAAAGAGAACATCAAACTGGAGAATACGGTACTCAAGCGTACGGAAGAATTGCGCTATGAGAAGAAAAAATCGGATGACCTGTTGCTAAATATCTTACCGGCAGCAACCGCCGACGAGTTAAAAGAAAAAGGCAATGCCGAAGCACGAAATTACGACGCCGCGACCGTATTATTCAGTGATTTCAAAGGATTTACAAGACTAACTGAAGAGACTGATGCGAAACGATTGGTTGAAAGTCTGCACCGATTCTTCGAAGCATTCGACCAAGCCTCAGCGAAGTACGGCATAGAGAAAATCAAGACCATAGGAGATTCCTACATGTGCGCCTCAGGCATTCCAGCCGCCAACCCAGATCATGCTAAGAACATGGTGCTTTTCGGCCTAGAAATGTTGGAAATCACCCGAGAAATAAATGCTCAACGTGCAAAAGACGGACATTCCGCTTGGCCTATACGCATTGGTATTCATAGCGGTCCACTTGTCGCCGGAGTGGTGGGACAAAAGAAGTTTGCCTACGATATTTGGGGCGACACCGTCAACATTGCCTCGCGCATGGAATCGAGTGGTTCTGCCGGAAAATTGAACATCTCCAAAGCGTGCTATGACCTCGTCAAAAACGACTTTCTCATCGAAGAACGTGGAGAAATTGAAGCCAAGGGAAAAGGGCTTATGCACATGTTTTTTGTCTCTGGCATAAAGCCAAATGCATCCAAATAGGAGGTTTTCATGACCATCTTTCCGCACGAGGCTACCGAATTCTAATCGATTCGACCAAACTCTCTGATTTCTTGACCAAATAATCATTCACATCGGCGAATTGAGACAAGGCCATCTAAATTCCTTAACTTTACTGTTCATAATCTTAATCAAATAATCATGAGATCCACTTCAACAATTCTGTTTCTCATTTTCTTCTGCCCGCTAGTTGGACTAGCAACACAAGTTCGTGTAAACAACAATCTTGGCATAGCAGACGAAATAATAGTTCACAGTTCGCTTGCCGATGTATTGGCAAATCACGTAGCGATAGGCGACTCAATTATTCTTGAGCATTCTTTGATACCCTACGATGGCGGTAATATTACTGTAGACGTAATGGTACGCATCTTTGGCACTGGATACTTTTTGGGTGACAATGACTGTACGCAGGCCGATTTGCGGACGGCAAAGATCGATCAATTGACCATTACAGCCGATTTAGTTTTGGTTTCTGGAATTGAAATTGAGACAGTCTTGGTAGAAGCCAACAACGTTCGCTTAACTCGTTGCAACATCACATCGCATTTGGGATTGGGAACTACGGGGCCCATAATTACTCCATTCATTTCTCAAAATTTTATTGAAGGTTCGAATGCCGGTGCCTTGGTCGATATCGCCAACGCGACGAATTTCATCATCAAGAACAACTTCATGAACAATACGAATGCGGCTGGCACGCACAATGTTCGTGTTACCACTGGTTCAGGAGTCATATTGAACAACTTGTTCTTCGGTGAGCCAGACAACCTGTTTCACAATGCCGTAGTTCAGAACAACTACTTTGAAGACAGCGAGATTATGCCCGCATCAACAAGTTTGACAGTGAGTTTCAATTTAGCACGTTCAACTTTTTTAACGGCCTGGGGCGGAGCAGCGAACAGCAATTATGGAGGTGATCCTGAGCACGAACCGGATTCGGTCTATTGCTTCACCTTGATGGATGGTGTAAGTCGTGATGGAAAGTATCAATTGAACGCATGGAACACCGATCCCAACACAGGAAATCCGGCCACCAACGCAGGAGCCGATGGAAACGACATTGGTATGTATAGTGGAGTGACGACCTATGTACTTTCTGGAATGCCTAAACTACCTTCTATTGCCAAATACAACGGTAGTGTCCAAGGCACTCAAAGTGGCGGATCCACAGCCGTCGTCAAGGGAAAATCCCGCAGGTAACAAGCAAATCACAAAGCCATGAATATGTATAAATATACTTTTCTGCTAGTAGTCGGCTTGTTGATTTCCTCAACGAGTTGGAGCGCTATACATCGCGTGAATATTCATCCCAACACAACTGCCCTCTACCAAGATTTTCAGTCTGCCGTGGACGCAGCTTTTGACGGGGATACCATTTACCTAGAAGCCAATTCTCAGTTTATTTCGGAGACCTTCTTCGCGACTTATTCAGCCACAATCGATATTCCACTCGTCGTTTTCGGACCAGGATACCTCATTGCCGATAACAAGCCAGGTTACAACGTTGTCGACGAGGCACTTTGCTCAACTATAAACTTAGGACCCGGAGCGGCCGGCACGACTTTACGTGGACTCTCGATCAATGATTTACAAGTGAATAGCGACTTCGCGCAAATAGATCACAACTTCATCTCACAGCTGGAGTTGAACAATGTTCTGGGCTATGACATCGAGCAAAATCTGATCAGTTCGCCCAACCCAGCAGACATCCCGCTTTTGCTGAACAACAGTAACAATGGAAATGTGAGCTTTAACATTATTGCTCATGAGTCTCCACAAGCGCCAGGACAATACGTAGTATTTCAAAATTTATCGTCTGGAACAGACTTCAATCACAACGTGATGGCCAATGGATTTGTCGTTGCGGAGGCCTCCCTATTCCACAACTGCATCTTCGTCGACCTGACATTTGAGGACTTCGACTTGTGCAATTTCAACAACGATATTTTTGTCACGGGAGCGCCCGTAGCCACTGATTTTGATGCGGAAGGAAATCCGAATGACCAAATGCAAATCTTGCTGGGCTCCAATGTGCAGACAGAAATAGATCCAAGTTTATTATTTGCTGGAAATGTTACCCTGGACGGACAATATGAGACATACCCAGGTTCTTTTGCCGACGGTGTAGCTGACGATGGTACGAATATTGGCCCGTTCAATTTCGGAGGATATGGACTTTCTGGCCAAAGTGACTTCCCTTTCGTCACAAACCTATTCATCGCCGAAAACACTGAATTCTCCTATCTCTTACCCGTAACTTACTCGGCGGTGATCGATTCAGGAACGGATATCATAATTGAGGGCGAGTATTTTGTAGATAACGACCCAGGATTTGGGGGAGGGGTACCTGTGACCTTAACTCCTGGAAACACCGTTGATGGATTCTTTGGAGCCAATATTGCGACAACATTGACTGGCGCTCATGTTATTGGATTTCGAGTTAGAACTCAAAGCGGACTATGGAGTGGAACGGAAGAAACAACCTTTGTAGTAGATCCAATCCCGCCACTACCGTCATTGGCCTCGATTTCTTACGTCATTTCAGATGTAGCAGGAAGTGCCGACTTTGCGACAGCGAATATCTTGGATAATCAAGATGGAGGAAGTGATCTAGGCTTTTTCACGATTACGTATGACTTAAGCGGTTATGCCCCTGGATTGTACTACCTAAGTGTTCGAGCCAAAGATGAATTTGGTGTGGAAGGCACGACTTATGTGACGCCCATGCTTGTCCTAGAAGACCAAGAGGAACTACCAACCTTGTCGGCATTTGAATACTTCGTAGATGTTGATCCAGGCTATGGTGAAGGAAATCCTATCTTATTATCTGGAGCTGAAGATCTTTTTGATTCTGATGTCCAATTTGAACTTACGGGGGTTCCTCCTGGTCAGCACACTATCTACCTCCGAGCGAAAGACAGCAATGGGGCCTATGGTGTGACGCAGCAGCAGGATATCTATGTGGTGACCGACCAATTTAGCATCTTGGATCAGAACAATGATTGCGTCATCGACATCTTGGATCTATTGGCCTTCTTAGGGGACTATGGGTGTATAGACGACGGTACCAATAATTGTTCAGCTGACGTAAACTCGGATGGTGCTACGGACATTCTCGATATCCTTACCTTTTTGATGTTCTACGGAGCCGATTGCCAAGGCACCTTCGGATTAGTCCCTGGGCAGGAATCGTCAACGTTTACGGAATAAAGATTTACCTCTTTCCCAGCATCTCTCGAAGGGCAGCTAAGCCATCGCTAGCCCCCATAGGAATGGGAGTAAGATTACTTATTCCACTCACATGAGGGATGTTCGGATCGATGATGAACTTCGGGATTTCAGTTGGTGCAAAGTGAATTAAACTAGCGGCTGGATATACAACCATGGACGTGCCTACGACGACAATTGCATCTGCTTGCTGACAAATTTCTGCGGCAGGTTCGATCATGGGAACGGCTTCACCAAACCACACGATGTGCGGTCGGAGTTGAGACCCTCTTTCACATTTATCTCCTCGACGCAGTTCCCATCCTTCGATGTTATAGACCAAATTCGGATCTAGCGTACTCCTACTCTTTCTGATTTCGCCGTGCAAGTGCAGTACCTTTTTTGAGCCTGCTCTCTCATGCAAGTCGTCGATATTCTGCGTGATGATATGAAGGTCGTAGTATTCGTCAAGTTCGGCAAGAATTTGGTGTCCTTTATTGGGTTCGGCTTTCATGATATTTTTCCGCCGTAGGTTGTAGAAATGGAGGACCAAGTCTTGGTCGGCTACCCACCCATTGGGCGAGGCTACATCCTCAATGCGATGGCCTTCCCACAATCCATCGGCTCCCCGAAATGTGGGGATTCCACTTTCCGCGCTCATGCCGGCTCCTGTCAAAACAACTAATTTCTTCATCTAGGTCTGTTTATCCGATGGACGAGGTAAAATCAAATGGCAAAGAAGTCAATCGCTTCGTCGCTTGTCCGTCAATGACTTCTTCCCGAATCAAGCGCTGTGCTGCAGGGGTATTCAAGGCATCACGCATGTCGAGGACCGCTCCAGCTGGTACCCCGTGATCGTGAAATTTGGCCAGCAATTCAGTTCGTTCGAGCTTTCCAAAGAATGGCTTCAAGGCTGCGAACATGTCCGCACGATGTACCAGGCGATCCTGGTTCGAGTGAAATCGGTCATCCGCATTCAATTCAGGTGCACCAATGAGCTGACACATCGTTTGAAACTGGTGATCGCTGCCGACGGCCAGGACAATAGCTTTCCCACAGGAGCATGTAAAAGTCTCTCCATAAGGAGCAATATTGGGATGCAAGGAACCGCGCAATTCGGCCACTGCACCAGCCATTAAGTAGTTCGATGATTGGTTAGCCAGATTGCTGAGCGAAGATTCTTGAAGCGAACATTTGATCCAAGCGCCCGCTCCTGTTCGTTCTCTATGGAAGAGTGCGATAAGAATGGCTTGTTTCATGTGGTGGGCCGCGAGCACGTCCATCAGAGCAACGGGCATTTTAAGTGGACCAGATTCTGGAGTCCCGTTCATGCTCATCCATCCTGTCTCGGCTTGTAAAACCAAATCATAGGCCGCTCGATCGTGGTCATCCGGAAAACCGTGAAGCTCGCAATAAATAAGGTCTTTATTCTCCTGGCTCAAGGTCGCGTAATCCAGTCCAAAACGATTACCCCGACTTCCTCGAAAATTGGAGAGGACAATATCTGATGCCTGAGCAAGTTGCTGAACATCCCTCAACTCTTTCGGATCTTTCAAGTCCTTGTGCAAGTACGTCTTCCGATAGTTTATACTGGAAAAGTAGGCAGAAATCGTACTCGTCTCATCTTCCGAACCAAGCTTCCATGTGCGCGTCACATCTCCACTAGGCGACTCTATCTTAATCACTTCGGCCCCGAGTTCGGCCAAGAACATGCCTACTGAAGGACCAGCGAGAACGCTGCTCAACTCCAGTACTTGTGTACCCTTCAGAATTTGATTCATAAGCACAAATATGAGGGAAAGTTTGAATACGTACGCAGACAAAACTCATGTCTATAGTTGATCTTACCCAACAGGATGTGCACACCCGAAGGAGCATCTCAAAACGAGGATCCGTTGGAGGATTTCTCCCTCCACCTCACCAACTTGTTACGGTCTTACTTAACCTTGTCGGCGTGTTTCGAAATTTCCTCCACGGCCGATTCGATAGTTGGATATTCGAATTCAAAATCTTGAGCCAGAAGTGCAGGTGAAACCCTGTGAGAGCTGAGTAGGAGCTCGCTTTTTTCCTTGAAAACCAATCGAATCAACCCCGCCGGAACCTTGAGCATGAGTTTAGGCTCGGCGAAAACGCGGTGGATTGCTTTGTAGAATAGCGGTGCTTTTACGGGGTTCGGCGACACCGTATTGTATTCGCGTTCAGGATTCTTTTTATCACCTAAGTGTAAAATTGCACGTGCGAGATCAACTTCGTGTATCCATGACACATATTGGTCTGTTGTGCCAAGAACGGCTCCAATTCCCCATTTGGCCGTAGGCCTGATCTTTTCAAAAATTTTAGATGTAGCCCCAAGCACCAAACCGATGCGCACACATACAATATGGGCAGTAGGTGGATAAAATTCTGTGCTTCTCTCCCACGCTTGTGCCATACGGCCTAAAAAAGAAGCCGAGCGCGGACTGCCTTCATGGAGAAGATCGAAGGAAGGAAAATACACCCCAATCGCACTGGCATTCACAACGGTCTTGATTTGATTGGTATGTGATGTCATGGCTTCTCCAAGACATTGGGTACTCTCAACACGGCTCTTGATGAGTTTTTTCTTGTTCTCCTCAGTCCACCTAACGTCAATGGACATGCCGGCTAAGTTTATGAGGACATCGACTTCACGCAGACAAGCCTGGTCAATTATTCCTTCTGCTGGATTCCAAGAAAAATATCGGACCAAGTCGGAATCCTCTTTGTTATTATTTCGTGTAAGCACGTGACACACAATCCCTTTCGAGCTTGCTTCCTTGACAATCGCTTGTCCAACTTGTCCTGTACCACCTGCCAACAATATTCTTTTCATACTTGATTCCTTAAAGCTAGGTCATCCAAAAATTGGAAGCATTTCGCGCCTAAACTAAAACAAAAATAACCCGTTTTTGTTCGACTAATTCCCATTCCACCTAAGTACGGAAGGCAAAAGGTATAATCATATCGGCTTAAAATCGTATCTTTAGGCTCCTTATTAACCAAATAACCAAACTATGCGTTTTCGTAATCTAGCTCTGGTATGCGCAATACTACTTTCTTTCGCGTCCGTAGCTCAAACCCCTTGTGAGGCAGGATTTGCCGGAATTTTCCCCTGTGAGAATGTGGATTTAATGTCGGTCATGCCCGCCTCAGATTTCCCTGGGAGTCCAGAAATGAATGATATCTGGGGATGGACCGATCCGCTTGACAACAAAGAATATGTCATGCTAGGAATGGAAAACGGAACCGCCTTTATTGATATCACTGATCCAGTAAACCCTTTCTACTTGGGATACCTCCCAACACAAACAGGCAACTCGTTATGGCGAGATGTCAAGGTGTACAACAATCACGCTTTTATCGTTTCTGAGGCAGGAAGTCACGGAATGCAAGTATTCGATCTTACTCGATTGAGAAATGTCGCAGCTCCGCCAGAGACGTTTACCAACGATGCATTTTATGGCTTGTTTGGACATGCACACAACATTGCCATCAACGAAGCAACTGGACGTGCCTATGTGGTAGGTTCAAACCTTTCGAGTGGTGGTCTGCACATTATTAATATCAGCAACCCCCTTTCTCCAACATTTGCTGGAGACTATGCTTTGGACGGATATACGCACGATGCTCAAGTGGTGATTTATACGGGTCCGGATGCCACATACGCCGGTCAGGAAATTGCTTTTAACAGCAACGAAGATGCACTTACTATTGCCAACGTAACCGATCCTACCGATGCTCAAACGATAAGTATTTCAGGATACGCGGGCGCCAGTTATTCTCACCAAGGATGGCTTACTCCTGATCAAAAATATTTCTTGCTTGGAGATGAGCTCGATGAAAACAATGGAACGGTATCAAACACCACGACATACATTTGGGACGTTCAAGACCTTGATGCTCCAGTCCTCATTGGTTCTTATGTTTCAGCTCTAGCAGCCATTGACCACAACTTGTATACAGATGGAAACCTCTGCTACCAAAGTAACTATCGTGCTGGTTTGCGAATTTTGGACATCACGGACGTAGCCAATGCCAACTTGAGTGAGGTTGCCTCTTTCGACGTTTATCCTTCAAGCAATTCCGCAGCATTTAACGGATCATGGAGTAACTATCCATACTTCCCTTCAGGTGTAGTTGCTGTGAGTCATATTGAAGGCGGACTATTCCTTTTGAAGCCACGATTCGTGGATGCATCGATTGCCAATGCATTCGTTTGCCACACCGACGATGCCGTGATTGATGTTGATGTCATGGTAGGCTTTGAAGGCCCCGTAACATTGGCCGTCGAATCGGGACTTCCTGCAGGTGCTACTGCAACCTTCTCAGCAAATGGCGTGGGACCAGGTTCGTATACTCTCACATTGAGCAACTTTCCGGCTGCTGGTGGAGTTTTTGATATCGTTGTTTCAGGAACAGGAACTTACTTCGATTATTCAGATACCATTACGCTCACCGTTTATGATTGTACCAATGATGTATTGGGTTGCACCGATCCAGCAGCATCAAACTACAATTCAGCTGCTACAATCGACGATGGATCATGTATCTATCCTTGTTATGATATCGATATCGAAATTCTGACCGATTGTTGGGGAAGTGAAGTTAGCTGGGACATCCAAGATGCTCTCGGAAACGTTGTTGCTGCAGGACCAAGTTCGGCCTATGGCAACCAAACAACTTACAACGAATTGCTTTGTCTGACCGCAGGATGTTACGACTTCACCATGTATGACAGCTTTGGAGATGGACTTTCTGGAATTGCTTCGGGATGCGCCATTGACGGAAACTATACTGTAACCGACGCGTTTGGAAACGTACTTGCTGTTATGGGGGCCGCCAACTACGGTTCAAGTGTCACACATAATATTTGTCTGCCTGTCGGTATTCAGGGCTGTATGGACACATCGGCTTGCAACTACGACTCTACGGCAACAGTTGATGACGGATCATGTACCTTCCCTGGTTGCAATGATTCGACTGCCTGCAACTACGATGCTGCAGCGGGATGTGATGATGGTTCTTGTGAATTCATTTCATGCAGCGGTTGTACCAATTCTACGGCGTGCAACTACGATTCAACAGCGACGATTGACGACGGCAGTTGTGCTCTTCCTGATGGATGTACCAACGCTTCTGCGTGCAACTACAATGCATCCGCACTATGTGATGATGGAAGTTGTGAATTCTTGAGTTGTGCCGGTTGCATCGATTCAGCTGCGTGTAACTTCGACTCAACGGCGACCATCGACGACGGCTCTTGTGAATACATTAGCTGCCAAGGCTGTATGATCACCACAGCTTGTAATTACGATTCGAACGCTACGATCGATAGTGGATCATGTGCCTTTCCAACAACTTACTATGCCGATACGGATTCAGATGGATTCGGAGACATTGCCAACAGCGTTTCACTATGCGCCCCAATGGCTGGTTTTGTTCTGGACAACACCGATTGTGATGATGCCGATGGAACGAAATACCCCGGTGCTCCTGGCACGATGATGGGAATCGACAACAACTGCAACGGAACAATTGATCCAAGCGAAGAATTACCTGGCTCATGTTTGGGTGATTTCAACAATGACGGCATTATAAGCACGCCAGACTTGTTGTTATTCTTAGGTGAATTTGGCTGTCTTTCTGCTTGTACAACCGACCTCAACGGCGACGGAGTTGTCACTACACCAGACTTGTTGGTCTTCCTTGGCCTCTTTGGTCAATTTTGTCCGTAAGAAACAATTATTGAAAATACTGAGCGGATGGGATATCAACCCATCCGCTTTTTTTTGTCTGCCTATTCCGATTTTCACGCCGACCTACTTACCTTTGAGACTTGTAAAACTGAAACCCATTTGATGCCTGAAAATTACGCTCACTTCTCTTCGAACACTTCCCTCTTTTCACTCAAAGATGTATTGGATGTGTTTTTTTCAGCCTTCGGCAAATGTTACTTCACACTAGGATTGATAGCTGCCCTAGCCTTATTGGCTTCGTCTCCACTTTTTGGCCAAGATCTCGTCATCAATGAAATTCAGGCATCGAACAGTTCGACATACGTAGACGAATCTGGCGAGTTTGACGATTGGATCGAAATTGCCAATACAACGGCCGAAGAAATCAATTTGGCCAACTGGTACATTTCCGACAATGGAGGAGATTTACTCAAACACCAGTTCATCGCCGTCGACGACGAATTGATTATTCCTGCTTTTGGCTATTTGGTGGTGTGGGCCGACAAAGAAGTGGGGGATGGTTCAACACATGTCGATTTTGAACTTTCTCAATCAGGCGAAACAGTCTACCTTTCTTCTCCAGGTGAAGAATTGGTCCATTTTGTGAACTATACTTTCGGCTGGCAAGACAATTCAATCGGACTCAATAGTTTGTCAGAAGTCGTAAGCTTCAACCAACCCACCCCAGGATTGGAGAATTCAACGGATTTCTTTCTCGGGACTTTGGACAAGCCCCTATTCTCTGTACCGGGCCAAGTAACTTTTAACCCGTCGATAGAAACAGCAATCAACCACCCCATTGCTGGAGTTGAGCTTCGCTATACACTGGACGGCACGACTCCGAATGAGACGTCCGACTTATATAGCTCCGAGATCTACCTTATCGAGAACACCAACATCAAGGTGCGCGCTTTTCATCCCGACTATCTGCCTTCGCTCACAGCAACTGCAGCTTACCTTTTTGAGGCCGAGTGCTCCAATGACATTATCTCCATAAGCTGCGATCCGGAAGATTTTGGTGGATCGGGAGGCATCGATTCGAATCCGAATAACGGACAGGAGATCGTCGTGAATTTCGCTTATATCCACGAAGGAGAATCGGTCATCGACCAAACGCTAGGCATGAAAATCCATGCCCCTGACTACAGAGATCAAAAGAGTTTACGACTTTACGCCCGAGGTGAATATGGCGAGACGCAATTGAAATATCCCTTCTTTGACAATCGACCATTCGACGAGTACAAGCGACTCATCTTGCGAAATGCCGGAAACGACGGAGTTGAAATAAATGGATCGGGAGTGCGAGATGCATTGATTACGAGTCTCATGCAAGACATGGACCCAGCCTATGCCACCTCGCATTGGAAGCCCGTTTGTGTGTACATCAACGGTGAATATTGGGGCTTGTACAACCTCCGAGAACGTCAAGACAACAATTGGTTGGAGTCGCTTTATGGCTACGACGAGACGGAAGTCGACTTTCTAGAACGTTCGGCAACTGCCCCGAATACGCGTACACAATGGTCGGGAAATTGGGACGACTGGAACGCCATGGAAGACCTCGCCATCGATGTAGACTTGAGTGACGACGAAGCATTTGACACCTACGCCGCAGAGATCGATCTGCGCAACTTCATCGACTACCAGTGTACCGAGATCTACGGCATAAACCAAGATTGGTTGAGCAACAACATGAAATTCTGGCGTGCCTACGAGGAGGATGTGTGGCGCTGGATTATTTGGGATCTCGATTGGGGTATTGGCTGTTTTTACCCGTCTTACCCACATGGATTTCCCGATTGGAACGCACTTTCCTTTTCACTTTCAAATTGGGGAGGTTGGACAAGCGTAGTTGAAACGGGCGTGTTTCAGAGCATGGTCGAAAACGAACAATTCGTGGATGATCTCAGTACGCGTGCTGCAGATTTGCTGAATAGCTATTTAAGAGAAGAAACAGTCGCCGCCAAGCTGATCGACTACCAAGATCAAATTCATTTAGATATTCCCGCGCAAACCGATCAATGGGGTGGCTCGCTCACTTCTTGGGAGAACGAACTGGAATATATGTACACTTTTATCACCGATCGTCCAGAATTCATGCGCCAGCATTTCACCGATCAATTTGGTCTGGGTGAGATTATTACGATTGACCTGAATACCTTTCCGGCCGCCGCAGGTTTTATGGAAGTGAACACCATTTCGGTCCACGATTTCCCTTGGGACGGGCGCTATTTCGAAGAACTTGATGTACGACTAAAAGCTATTCCGAACTTCGGATACGTATTCGATCACTGGGAATGGGAAGGCGGCGAAGCATTCACCGACGAGATTTTCATCGACATCACCGAAGCGGATAGTTTGACAGCTTTCTTCACTTCTACAGGCTCCCCTACTTCTCCCATAATTACGGAGATTATGTACTCAGCGACAAGCGCAAATGATTTTGGGGATTGGGTGGAAATTTACAACCCATCGGACAATCAGCTCAACCTAGCAGGATGGCATCTATGCGCGGGAAACAGTTGCTTTGAATTTCCAGAAGGTGCTACAATTGATGCCGACACCTATCAAGTAGTGTGCGCCAATACCGAAGGCTTCCAATCGTTTTATGGCACATCCATCGAAGTGTATGGCGATATGGATTTTGGAATCTCACAAAATGGAGAGGATGTTTTCATTACCAATCCGCTCGAAGAGATGACCGACTTGGTTCCTATGGACATTGTGTCGCCGTGGCCAGTAAATGTGCAAGACGACAAGTCAATCGAACTGATCGATGTTGCACTGGCCAATGAATTGGGTGAAAACTGGGTAAGTCAGGAGTTTATTTTTGGTTCGCCAGGTGAGGAGTATGAACAGATTATTACCAACGTAAACGAGCTTCAATCCAGCGACGTGAATGTTTGGCCGAATCCATTCGAAGAATCATTTGCGCTTGCGCTAAACCAAAGCCTAAAAGGAAGTTATACGCTCCGACTTTTCGACGTACTGGGCAAACAAATTGGCCACGATGTAAGAGGAAGCTCCATTCCGAACGGACAAGTGATTCTCGTAAATTCTGAGGACATCCCCAACTTGGAAAACCTCGCGCGCGGCACCTATGTTGTACATGTCCAGATGGGCGAGCAATCGTGGTCTGTTCCCTTGATGAAAAAGTAAGTTCGACTACACCGCGGCCTCTTCCAAGAGCTGACGGTTGTATAAATCGGAGTAATGGCCTTTCAAAGCCAGCAGTTCTTCGTGCCCCCCTTGCTCAACCAAGCGCCCGTCTTCCAACACGATTATCTGATCGGCATGCTTGATCGACGAAACGCGGTGACTCACAATGATCGAGGTACGATCATGCATAATGCGCTTCAATGCGGTGAGGATATGCTCTTCCGTTTCGGTGTCTACGGCCGACAAACAATCGTCGAAAATCAACAACCTCGGATCTTTGGCCAAAGCCCTCGCAATCGAAATTCGCTGTTTTTGTCCGCCTGAAACATTGATTCCCCGCTCCCCCAAAATCGTGTCGTAGCTCTTTTCAAACTCGATAATATTCCCGTGGATATCAGAATCTTTGGCCGCCTGAATAATCTGCTCATCGGTGGCATTGTCGACCCCAAAACCAATGTTGTTCTTGATGCTATCGGAAAAGAGAAAAACGTCCTGAGGCACGTATCCAATATTCGAGCGCAAGTGGTCCAAATTCAGGTTTTTCAGCTCCTTGCCATCGATGAGAATTTTGCCATCGGTGACATCGTACATACGACAAAGTAAATTGGCCAGTGTAGACTTTCCACTACCTGTCCGACCAATAATCGCCAAGGTTTGTCCGGCCTTCACCTTGAAGGAAACATTTTTTAGCGCCTTGATACCGCTGGTAGGATAAACGAAATCGACCCGTCTAAATTCGATATCACCTTTGATCTCCGGAGTTTCTGTGCTCGTATTGACAATCTCTGGCCTGGTGTTCAAGAACTCATTGATTCGCGTTTGAGAAGCCTCCGCGCGCTGCACCAAAGATGTTACCCAACCCACAGACGCGAATGGCCAAGTGAGCATATTGACAAAGAAAACAAAGCTGAAAATATCGCCAATTTCAATTTCGTTGTTGATGACTTTGAGTCCGCCAATATAGATCGTAAGAATCGTAGACAAGCCCACAAGCAACACGATAATAGGCATAAAGAGCGCCTCAATTTTAATCAATTGCAAGGTCTTGAACTTGTAGAAATCACTTTCCTCCTTGAAGTAATCCTTTTGTGCCTTTTCGCGATTGTAGGCTTTCAACACACGAATTCCACTCATCGATTCTTGCACGATGGTCGACAACTTAGATTGCTGTTTTTGTTTGCTCTCACTCTTGCGATTGATATTGTTGCTCACCAAGTAAATAGCCACAGACATCAGTGGAAGAGGAAGCAAGGCCCACAGCGTAAGTTCGACATCAATCGTTACCATGAAGCTCACTACCAGCACGACGAGAACCACCAAGTTCAAGGTATACATAACCGCTGGCCCTAAGTACATACGTACATTGTTGACGTCTTCGGAGATCCGATTCATGAGGTCGCCGGTCTTATTCTTCTTGTAAAAAGCGAGGTCCAAATTCTGGTATTGGTCGTAAATCTCATTCTTGAGGTCATACTCTATCAAGCGACTCATGACAATAATCGTTTGCCTCGTGAGAAATAAAAACAAGCCCTTGATTATGTATAAGACGATATATAAAACAGCCAGCAGCATGGCGATAAGTACCAGGGCCTGAAGAAATTCAGCATGGGTATTGATGTGAAACAGACTGTCCAATTTGGTTCCAGTAAAATCTGAAATAAGAACCAGAATATCAGGGGTATCCATCGTCACATCATTGAAAAAGGCATCCTTGTCGATGGCAGGATTACCTGGTTCATCGGCATTGGCTTCTATTGCTTTATCAATGGGCTCTAGGTAGTCTTTATTGGCCCCGCTCAGGAGGTTTACTACGTCGCGCACCATCAATACCGAATACACCCCAAAGAAGTTGGAAGCAACAATAAAAGCTAGCCCTAACAAGAGCCGACCTTTGTACTTCCAAAAGTATTTATTGAGGTATTGAAGTGATTTCATGTGCTAAAATTCGAAATTCCAGGTTATCGATGGGAGGATGGGGAACAAACTAACTTGCTTGGCCACGACCTCAATTTCACCGCTCTGCAAATCTCCGTCATTACTAAAGAATATAAAATAGGGATTTTTACGGTTGTAAACATTGTAGACCGACAGGGTAAAACTCGAATCAAACATACGCTTCTTCTTGATCTTCCCGCCGTTAATTTTGTCTTTGACCAGCTTAAATTCCGAAACATTGTAGGTAATTCCCACGTCGAGTCGGTGATAGGCATCCATCCGGAAACTATTGCGTGGACCGTAGACATCGACCAAGCGTCCTTCAATAAAGTACCTTTCCACAGGCAAGGTAATGGCGTTTCCAGTTCCATAAACGAAGGTCGTCGTGAACACCCATTTTTCTTTGAGAGCGTAGGCCAATACAACCGACAAATCATGCGTTCGGTCAAATTTCGCCGGAAACTCCACTCCTTCATTGATATCGTCAAACTGGCGCATGGTCCGACTCCAGGTATAACCAACCCACCCCGTGAAATCACCCAAGCGTTTGTTGATGAAGAGCTCCACCCCGTATGAATATCCCTTTCCGTATGTAAAATGATTGTCGAGGTTGTCGTTGACTTGATCCTCCAACAGGGTGCCTTCCTTGTATTCCACCAAGTTCTTCATGTCCTTGTAATAGACTTCCACCGAGGTTTCAAACATGCCCTGCTTGAAGTCACGAAAGTAACCCAGTGCGTATTGAATGCCGAATTGCGGAGCCGTGCGATCGGTGCTTGGAACCCATACATCGGTGGGCAAAGAGGATCCAGCCAATGAGGCCAAATGTAAATATTGGTAGTTGTGCGTATAGCTCGCTTTCACCGATGACTTCTTGTTGAGGCTATACCGCAGTGCTAGTCGAGGCTCCGGTTTGAAATAGTCTCCAACTTTCTCGCCGTTGGCAAATGTCTCTTCGGTCGGACCATTCAAAGCTCCGAAATCCCCCTCACCGCTGGGCGTGAATTTCGTGTAGGGACCAACGTGGGCGAAATAGGTCGCTCGTACTCCTGCATTGATCTTGAAACGTTCGGTGAGATCGAAGTCCTCGGAAACAAAAAAGGCGACTTCATGGGAATAGAGAATGTAATCTTCACCGGTGTCAAATTCAGTGTCGCCGGTTTTCAGTTTGACCGTTGTAGGAGTAAATGCGTGATAAGTATAGTCCACTCCTGCCTTGATTTCATGCCTATTGTTCGGATAATAATTCAGCATCACCTTCCCGCTCCAATCCTGAACGCCAGACCTCAACGCAAAGCTAAAATCGCCGTAATCCATGCCAAACTTGAACTTATAATCACTAAAAGTCACTGTAGTGTTCATGAATAACTTTGGTCCAAAAAGATGATTCCAGCGCATTGAAGCAATCGCGTTTCCCCACGGAATCTCAGCCGCAAATCCCGCTTCATTGTCGGCAAATCCAAACTGATCTCGACCGAAATACCCACTCACAAAAAGCTGGTCCTTGTCCGAAAACCGGTAGTTCACCTTGGCATTCAGATCATAGAAATAGTAAGAACTCCCCGAATAATCTTCGCTACGGTCGATAAAAGGTTTGAGCAATACGTCAATGTAGGTCCGCCTAGCCGATACAATAAAGGAACTCTTGTCCTTGACAATCGGACCTTCCAAGGTAAGCCGCGAAGAGATCAGTCCAATTCCTCCTTTCGCACCAAAACGTTTGTTGTTGCCTTCGTTGAGCGAAATATCCAACACCGAAGACAGTCGGCCCCCATAGGACGCGGGCATTCCCCCCTTGATAATATCAATGTTCTTGACGGCATCGGCATTGAAGACAGAAAAGAAGCCAAAAAGGTGGGACGGATTGTATACCACCGCGTTATCGACAAGAATCAAGTTTTGGTCTGGCCCCCCGCCGCGCACGTAGAAACCTGAGTTTCCTTCTCCCGCCGACTGAATTCCGGGCAAAAGCTGAATGGTCTTCAAAACGTCGACCTCGCCCAAAAGAGCAGGCAAGGTTTTAACCTGTTCCATGTCTAACTCTACTCGCCCCATATCGGCGTCATCCAAATTATTGCTCTTTTCCCCCACGACCACTGCTTGTTGAGTAACAATGGTCTTTGGCTCCAATTCCACATTTAAGGACAGGTCACTCGAGAGTTTTAGTATCGATGTTTTCGATTCGAAGCCCACGTAGGAAAACACCAATTCGTACTCGCCTTCAGGCAAGGTGATCGAATAAAAGCCGTAAACATTCGTTGAAGTACCAACGCTGAAATCTTTGGTATAGATGTTGGCCCCCAAGATATCCTCACCTGTCAGACCAGCACGCACGTAGCCACTCACCGTATACTTGGTTTGTGCGTCGATTTGTAAGACTGAAAGTAGGGCTATTGTAAGCCAAAGCGCAATTCTCATACCTGCTTAGAACCGTTAAAACACGGCAATGGTTCGCCAACAAAGGTAATAAGCGTAATCGGTCAGATTGAAGGAATGTTAAAAAGCTAACATTTTGTAACAGTTTGCGTAAAGGAATACTGTCAAACCTATACTTATGACATTGAAAAAAATAACGTCTTTCTTCCTTTTTGCCTCTTTCTTCGCAATGCAGGGATTTTCTCAAGCGCCTACTGAAGTTGAATACTTAAGTCAGCTCTTCAAACTTACCGACAAGAAGTCGGCCTACTACACACGGGTTTACGAGCCTACCGACAAGGGCGAGTTTATTGCGACTGTCAAGGATATGAAAGGTTCCCTTCGTATGATGGGCACCATGGTTCCAATGGGTGAGGAAATGACGGAGCATGGACATTTCATCTTTTACTACGAAAACGGACAAGTTGAATCCGAAGGATATTACGAACACGGAATTAAAGTAGGAGCCTGGAAGAGATTCACGGTTCGCGGGAGTGAGCGTCCAGAACGCTACTACAAACCCGAAAGCGCCGATTTTCTACGAGACGTCATGGCGGGTAAATAATATCCCCCACTTTAGACTAAATTTGAGCCCGAATGCATTCGGGCTTTTTGCTATATCTATTTTTTCCTTTGCTGACTGTCTTGTCGGCATGCGGCTCCCAACAAAGTGATGATTCATCGGTTTTCCGCTACAACGAAAACGCCGGGATTAGTTCGCTCGATCCTGCTTTTGCTCGCGGACTAGAAAGCATGTGGGCGGTCAATCAGCTTTTTGACGGACTGGTCGAATTGGACTCCAATTTGCAAGTTATTCCTTTGATTGCCACTAGTTGGGACATTACGAATGGCGGTAAAGACTATACTTTTCATCTGCGCGACGACGTCTATTTCCACACTGATATTCTATTCGGACCCGACAGCACCAGACGTGTAACGGCGCATGATTTTGTGTACAGCTTCAATCGAATCATGGATCCCGAGGTGGCTAGTCCCGGTCAGTGGGTGTTTACCCAAGTAGATTTCACGAATGACAGCGGATTTGTGGCCATCAACGACAACACATTTCGTATACGCCTCAAGACAACATTTCCTCCCTTCCTCAGTATGTTGAGCATGCAGTATTGCAATGTTGTTCCCCATGAAGCCATCGAACATTACGGGCGAGATTTCCGAAGCAACCCCATAGGAACAGGACCATTCAGGAAAGCATTTTGGATCGAAAACGTGTCCTTAATCTTCCACAAGAATTTAGGCTTTTGGGATAGCGACGGAGCGCAAATGCCTCTTCCCTACCTCGACGCAGTTCGCATAGACTTCGTCAAAGACATGAGTAGCGAATACCTCGGTCTGCTCAAAGGACAGTACGACTTCATGAGCGGTATACATCCGGCCTTCAAAGACGAGCTACTCACACCCAATGGTGATCTGGACCCTAGCTTCAGAGATAAGCTCCGCTTTCAAAGGACTCCCTTCATCAAGACAGACTACATAGGAATCTTGGTCGACGACTCACTAGCGTTGAGCGCAAGCCATCCGCTGCACGATGTACGAATCCGCCAAGCGCTCAACTACGGACTGGATCGCGCAGAAATGGTCAAGTTCCTTCGTAACAACAGCGTTTTTCCTGCCACCCACGGGTTTATTCCGAAAGGCTTGCCTGGCTACGATGAAGCACGGGATTACGGCTACTCCTACAACCCCGAAAAAGCGGCTGCCCTGCTGAAAGAAGCTGGGTATGAGAATGGAGCCGGTCTGCAAGAAATCAGTCTGTCGACCACAGCCGACTACGTCGACTTGTGTGAATACATGCAGCATGCCTACGGAAAATTGGGGATCAAGATTGCCATTGACATTCTCCCCACCTCAACCCAACGTGAGTACGTCTCCAAGAGCAAGGTCATCGCCTTCCGCAAGTCCTGGCTCGCCGATTATGCCGATGCAGAAAATTTCTTAGGCCTCTTCTACAGCGAAAACTTTTGTCCGCAAGGCCCCAACTACACCCACTTCGCCTCTGCCGAATTCGACTCTCTCTTTGTCCAAGCCCGACAGACCACCAACGAATTCGAGCGCGCCGATATGTACGCCCGCATGGACAGCATCGTAATGGCGCACGCCCCTATAATCCCCTTATTCTACGACCAAGTGTCACACTTCGTGCGACATGAAGTCAGCGGCTTGCAGACCAATGCGATAAATATGTTGGATTTGAAGCGGGTGAGGAAAAACTAAGGGATCTGCCAAAGACCTAGTCCGACGACGTGGTTCGGCGACCATTACTATTTTCATTCTTCTGCTTATGGCTTTGCTCGTTTAGCCACGTTTACTGACTAGCTTTGGCGAAATCAGTCTCAACATGGCAATGAAACCGAGTTGATAACGTGTAACATCAGCACGTACAACTGGTTTATAATTTTCGCAATAACAACACCCTTAGTTTAGGTATCACCTCCATTATAAACCATACTAGCTCTAGGTGTTTTGTCGAAAGTTACTATCAACTCGATATATAATCTAATCAAACATGCGAAAAAACTCATGCAAACGTTGGAATAGTTTACTATTATGGCTATAATTACACTATGAGTGCAATTATACCATCCAAACTAAACTCACTACTGGCCTCTCATCCTTCAGGAGCTATTGTGCTCACAAGCTGGTTGAAGAAGCTAGGCTATAGTTATTCTCTTCAAGCCAAGTATAGGTCAAGTAAGTGGTTTGAATCGATAGGTCAGGGTGCTCTGATACGAAAAGGAGATAAGGTGAATTATCTTGGGGGAGTATATGCATTGCAGACCCAATCCCAATCTTCTATTCATCCAGCCGCGCTCACGGCTCTTGAGCTTTCAGGAAATAGCCACTACTTGCGGTTCTCATCGACAGCAAAAACACTAATGGGCGGGCCAAAAGAACAACTTCCTACATGGTACAAAAATTACAATTGGAAGGTAGAATTGACCTATATGAGTACGTCATTTATCAAACCCAATTTGGGCCTTACTCAAATCATGCATGAAGGCATGCCTATCTTAATATCCACAAGACCAAGAGCAATCTTGGAATGCCTGTATATGGCTCCTCAACAAATTAGTTTATTGGAGTGCTTTCAGCTCCTCGAAAACTTGAACAATCTTCAACCCGCGCACGTCCAAGAATTGCTTATAAACTGTTCATCCATCAGGGTAAAACGACTGTTTTTGTACATGGCGGCCAAAGCAAACCATCAATGGTCGTCGCGATTGGATCTTTCCAAAATTGATCTGGGCACTGGCAAGAGAAGTATTGTCAAAGGAGGAGTATTTATTCCAGAATTCAACATCACGGTTCCAAAAGAACTTGATGCCTATGATTGATCAAGGCTATCGAGCACAAGTTGATCTGTTATTGACTGTATTACCTGAGGTCGCTAAAGAAACATGTTTTGCGCTTCATGGTGGAACGGCAATCAACCTATTCATTCGAAATCTCCCGAGACTTTCAGTTGATATTGATTTGACATACGTTCCCATATCAAATCGGGAATCTTCTTTTCAAGGCATTCGATTGGCACTTGACCGCATTAAAACACAACTTGAAGGTCTTATTCCTAACTGCTCAGTCGAACACAAAGTTGAGTCTGCTAAGCTTATCATTCGAAATCAAAACGGAACATGACTATGCGCAATATGTCACCAGAAACCAACACGGCGAACAGTCGGTTCGTCCTCTCAATTTACCTTCCTCCTGCTTCCCGAGATCTACTGGATAAAATCCTGATAACAAGCAACTTGAACAGCAAATCCAGTTGGCCTGGTTTCGGAGTAGGTTTAACGCTTCATGCACTGAGAAGCTAGCTATTTGTGAATATCCCTGACGAGAAACTGCATGAGCAAGAAAAAACCATGTGAACAACCGAATTTCTCAAGACTCGCTCTCGCTCTGGCCTTCAAGTTCTGCTTTAAACAGAGGAAAAGAAAGAGAAAGAGATTTCTTTTCACAACCAAAGTATGTCCCGTAGGGACTATATATCGGTAGCAAATGCCGCCCTCGTGCAGCCCCCGTGCCGTTAGGTACGGAATAAATCACTTCATTTCTTTGAACAAATACATCCGATCTTTCCAGAAGTTTGAAATCAGACTTTGCCAATTCTCAACTGCAATAACTGCGTGAATCTGAATTGGCCATATTCTCCTTCATATTAACTTTCATCCGTGCGCCAGGCGTGAAAAATCCCGTACCTAACGGCACGGTGGAATCTCCTAACTCATTTTGTTCTACCGATATATAGTCCCTACGGGACAAATTCTTGTCTTACCGATTAGAACGTGGCCGAATATCGAGAATCATGGTTTTCATCCCTTCATAATCGCGTGGAAGTTTTGTAGATGCAGCAATTCTGACGGTAAACGCGAGCCGCCAATTGAGAATATTGACTAAGATTGCTTTTTCGACCTGCCGCCTGTCCCGTAGGGACAAAATATCGGTAGCAAATGCCGCCCTCGTGCAGCCCCGTGCCGTCAGGTACGGAATAAATCACTTCATTTCTTTGAACAAATACATCCGATCTTTCCAGAAGTTTGAAATCAGACTTTGCCAATTCTCAACTGCAATAACTGCGTGAATTTGAATTGGCCATATTCTTCTTCATGTTAACTTTCATCCGTGAGCCGGTCGTGAAAAATCCCGTACCTAACGGCACGGTGGAATCTCTTAACTGGTTATTGTTCTACCGATATATAGTCCCTACGGGACAAATTCTTGTCTTACCGATTAGAACGTGGCCGAATATCGAGAATCATGGTTTTCATCCCGTCATGATCGCGTGGAAGTTTTGTAGATGCGGCAATTCTGACTATAAACGCGAGCTGCCAATTGAGAATGTTGACCAAGATTGCTTTTTCGACTTACCGCCTGTCCCGTAGGGACAAAATATCGGTAGCAAATGCCGCCCTCGTGCAGCCCCCGTGCCGTCAGGTACGGAATAAATCACTTCATTTCTTTGAACAAATACATCCGATCTTTCCAGAAGTTTGAAATCAAACTTTGCCAATTCTCAACTGCAATAACTGCGTGAATTTGAATTGGCCATATTCGCCTTCATTTTAGTTTTTGTCCGTGCGCCAGGCGTCAAAAATCCCGCACCTAACGGCACGGTGGAATCTCCTAACTCATTTTTGTTCTACCCATATATAGTCCCTACGGGACAAATTCTCGTCTTACCGTGGAGGACAAAGAGTTTTTAATGGGATTTCATCGGTTGCAACCGAATTGGGAAATACACGATTTATCACGTTTCCCAAGTATTAAATGGAAACTTCAAAATCTAAACAAATTTAAAAATGGAAATACCGAGAAGCATGAAAAAATGATTCTTATACTCCAAGAAATCCTGAGCATTTAGCTTCTACCTGTAACATAAATCGGGGGTTCAGAAAATCCTCTATTGTAGAAACAAACTACTGATTCGAAGGAAACCAATGCGACAACCTACCCGCCAATTCATCCATATCAAGTGGCTTGGCTAGGAAATCGTCCATGCCCATTTTCAGGCATTTCTTCTTTTCCTCTTCGCCCTCAACGCCCGATAATCCGATGATAACAGGTGATTCTTCTTTGTGGAACATGGAGCGAATCTTCTTGGTGGTTTGCAATCCATCCAATTCAGGCATATGCACGTCCATCAAAATAAGATCGAAATCGCGCGCATTGATTTTGTCCAGTACTTCGTTGCCATTGAAAGCGCGTTCCGACTTGTAGCCAAGCATTTCAAGTGTCTTTGCTGTCACCGCTTGATTAATCTCGTTGTCTTCTGCAATGAGAATCCGCAAGTCGTTGGATCCGAAATTACCAATATGTGTTCCCGATTTGATCGCACCCACCGCTTGTGTCTGCTCACTCAATCCCATCACTTTGTAAATCGTCGTGAGCAAGTGCTTTTGTTTCACTGGCTTGGTAAGGTATGCAGAGTACAGTCCTTCGTCATCTCCGAGGAGTGACTTACCTACCGAAGATAGGACGATTATGGGCAGCTCCGTATCAGGATAGTGCTCACGTATTTTCTTGGTAAGCTCTTTTCCATCGATGCCAGGCATTTGCATGTCGAGCACGCAAAGGTCGAACTTGCGCAAATTGCTAATCAAGTCCATCACCAAATCCGGGTCGTTGAAAGGGGTTGCCTGAATTCCCCAATTCGCGAGCTGCTTTACCAAGATCTTCAGGTTCGTCGTATTGTCGTCTACAACCAATGCTTTGAGCCCTTTGACCAATTGTACATTAATAGAATCTTCTGGTGCAGAGCTTGCCGCTTCGCATATTACTGTGAATTGAAAATCCGATCCCTTGCCCAATTGACTATCGACCCAGATCTTTCCTCCCATCAGATTGACGATGTTCTTGCAAATCGCCAGCCCCAATCCTGTTCCTTGGTATCTCCTTGTGTTTGAAGAATCGATCTGGCTAAATGATTTGAAGAGCAAGCCTACTTGTTCCGACTCAATGCCAATTCCAGTGTCTCGAATCGAGAATTTCAACTGCATCAATCCTTGATCGAAATCCACGACTCCCACCTGTAGCACCACTTCTCCCTGTTCTGTAAACTTGATCGCATTGTTCAGCAGATTGATCAATACCTGTTTCAGTCGGAATGAGTCGAGTGTTATGTGCGAGGGAACTTCAGGCTCGATGTAATACATCAACTCGATCTTCTTCTCGATGCTTGATGGTTTGAGCAAGTCTACCACCTCGTCAATGCACTGATTCAATTCAAAATACTGAGGATCCAGTTCCATTTTGCCTGCCTCGATTTTCGAGAAATCAAGGATATCGGAAACAATCACCAATAGGTTTTCACCCGACTTACGAATCGACTGTACGTATTCTTTTTGCTCGTCTTCTAACTTGGTTTTGTTGAGTAGGCCCGACATGCCAATGATGCCATTCAAAGGCGTGCGAATCTCATGGCTCATATTGGCCAAAAACTCGCCTTTCACTTTGCTCGTCTTCTCCAAATCTCGGTTGAGGGAAATCAACTCTTCATTTTGTGAACTCAATCGACGAAACATGGGCCGAATGAATAATGCAAAACTGAACAACAGAGCCAAAACCGTAAGTCCGGTCAATATCCAACCAATCATTCTAGCATTCGCCACGCGGGCTTCACTTTCGATCACGTATTGGTAGGAGATCTTTTTCATGATGCTGAGGTACTCATCATCACCGTTCAAGATCGTATTTACCGATTCAGAAATATCTTCCCCCTGACCAGCTTGCATGATTTTCTCAATGCTTTTGGAGAGCTTTACGAATTCCGGGGTGAGGTCGGAAAACAAGTTCTCCACTACCGTCGAATTCTCACCCGACAACTGATAGGCCACGCTGCCATTCACCAAACCACGATGAGAATCTTTCCACTTCTGATAGAGGATTTCAAGGTCTTTGGCGGTATTTCGAAAATCGGTGTATTCACCGTCCTGAATTTCTTTCGATTTAAGTGCAATTGAAGTTAGAAGCTCCGTCTGCCTTGTCGCGATATTTACCTTCGTACTATCGTGCTGTTGTTCTTTGAGGGAAAAGTGAATTATCACTTGTGACACGATAATCAGAGCGATTACGGTGGACAAGAAAAGAATGTAATATTTGGACAGATTTAAGCGTTCAGCCATGCTGATAATATAACTTCAGTCCGCAAATTTACGGAACACAAAGGTGATCTCTACTTAAGACGCAAGTAAAACGAATCAGTCACCTGTTTGAATATCAACTTTTTCAGTAAATGCGTCGATTAGTGCTTGTTTGAAGTCATTCAATATTATTGGCTTTGAGAGGAATCCGTTCATTCCTGCCGACAAGCACCTTTCCTTATCCGACTGCATCGCATTTGCCGTCAAGGCTATAATATAAGGACGCTTATCTCCCATCGCATGATTCAAATGCTCTGTGGCTTCAATACCATCCATCTCGGGCATTTGGATATCCATAAGGATGAGGTCATACTCTTGGTCTGCACATTTGGCCACGGCCTCTGCACCATTCCCTGCCACATCGGCGCTTCCACCAAATCCTTTGAGCATCATTAATGCTACTTGTTGGTTGACAAGGTTATCCTCTGCAATCAATATTTTTCGCGCTCCCAAATTCACGGACGCCAAACGAGCATCCAACAATTCTTGGGAATTCACCACCTTTTTAAGTTCGTCTCCAGCTTCTTGATATTCCACATTGAATTCAAATGTCGAACCCTCCGCCCCATTACTGCTCACAACTATTTCTCCGCCCATGAGCTCCACAAGTTCCTTGCAAATACTCAATCCTAACCCCGTGCCTCCATATTCTCTTGTGGTACTGGAATCCACCTGTGTGAAGGAATCGAAAAGTGTGTCCATTTTATCCTGCGGGATGCCGATACCCGTATCTATCACGGCAAATTCCAGCGTTGACCGACCAGTTTGATCCGTTTTCGCATCGACTGTTACCCTCACATTGCCTTTCGGGGTGAACTTGATGGCGTTGTTGAGCAAGTTTATTAATACTTGTTTTAGTCTAGTGCTGTCGGTCACGACTGTGTCTGGCACATTCGGACTCACCTTCAACGCGATATCGAGTGATTTAGACTTAGCAATAGGACCCAATAAATCCAAAATGTCCACGAGCATTTCCTTGAGATCGAATGCATGCGTGTCCAATTCAATCTTGCCCGACTCAATCTTGGAGAAATCCAGGATATCGTTGATAATTACCAGTAGGTTTTCCCCGCTCTTTTTAATCGTGTCTACAAAATTGGATTGTTGCTCATTCAATTTTGTCCTCGCCAAAAGCGCCGTCATTCCTATCACCCCATTCATAGGCGTTCGAATTTCGTGACTCATGGTGGCCAAGAATTGTGATTTCATTTTCACAGCTTCCTCCGCTCGATCTCTCGCTTCAATCAATTCGTTTTCTCTTTCTTTTTCCAGTGTTACATCCTTCACACGGTAGATGAGATACTCTCGCTCAAACTTCTTAATCCATCCTACACTCACATAGCCTATAAAAAGGCTTCCATCTTTGTGTCGCATTTCAAATTCGGAGTTCCAAAACTTGTTCTCAAGCATCGCTTTTACGCCTTCCTGATCCTCTTCTTCAGTAAGTGCCTTGTCTCGTAAAAAACTGAAATTCTTTCCAATGAATTCATCCTTCGTATAACCAAAAAGATCTTCACATCGCGAGTTTATATCGAAGATATCACCCTCAAAATCCGTCAAAAACAAGGCGTACTCCGTCTTAGATACAATGGTCGTGAGCAATTCTTCGTGAATTTTAAAATTGCGCTGAAACCTCCCTTTTATTCGAACGGTAATCATGAGCAACAAAGAACTGGTTATCAATGTCATAAAGACAAAAAACCCACTCACTTGTGTCGATGGATAGAAAAGCAGAAAACCGCCGCTTGCAAGGCATACATAGGTCAAATAAGCAGCCGCTTGTCCAATTTTTCTAAATGAAATCGAAAGGGCCTGCATCACCAGGATGAGCGCAACCAAATACGTGAACTGAAAGGAGTTTTGAGCTGCCGAAAAGACGACTTGAGCCGTAAAAACATAGAAGAGACAGTAGGAATAGGTATAAATTATTCGAGGATCTATTTTCTTCGAAAAAGTCATGAGGTAACCTACAACGCAAATGAAAAGAACCACCACACGATCCCATATCA
This sequence comes from Flavobacteriales bacterium, assembly GCA_015665315.1. Lineage (GTDB taxonomy): Bacteria > Bacteroidota > Bacteroidia > Flavobacteriales_D > Sanyastnellaceae > JADFAK01. The sequence goes on along the minus strand of JADFAK010000088.1, from coordinate 25,888 downwards.
TCTCATTTCCCTCTGAGTATATCACGAGAAAAACCAGACCGTAAAAAATAGAAGTACAAATGCCAATCAAGGCCATCAAACGATAAAATCGGATGCCATTCCTGGAATTCGTAGTACGAGATAACATTGCATTCATTCTGATCGGGTATTCACAGGTAAATGGCTACGATTCACGTAACTTCGCCTGCAAGTGCAAATTGTATCTGACGAATATACATGGATCCCTTCTCCCTAACCTACTGGAAATCAGGTTTCAGAATTATGCTGACAGCAAGTCTGTGCATCGTCCTACAATCAAATTTGATCGGACAAGGCTCGCTGGGTCCAGATTCAATTGCTACTCAACACCCTCTACGTAAACCAGTGCTCATTGGTTCGGGAATTTTTACAGGAGTTGGTTCTTACGCAGGACTTTACATGGCTTGGTACAATGATTTCAACACTGGAAAATTCCACACATTCAATGATAACGGGGAATGGCTGCAGATGGATAAGGTCGGACATACCATGACTGCTTACCATTTGGGCATGATAAGTTGCGATGCGTTGCGCTGGGCTGGCACCGATAAACGTACGTCGCGATGGGTAGGTGGATTGACCGGCTTATTCTATCAAACGGGCATAGAAGTAATGGATGGGTTCTCGCGTGGATGGGGCTTCAGTTGGGGCGACGCAGGTTCCAATGTTCTGGGCTCGGCCATCTTCATTTCCCAAGATTTAGCATGGGGCGAGCAGCGTATAAAACTCAAATTCTCGTCCACCCCATCCAACTACGCCCAATACCGTCCCGACCTCCTCGGGGATAGCTTCTCCAGCAAGCTCCTCAAAGATTACAACGGTCAGTCCTACTGGGCATCATTGAATTTAAAAAGCTTTATGCACAAGGCAAATGCATTCCCTGGTTGGGTAAACATTGCCTTCGGTTATAGCGGTGAAGGGATGATAGGAGGGCACGATAATCCCGCGGAAATCGTAGCTCTTCACCCCGATGTGAATTTTGATCGCCGCCGACAATACCTCTTGTCATTGGACATCGATCTCACGCGAATCCCCGTCAAATCCAAGTTTCTTAAAACAGTCTTTGGCGTAATCGGGTTCATAAAAATCCCATCTCCCACGTTGGAAGTTGACGATAACGGACAGTTTACTTTCCATCCGTTCTATTTCTAAGAAGTAATTTTAAGCCTTTGGAATGCGCACCAAAGTCTCCAACAAGAATCCCCAGAATTTCTGAACTGAACTTATTTGACACTTCTCATCTGGAGAGTGTGCACCTCGAATATTTGGTCCGAAAGAAATCATTTCCATTTCCGGATAGTGCGTTCCTAGAATACCACATTCCAATCCGGCATGACAGGCGTTCACATTGGCTGGCTCATTGAATCGCTCCTCGTACAAGGCGCTCATCAACTTGACAATGTCCGAACCAGGAAGTGGTTGCCATCCTGGATAATCTCCGTCCAACACTACTGTAGCACCTATTTGATTGAAGCATCCTTCAATGGCGTGGGCTAGGTCAATTTTCTCCGTTTCCACCGAACTACGTGTCAAACACATCACTGTTGCCTTGCCCCCTTTCACTTCAACACGAGCAACATTGTTGGAAGTTTGCACCAAGCCTGCAATATCAGGACTCATTCGGTAGATACCATTCGGACAAGCATACACGGCATTGATTAATCCTCGTTGGAAATCGGCATCGGCTACTGTCGCAGGAGTGTCTACCGTTACTAGTTCAACTTTCAAATTAGGATCAGTTGTTCCGTGTTCGTTGTTGAGGGCACCGGCCAGTTCGCATACATATTCGTCAAAAGCCGACTTATTTGCCGAAGGCACAGTAATAATCGCCACTGATTCACGTGGAATTGCATTTCTTAGACTTCCTCCGTCGATTGAATGAATACGCACGCCGAAACGATCTATGGCTTTGTACAAAATACGGTTCATCAATTTGTTGGCATTGCCCAGTCCCTTGTTGATGTCCATTCCAGAATGACCTCCAGAAAGTCCGTTTACTTTCAAGCTTAGACCCACAGAATTCGCAGGAGTAGCTTCTTCTTTGTATGCAATCGTTGCCGTCACATCGATTCCGCCCGCACAGCCAATCGTTAACTCGTCGTCGTCTTCAGTATCTAGATTCAACATGATCTTCGCATCTAGCAATCCGCCAACAAGTCCGGCAGCTCCTGTCATTCCCGTCTCTTCGTCGATCGTAAAAAGAGCTTCCAAAGCTGGGTGGGGAATATCGGTTGAAGCGAGCAAGGCCATGATTGCGGCTACTCCGATTCCGTTATCCGATCCAAGTGTAGTACCATCTGCTTTCACCCAGTCGCCATCCACAATCATGCGGATTCCCTCTTTGTCAAAATCAAATACGGTGTCGTTGTTCTTTTGGTGAACCATGTCCAAGTGACTCTGGAGCACAACCGTTACACGATCTTCCATTCCTGGAGTTGCAGGTTTTTTGATGATCACGTTTCCAACGCCATCGACCATGGTTTCAAAACCCAAGGACTCTCCGAATGACTTGGCAAATTCGATGACGCGCTCTTCCTTTTTTGACGGACGAGGGACTGCGTTGAGATCGGCAAAGTGGTTCCACAATGCTTTTGGTTCTAGGTTTCTTACTTGTTCACTCATGGTTGAATGTATTGGTATTGATTATCAAAATTAAGCCTGCGGCCAAATGGCAGGGGTGCAAATGTATAAAACTAGCTTGCTTAATGGGATGAGATCGGTCAAGATGTGCCTATTTCCTACTACTTCATGCCTCAACCACGGGTAAACTTAACTAGAAAGCCTATTTTCGCTCTAGTGAAAAGTCTGCGCGATTTCAGTAATTCCAACCCCGTAATCCGACCTATAAAATGGTGGGTGGCTGCACGCTATTACGATGCCTTGCTCCAGAAATTCATCGACAATCCGCAAAAACACGAATTTCGAGTTGTAGGCATGCGCCGCACAGGCAACCACGCTATTCTGCAATGGGTCATCAGTTTGATGGAAGGGCACTGCTTTTTCTGCAACGACCTCCCTCTTGACACGCCATTGCTCAAAGCTCCGATACGCACCTTCGAAAAGGGAGTAGGCAACACACGATATCTATTGCACACGTACGAGGATAAAACGCCAAGTAGCATTTTTATTACTATGGTCGATCAAGAGGTAAAGTTGGCAGGGCCCAGCGCCAGGCAGACTGATCTTCTACTCATTCGAGATCCTTTCAATTTGTTTGCCAGTCGCTACGTGTGGAAGGACCCACAGGGAGAAGCTTTTCGCACCGACCAGGATTACCGCGACCGTATTGTTGGACTGTGGAAGGAAGTCGCCAAGGACTTTTTGAAAAGCAGTTCGCCCCCACACCGAAACCGTGTCAACATCAATTACAATCAGTGGTTTGGGGATGAGGATTATAGAAAAGATTTAGCTGCGCAAATGGGTCTGACTTACAAAGCAGGGGTACTCGACAAAGTCCCAGAACACGGAGGTGGCAGTTCGTTTGAAGCACAGGACAAAGATGGAGCGGGAACAAGTTTAAAAGTCCTAGAACGTTGGAAAAACGTTGCGCACGAAGAAGTATATCGAGCAATATTCCAAGACCAAGAGCTCATTGAACTTTCAACGAAGATTTTTGGTCACATTCCAGACACCCAGCAATTGTGGTCATGAGCAATTCTACGACCATACCTATTTACATTATCAACCTCGCCCGAGAAACAAGGCGCAAGCGTTTCATGGAAGCCCAATTGGCGAAGTACAACATCGAAGCGACCTTTATAAAAGCAGTTGACGCCCGTGAGATGTCGGCAAAAGAGATTGAGGAAAGATCAGACGCAGCAGCTGTGAAGCGGAGTCCGTCGTGGTTATCTCCCGGTGCTATCGCCTGTGCCCTATCGCACAGCAAAGCTTACGGGGAATTCTCACAATCACAACATGAAGTAGCTCTCTTTCTTGAGGATGACACTATTTTATCTCCTCAACTTGTGGCTCAAGTCGAGGAACTTTCCAAGGAAATCCGAGATGGTGAAGTGGTGCTATTGCACTTTGTGAGCTTCGAGCCTTGTGAATTGCGAAAATCGGGGAGCAAAAGATTTGATGGGTACGGCCTCTATGAATCCGTAAAACCCAATGCTCCCACCACCGCAGCGGCCTACATGCTGACTAAGGCAAGCGCACAGAAATTTGCCCATTACACCAGCACGGTTCGCGCAACGGCCGACGCTTGGGGACATTTTGTCGAAAACGGAGTGATTCATCGGGTGCGTTGTGCTGCACCTTCTATCGTTCACACCGCCGAATTCAAGTCTTCTATTGACTACATAGAAGCGACAAGCATCAAAGGAAGACTTTTGGGTCTCGTAGATAAGTGGAAGATTTTTCCTTTTTACCAACTTCTAGCTAAAAGACGAAAATCAATTGTCGAACGCATTCGTGATTCTTATGTTTTAGTCGATTAGGACTTGGGCTTCGCTTGCGCTTCGCAGAGATAAGAGGAAGTTTCAAGAGGAAGAGATAAGTCCCCCCTCTTGAACGGCTTTAGTTTCAACAAGGAAAAAAGCCACCTATCTCTTGCTCTTCCTCTATTCGAAGCTATCGAGAACTTGAAGGCCAGAACGTGAACGAGTGCGAGTGCGAGTGCGAGTGCGGGAACGAGAACGAGAGCCAAAGTCAGAGCGAGAGCGAGAACGAGTTTTTAGTCATTTGCCTTGTGCTAAAATATTCCGAGACGCAAACTGAAAATTTAAATTCCAACGAAGGACCACTTATCTCTTCCTCTTTTCTCTTCCTCTTCCTCTATTTAAATCTATGCAGAACATGAAGGCCAGATCGAGCGCCAAAGTCAGGGCGAGAACGAGAACGAGAATGAGAAGGAGTATTTAGTCATTTGCCTTGTGCTAAAAAATTCCGAGACGCAAACTGAAAATTTCAAATGCAAACAAAGGACCACTTATCTCTTCCTCTTATCTCTTCCTCTTCCTCTGTTTAAGCGATGCAGAACATGAAGGCCAGAACGAGCGCCAAAGTCAGGGCGAGAACGAGAACGAGAATGAGAACGAGTCTTTAGTCATTTGCCTTGTGCTAAAATATTCCGAGACGCAAACTGAAAATTTAAATTCCAACGAAGGACCACTTATCTCTTCCTCTTTTCTCTTACTCTTCCTCTTGATCTTCCTCTTGCTCTATCAACAAAAAGGGCCACTTCAAAAGAAGCAGCCCTCAATACTGTCATGCGATTTAGCTTATTCACTAAGATCTTTGATCTTGTCGCTAAGTGCATTTTTCTTTACAGAAGCGATTCCACCTTTGAGGCCTGAATCAGACTTGTACATTTGGCTCTTCGCGATCACTTGACCGTTTTTAGCTTTGAGGTTGAAAAACTTACGACCATCTTTGGCCTCACTTATTTCGTAACGAGCATCGTCACCTGCGTTTGTTGCAACGGATTTCACACCATTCTCGCACGCCGACTTAGAAGAATAGCCTTGGCTTGAGAGAATTGGCTCACCGTTTCCTGCTTTTAGACGGAAATAATAATCTCCGCTCTTATCGCTTTTGAAAATTTCGAACATGGCTTTATTTATTTGATTCTATAATGAAATTCTTATTTGAAAAATCCGCCGAGAAGGTCTTTGGCTTTACCCATCATATCACCTCCACCGAGGCCTAGGATTGAAGTAAGTGCCGACTCGTCTCCTCCTTCGGAGTTAAATTTACTAGAAATCGCGTTAATAGCCATAGGAATTACCGAAGAAGCTATTCCGCTAGCTGCACCTTCGCTCAATCCGAACGAAGAAGTCACCTTGCCAACGAGGCTAGTAATGATGTTTGAAACGATTGGGTTAGAAGAACCTGTGTCGCCATTTCCCTTTAGAAGGTCCATGATTCCACTCATGTTTCCAGAAGCTACTTCGCTTCCTGCAGTTTCTGTAATTGACTCACCTGTTAGTCCAACTAGGTCATCGAGTTTGTCCGCAGACAAGTTATTTTGCGACAAGACATCACCGAGGTTGCCTTTTAGTCCGCCAAGAATTTGATCGAGCATGTGATAAATAGTTTTCAAAAAATAAATACGGGCCTCATTGGTTGAGGCTTCGTGGTTGTGACGCAAGTGATTGTGTTAAGTCACTTATTGCTGACGCAAATTACTAAAATCGATGGGAGATGAAAGTCTTGATTGGTAATAATTGACGTGATTTTTGATTGACACACTTTATTGACCAAACTCTACTAGTCGATCAAGATGCCTAACGAAAATTGAAGTCGTGACTGCCTACAGACTTATTCATAGACCGAAAAACTTTGTCGCATTACTTTTTCGCTATGCACTTGCATTTCGTTGACAGTGAGAACAATCCAGTAGATCCCAACAGACAGCTGTGATGGGGCTTCCCAAACTACGGTATGCTTGCCCGATTTTAGACTGCCCTGCGAAAGTTGGTCAACTACCATTCCGTTCACATCCATAATTTGGATGGAAACTTTAGCGTCGCGAAACAATCCAAAGTAAATCGTGAGTTTGTCTACAAAAGGATTCGGTGAAAGGGAGTAAATCATTCCTCGCTCAGTATGCAATGACTCAATCGCACTAATTCCATCGCCTTCAACAGCAATGTCCCATGTTCCTTGCAGCGATCCATCGGCATTGGTAGTCAGTGATACAATCCGGTTGGAAGCATCGTAAGTGCCCGAGTTTATTGAAGCTGCCGCGTCGGCAGGGATGTCAGTATCTCCCTCGAAATATATTTGGGTTGTAAGTGTAGGAGATCCAGGAGGGGTGACTTTTACATGAATATGGCTAGGTCGGTAAGCCGATCCATTCAAATACTTTCCCGGAAGAATGGTTTCAAATGAGTAATTACCATTTGAGTCGGAGTAGATCTTTCCACGCAAATTGTATCCTCCATTGTCGTAAGCTCCAGCATCATCGGCATGCCAAAGATCAATTTCCGTATTTGGAATAATCTCGGAACAGTCGAGGTTGGTTACCGTTCCGGAAATTGTCAGCCGCGTTCCAACTTCAGTTTCAGCAGCCAATACATTGCCAACCAAGTCTGGCGCATTGATCGTATAAAATGGACCTTCTCCATAATAGTCCAAGGTCGCGGGATTGCAATCTGCCTCCCTGCTATTTAATTCCCGAAATGAGGCCTTACCTAACAAAGGTACGGCAGCAAGGGAGATACCTCCAAGGACTGATTTTTTGAGAAATTCTCTTCGGGGATTGCTTTTCTTTTTCATGGTGTGTGATCTTATCTCGAAAGATACGGAAACACCTGTCTCGGCATATTAAAAAATCATAAATCCTAGTTGAGCTTTTAGAAAAGCTCATGATCCCTTAGAAACTTACTCCCCCACATAATCCAAAACCAACCTAATTGGCAAGTGATCACTATACCCACCATAGTAGTTCTTTCCGCCGTAGGTGCGATTCGGATAGGCCTCTCCTTCCTTGTTGGTGTACATCATCCACTCTTCTTTGATGATGATGGCTTCGTCGTTTTTCACCGTGTAGCCTGTGCCAGGATCAACGAGTGATGGAGAAACGATGAACTGATCCAATGTTCCCCAGTCACCTTTGTAATTATAGGTGCCGATGCCCATTTTATTCATGTCCCACATCATATTGATGAGCGTACCAGCATCGTCTTTTTTGGCGTCTAGGACGTAACTCAAACTCTGATTGTTCGGATAATCGTTGAAATCTCCCATCATGAGAATTTTCGCATCACGGTCGGCCGCCAATACCTTGTCGATTTCTGCCCTCACGTTGTGCGCGACGGTAAGTCTGTTCGGCTCCGAAGTCTCTTGTCCGCCCGTGCGAGACGGCCAATGGTTCACAAAAATGTGAATCGTATCACCTCCAGATATGCCGATTGCATGCATGGCTAAACGTGTATTCGGACGATCGCCCACGGGTAGTTTCGATTCAATGTAAGCCACTTCTTCCACCTTCAGCTTGGTCGGATTGTACGCTAGAGCAACGTCAATACCTCTTCCGTCCGGACTGTCCTTATGAATCACATCGTACTTGATCCCTTTGAATGCAGCGGCTGCCATCAAGTCTTCAACAACTGCCCTATTCTCCACTTCGCACAAACCCACTAAATCGGGCATCAAAGTGCCATCGATGGTCATTACTTTGCTCAAGTTTTGAATCTTTACGTCGTATCTTTCCTGATCCCAGGCCAGTTTACCTGTCGGCGTAAAATCCTCATCGAAGGTATTGGGATCGTCGATGATATCGAACAGGTTTTCAACATTGTAAAAGAGGACATTTATTGATCCGGGAACAGAAATATCTGCAGTTTTTTTACTCGATTTGCAGCACTGGAAAGAAATCAGTGTCATACAAGTAAGAAAAGTAATAAGAACGCGCATAGCCTATTTTGATTTTTGCCAAAAGTAAGAACTGTTTCCTTCTTTGCTCTATTAAGTTTTAAACGGAAGTGGGATAGCTTAACAGACCTTAACACCGAGTCGTTGCAGCTACCGTGCAATAGTTTTAATTTTCGGCCAACCGCCACACCAAGACCAATGAGAAGAGCTTTAACCCTCCTTCTAATTATTTTACCCCTTGTTTCTTTTTCAACCGACGTTGTTAAGAGAAGCATTACGGCTACACGTATTGTAGAGACGCCTAAGATTGATGGTGTACTCGATGACGCCGCTTGGGCGACGGCAGAAATGGTCTCCGACTTCACCCAAACCCGTCCACATCCTGGCAGTCCGGCTTCGCAAAAAACAGAAATTCGTGTTATCTATGACGACGAGGCCATATACATTGGCGCCATCATGCACGACACCGCCCCCGACAGTATTTTGCACCAGATGTCGGAAAGGGACCAATTGGACAACACCGACTTCTTTGGACTTTGGTTTAGCTGCTTTCAAGATGGTATAAACGGCTTTGAATTTATCACAACGCCCGATGGAGTGCAATTCGACGCACAGGTTTCTACCTTCGGCGAAGACACCAATTGGAACGCAGTGTGGCAATGCAATACCCAGATTACCGAAACCGGCTGGGTCGCCGAAATGAAAATCCCGTATAGCGCTTTGAGATTCCCGAAAAAAGAGATTCAGTCGTGGGATATTAATTTTATGCGGACCATCAGACGTCATCGCGAACAAAGCTTTTGGCAACACGTTGATCCAGCCCAGCAAGGTTTTATCAATCAAAGCGGTCAGCTTAACGGACTCGAAAACATAGCTCCTCCGGCCAGAATTTTCTTCTACCCTTATGCCTCTGGTTACGCCGAAATTGCCAAAGGAGCCAATGGGGAAAGTTCTACATCTTTGTCCTACAATGCCGGAATGGATGTGAAAATTGGCTTGAGTGACGCGTTTACTTTGGACATGACTTTGATTCCCGATTTCGGACAAGTGCAAAGCGACAACCAAGTCCTCAACCTCTCCCCTTTTGAAGTGCGTTTCAATGAGAACCGGGCCTTTTTTACCGAAGGGACCGAGCTCTTCAATAAAGCCGATATTTTCTACTCCCGGCGTGTGGGCGGTATTCCGATCAACTACGACAAAGCGTGGGACAACCTGGACAGCAACGAAGTCGTCACGGCCAATCCGAGTGCTTCTCAACTGCTCAACGCGACAAAGATCTCTGGTAGGACGAAGAGCGGACTGGGAATTGGCATCTTCAATGGAGTAACGGGGAATGAGTATGCTACCATCCGGGATACGATAACGGGGGATGAGCGAGAGGTACACGTGTCGCCGCTCACCAACTACAACATTATCACCTTGGACCAAAACTTGAAGAACAACTCCTATGTGACTTTGATCAATACCAATGTTCTCCGGAATGGCTCAACATATGACGCCAATGTAACGGCCGCCGAATTTAGTGTCCGAGACAAGGGAAACAAATTTGAAATCTCAGGAAATGCCAAGTACAGCAAAAAATTCAACTGGGGCGACAATGTTTCGGATGATGGGTACGCCTATTCCTTGGACCTTAGCAAGACCAGCGGACAACTCATTGGCGGAATAGGTGGATCGGTCGAAAGCAAGTATTACGACCCCAACGATCTCGGCTTTCTTTATAATGCCAATGAAATGGTTGGTTACGGGTGGCTTTCATACAATATTTACGAGCCGTTTGGTGCCTTCAACAACTTGTGGAGTAACCTGAATATTTGGTATGGCGGCTTGCAAGATCCTGCGGTTTACACAGGATGGGGAATAGATGGAAATGTGGGCGTCAACACGCGCCAATTCTTCACCTTCGGAGCCAACTTTGAAGTAAACCCAAGCGAAGGGCACGATTACTTCGAGCCTCGAGTCGACGGAAGGGATTTTATCATTCCTGAGAATTACGGCGGAACGTTGTGGTTTTCAACGGACTACCGAAAGCGATTTGCGATCGATGTCAACGTAGATGCCGGTAAGCGTCTCCGACCGGGCATGTACTCGACCTATTACCGGATTGCTCCGCGTTTCCGTGCCAGCGACAAACTCATGTTTACTTACGTGTGGAGCATGGGCGATCGATTTAACGACCAAGGGTGGGCACTGCATGCCGACGATACCGAGAACCTCGAAGACGGCGATATTGTGTTCAGTTCGCGTGACGTAAACACGATCACCAACGTGCTCTCAGCCAACTACATTTTTACCAACCGCATGGGATTAACTTTCCGCTTGCGCCATTATTGGAGCACGGTCGACATCAAGAAATTCCACTTGCTAGGAGAAGACGGCTACCTGTACGACACCGAGTTCAATGCCATTGATGACCAGGGAAATTCCGAATACGACAAAAGCTTCAACGCCTTCAATATCGACATGGTTTATACATGGGTATTTGCTCCGGGCAGTCAGCTTAGTGTCGTTTGGAAAAACTCCATTCTAGATTTCTCTGAGTCGATTCCTGAAAACTGGGGAAGAGATTTCGAGCGTACCTTGGATCAGCCTCAGGTCAATAGCTTCTCGATCAAAGCCCTCTACTTTATTGATTATTACAGTCTGACCAAGAAAGGCCGTACCAACAAAGTGCGCAATTAATCACCACGTAAAAGTAGATTCATACACCGCTTCATTGCCCCGCTCATCGGCAACTCGGACAACTGCTTTGTAATCTTTACTCGGTGTAATTCGCGCCTTGTCCAATTCAAATACCACACGTGCCTTTTTGGGATCGTACACACCTAAAATCCATTGGCCATTCACCGTTGCACTATAGCTTTCAATGCCCGACAAGTTGTCTGTAATCGTCACAGAAAACGACGATTTCCCCTGCATGGAAGTCCGCAAAGTACTATTCCGAATCACGGGCGGAATCGAATCATAGACCACACAATAACTGCCAAAACTATTCACCCGCGTTTCCATCCACCCCATTTTGTACTTCCCACCTTGCGACCGTAGTTTTCCATTTTTTGGATTGTAACTAGCCACGAGGGCAAATGCTTGTTTGTCGACCGGAATCTCCCCAGTGCGAATCTTCAACACAAATTCGTTGTGAACGGGTACATCGGTATCGCCAATCGCGTGCACCAATCCAATCGCCTCTGCCGGCCCCTTGGACTCGGTGTGTTCGAAATAAAAATCTTCATAGAGCCGACCTTCGGGCAAATACACTGTGCAGCGTTCCGATCGAAAGGCGTTGACCGTATCGTAGCGCATCAATTCGCCTTTATTCTCTTTTCTTGCCGAAATCGTTGCGGGAGGTGATTCGCCCACCAACATAAAGTCCAGAACCGACAGATTGCCGGCAACATCCGTTATTTCGTAACGCATATTCATTTGCGCGCCTGCGCCCACATTCAATTTACCTCCATTGCGGATAACTCCATAAATATCGAGCCCATTGTTGGCCAAAAGGTAGTTGCGCTGGAAATCCTTGCGATGTGATTTATTGACTGGATAGACCGTATGAGCGTTGATATATCTCTTGGTATCGAAGCACAACTTGTCCATTATTTGCTCGAAGATGAGTTCCTCATTGGCGTACAACTTGATCGTATACACCCCACATTTATTGGGAAAACCATTTAGTTTGTCGATGACATCTATGGCCAAACCGATCTCACCGACGGCCGAAACAGCATTTGCCGATAGGCTAAACTTTCCAGACCCGCCACGCACTGACTCTCGCGCAGCATCGCCCGTGCCGTTCACCCAACTTGAGTCGTTCAAAGGAATAATCATCACCTCTTTGATTTGAGGGGGCACATCGTCCTTTACTTCCAGGTTGAACAAAAGTGGATTTACCGGGAATTCGGTTTCCGTCTCACGAATTTCGAAATGGAGGTGCGGTCCGCCCGAGCTGCCTGAATTCCCACTCAACCCTAAAAGCTCACCTTTTTCCACCGGAAGTTGGCCTGGACCCGGATACAAATCGACCGTGAATTTTTCGAGATCATACTGGGCATTTTTGGTGAATTCGGTGATCTCTTTGTTGTAAGATTGCATGTGACCGTACACCGTGGTATATCCATTGGGATGCTGGACATAAAGGGCAAATCCATAGCCATACGGACTCACGTTTATCCTTGAAATGAAGCCTTCTTCAGCCGCTCGAATGGGCAAACCTTCTCTTCCTTCGGTCTTCATATCCAGACCAGAATGGAAATGATTTCTTCGCAGTTCGCCAAAATTCCCAGACAAGTAAATCGGAATATCCAGCGGCGGGTGCCAGGAGATGGAATCATCTTGGGCCCAACAAATATTTGGGGCCATCAAGAAGAATAAAAGGACGAGGGAAAAAAATCTATTTCGCATTGCAGTGTACACCAGATAACGAAGTTGGCGCATTCATGTTTTGCATTGAACCCGTCAAAAGATCTTTTTACACATATTAATCGTGACAATGTTTAAAGGAAATAAGTATTCGCTATTGTGTGGGTTGATTACCTTGTTAACTTTGTTGAACTTACTTTCAGCACACATGAGCGAGGTTGCGTCGATAATACAGACCATAAGAAACAAGGCTGAACTCCTTGGAACTCAGAAGATAGAGTTGACCCACAAGTTGAAAAAACTTGAGGAGGAGAATGCAGACTTGCAGTCGAAACTTGACGACCGACAGAAGCAATTTGAAGAGTTGAAGGACAAGAACAACGTTCTGAAGATGGCTAAATCATTGGGCGAATCCGGAGAAAAGTCGACGGAAGCTAAGAAACGCATCAATGAATTAGTAAAGGAAATTGACAAGTGCATTGCGCTTTTAAATAAATAGAGGTACTGGTTAAATGAGTGACCTGTCCATTAAAGTAACTATTGCAGGAAGAGTTTATCCCCTGACTATCAATCGGGAGGAAGAAGAATCAGTGCGTCTCGCCGCCAAGCGGATTGAGGATAGCATAAAGCTGTTTCAACAAAACTATGCAGTAAAGGACAAGCAGGACCTACTGGCGATGACCGCCTTGCAATTGGCAACGGTCAAAGAAAAGCCGAGCGAAAAGGATAACAACAACCAAGAGGAGATTTCTAGTGCATTGCTGGAGGTTGTTGCTGAGTTGGATAAGCATTTGTCATAATCCCCGCTTCTTTCAGAGCATCCTTTCTTGAAAAAGAGAGGAGATGAGCTATTAATTTAACACTTATTCGTCATGGAATTAATGACAATTATTGTGGGGATTGCAGGCTTGGTATTGGGTGTCGGTATAGGATACTTCGTATTAAACAGCCTTCTCACAAAAAAGAAAAACGATTTAATCAAAGACGCCGAAGAAAAGGCCGAGACGCTAAAGCAGAAAAAGATTCTGCAAGCCAAGGAGAAGTTCCTCGAAATGAAGGAACAACACGAAGCAAAAACCAAGGAACGCAACCAGAAAATTGGTCAGCAAGAAAACAAGCTGAACCAAATGCAAAGCACCTTGAGCAAGAAAGTTGAGCAGGCCAACCGAAAGGACAAAGAGCTTGAGAACATGCGCAAGAACTTGGAGAAGCAGACTGAAGTACTAGAGAAAAAGCAGTCGGCACTCGATAAAAACCACCATAAGGCAGTCGCTCTTTTGGAGGAGATTTCAGGAATTAGTGCAGAGGAAGCAAAGAAGCAGCTTACAGAACAATTGAAAGAGGCAACACGCGCATCTTCGGCACATGAATTACAGGCTATTGTTGACGAGGCTCGTCTCAAAGCCAACCAAGAGGCGAAGAAGATTGTTATCCAGTCTATCCAGCGAATTGCGACGGAAGAGGCGATTGAGAACTCGGTTTCGGTGTTTAACATTGAGAATGACGACATCAAAGGCCGAATCATTGGTCGAGAAGGACGTAACATTCGTGCGTTGGAAGCGGCGACGGGCGTTGAGATCGTAGTGGATGATACACCCGAAGCGATTATCCTTTCATGCTTCGATCCTGTCCGACGAGAAATCGCTCGACTTGCATTGCACCAATTGGTGACCGATGGAAGAATTCACCCAGCGCGTATCGAGGAGATCGTAGCCAAAGTAACGAAGAGCATTGAAGAAGAAATTCAGGAAGTTGGAAAGCGTACCTGTATCGATCTTGGAATTCACGGCTTGAACTCGGCGCTTGTGCGCATGGTTGGTCGTATGAAGTACCGTTCGTCGTACGGACAAAACCTCCTGCAACACTCCCGTGAAGTTGCCAATCTTTGTTCGACCATGGCTGCAGAGCTAGGGCTTGACCCGAAGTTGGCCAAGCGAGCAGGACTGTTGCACGATATTGGTAAAGTACCTGAAGATGAGAATGAATTGCCTCACGCAATTTTGGGTATGAAGCTCTGTGAAAAGTACGGCGAGAATGCAGATATCTGCAACGCAGTAGGAGCTCACCACGACGAGATTGAAATGACTACGCTTATTTCTCCCTTGGTTCAGGTATGTGATGCCATTTCCGGAGCGCGACCTGGTGCCCGTAGAGAAGTAGTTGAATCGTATATCAAGCGACTACAGGATTTGGAAAACATTGCCTTGGAGTACCCTGGAGTGACCAAGTCATTTGCCATCCAAGCAGGTCGTGAGCTACGTGTATTGGTAGAAGCCGAAAAAGTGAGCGATGAAAAGGCCGATCAGCTGTCGCTGGAGATTTCTCAGCGTATCCAAAACGAGATGACTTACCCAGGACAAGTGAAAATCACGCTAATCCGTGAAAAGCGAGCTGTCAATTACGCCCGTTAATCACCCATCAAGATTGGAGAAGGAACTATTGGTTGGCCATTGCTACATTTCAGAATGAGCAAGGCCAACCTTTTTTTTGCTCCTTGCCGTCAACCTTCGATTAGTTGATAAATCCACGCGAATGCTGTGCATGCAAACGGAAGGAAGCCTAAATTCCCATCTTTACAGATAACTTGAACGTCAAAAAGAAGTTTATATCAAGCTTAGGCTGGCAATCAGTCAACGTGCTCACGCAAATCACGCTGCAGCTAATTTTCATTGCGGTGATGGTTCGCCAGCTCAGCAAGGACGATATGGGTGTGATGGGAATTGCCCTCGCGCTGGTAGGCTTCATTGAGATTTTCTCGCAAATAGGCATAGGGCCCGCCCTCATTCAGCGCAAAGATCTCTCACCCGCTCAAATCACAGGGGCCTTTTTCATCTCCCTCCTCCTGGGGATTGCCTTCACTGTTTCGCTCTACTTCCTCGCCCCCGTTGCCGGGAAATTTTGGGACCACGCACCGCTTACGCCCGTGCTGCAAGTAATCGGATTGAGCTTTCTTATTTCCGCCCTGTCCATTGTTCCAAAATCTCTGATCATCAAGGAAATGCAGTTCAAAAAACTGTTCTTCGCTTCGGCCACCGCCATGACGATTGGAAACTTGGTTATCGGCATCACTTTGGCGATGATGGGCTATAAAATTTGGGCCTACGTTTTTGCCCTCCTCTCGCAAAACCTCATTATGACTGTGGCATTTTGGATTCAACATCCTGTGAGCCTCAAGGCAAAATGGAATTGGTCCGACGTCAAAGGAATGATGAGCTACGGCGCAGGAAGCACGCTGTTCAATATGTTCAACTATGCGGCGACGAAGGCCGACACGCTTATTGTCGGCAAATTCTTTGATGTAGGCGCGGGAACTAGCGGAGAATCTAGAATGGCCGCCACTGGTGTCTACGATCGATCAGTCTGGCTCATGGGATTGCCCATTACCGTATTGGGGAAACTATCCGACAGCGTCATGTTTAGTGGATTATCCATGATCCAAGACGAGAAACAAAAATTGCAAAAAGCATTCTTCGGAGGAGCCTATTTTATAGCATTGCTGATTATTCCTGCCTGCGTATTCATGGTTTTCTTTACCGAGGAAATTGTATTGCTCTTTTTAGGCAAACAGTACCTCAGCGCTATTCCAGTCGTTCAAATCCTATTCATTGGAGTGGCTATTCGCTCCTTGATCAAACTCAGTGATGCCGTCGTACGTGCCCTCAAAGCCGTTTATCGAGCAAGCCTCATCAAATTCTTCTTTCTTATTCTGGTCTGCGCTGGCACCTACTTCGGGTTGGCTGGCGGACTGACGGGAGTAGCTTGGGCCATTGTTGGAGCTATCACAATACAATTCATTGTCATGACCTGGTTGAGTTTGCGTTTAATCGACGCCGACTTCAGCACCATGCTGGGCAAAATGGTTCCCGGACTTATCCTCGGGCTCATCGTATTGTTTGCCTCCTTGCTGGCCCAGTGGATCTTGGGAATGACGGAATTGAATTTTGTCATAAACCTATTGATAGGCATAGTCTTTAACGCACTAGCCATTCTCGTTATCGCCGTACAATCTCCCTGGATTTTTGGAAAAGGGAGCGACAACATCTTAAAAACGCTTGCGGGCAAGTACCCAAATGCCCCCATTCTAAGGACGGTCCACAAAAAAATGAATGCGAAAAAGCGTCGCTAGAGCGGGTCAAGCCGACAACTTTGATTGATTTCAGACATAGTGATCAATTTGGCACGATCTTTTCTATTTGCATTAGTAAATTCGCATCCTGTTTATGAGAGGCCTATCGCTAGTTACTTTTCTGCTTTTTTCGGTTTACGCGCAAGCGCAAATGCGTGAATGCCGTATTCTTTCGACGGAGTCCATTCCATTCTATTTACAAGTTGATGGAAAAATACTCGCGGATTCGGCCTTGATTTCCTACGAATTCACTTCTCAAAATTCCTCCATATCGATCGAGATAGCCCAATTAGATTCCACGGGCCTCACCTTGTCGTCGACGATTGAACCCGAGGAAGAAATGTTAACCGTATACGATCTGCGTCGAGTCAAAGGCTCCTTGGTTCTATTGGAATCCTCGCGCACCTCGCTTTCACCCAGTATAATCGCAGAAGAAGAGCTTATCAATGTGACCGATTCTCTTGTCGATAGCATACCTCCGATTCAAAAAGTAGATCCGGGGTTTCAAAATCTACTCAACAAGTTGGGCAAAGAGTTCTTCGAATCTGAAAAGCAAAAGGCAGTCACAGCCTACATCAAGGGACATCAAATCACCACCGCTCAATTAGGTGTGCTCCTCACCTACTTTGAATTCGAAGACCGCAAGCTTGCGATAATTAGCTCGGCCCGAACTCAAGTGGCCGATTTTGATAAAAACTGGTCGGCATTAAAATCCAGTTTCGTGCTGAAAACCAGTCTGCAAGCCCTCTCCGACTTGGCAAAAGGGAATTAAAGTCGCCCTTTCCGCGAAATGGGCAAATTAATTTTCCGAATGGTGACAAGTACCACCTATAAAGACAAAAAATATTCGGAATTTTGCGGGGCAAAAAAAACAGCTCATGTCGGACAAACAAATCCACAATTTTTCAGCCGGACCATGCATTCTACCTCAAGAAGTATTGGCTCAAGCGGCAAAAGCAGTAACTGAATTGGACAACATTGGTCTTTCGCTGATCGAGATTTCACATCGAAGCAAAGAGTTTGTTGCTATTATGGAAGAAGCTCGAGGCTTGGTAAAAGAGCTTTTGGGAGTTCCTGATAATTACAGTGTTTTATTCTTACAAGGCGGTGCTTCGTTAGGCTTTTTAACGACGGCTTATAATTTCCTCCCGCAAGGTGGAAAGGCAGCATACTTCAATACTGGTACGTGGGCAAAAGGTGCCATTGCTGAAGCCAAATTGCTTGGAAACGTTGATGTTATTGCCTCATCGGCAGATAGCAACTACGACCACATTCCTTCGGAATACAAGGTTCCTTCGGATGCTGCTTACCTGCACTACACATCTAATAACACCATCTTCGGTACGCAGCACAAATCGTTGCCTACGTCGAGTGTTCCGATTATCTGTGATATGAGTTCGGACATTTTCAGCAAGAAAATCAACGTAAGCGATTACGCTATGATCTATGCTGGAGCACAAAAGAACATGGGGCCTGCAGGAACTGTAGTCTATATTGTGAACAACGACTTGCTCGGCAAATCAGGAAATACCATCCCTAAATACTTGAATCTTCAAAATCACATCGATAAGGATTCGATGTTGAATACTCCTCCAGTTTTCGCCATTTACACAAGCATGTTGATGCTTCGATGGTTGAAGAATTTGGGAGGTGTTGAAGCCATGGAGAAGATTAACGATGCAAAAGCAGCAGCGATCTATGCCGAAATTGACAGCAACCCGCTCTTTGAAGGACACGCACAAGTGGACAGTCGGTCAACGATGAATGCCACTTTCCGTCTAAAAGATGAGTCGCTAGCCGATGAATTCAACGCCATGTGGCAAGCAGCTGGAATAAGCGGCATCAAAGGGCACCGTTCAGTTGGCGGATACCGCGCGAGCATGTACAATGCTCTACCATTGAAAAGTGTAGAAAAACTAGTAGAAGTAATGCGCCAATTGGCAGCAAAACACGCATAAACAAAACGATTCAAATCTATCATGAAAGTACTTGCGAACGATGGCATTAGCCAATCCGGAATCAAAGCTCTTGAAGCAGCCGGTTTCACAGTAGACACCAACCATATCCCACAAGATCAATTGATCCAGGGCTTTAATGACGGAGGCTATTGCGGTATCCTGGTGCGAAGCGCTACCCAAGTGCGTGCCGACATGATGGACGCTTGTCCGAACTTGAAATTCGTTGGCCGCGGTGGCGTCGGAATGGACAATATCGACGTGGCCTATGGTCGAGAGAAAGGCATTGATGTATTTAACACGCCAGCAGCTTCGTCACAGAGTGTGGCAGAGATGGTCATGGGACATTTATTTGCCGGAGCACGTGGTTTACACGATGCCAACCGCAGAATGTTTGGTGCCGATGGCGCTGGGTTTAAAAACCTCAAGAAGAAGTTCGGAAAAGGAATTGAGCTGCGAGGAAAAAAATTGGGCATCATTGGTTTCGGACGCATTGGAAGAAGCACAGCTGCCTATGCCCTGGGATGTGGGATGGATGTTGTAGCCAACGATTTACATGCCGACTTCGATCCAATTGAATTGAATATCGCCGGTCACTCCTTGAAAGTTAACGTTCCATACGTTGAACTCTCGGAATTGATTAAAACATGTGATTGCATCAGTATTCACGTGCCCAAGCAAAATGATGGCTCGGCCGTTATTGGAAGTAAAGAGTTGGCTCAAATGAAACAAGGTGTACTATTGATCAATGCTGCGCGAGGTGGTGTTATTGATGAGGATGCCTTGCTTGCCGCCCTTGAGTCAGGACAAGTGCGTTACGCTGCTTTGGATGTGTTTGAAAACGAACCTACTCCAAAGCAAAACCTGCTTAACCACGACGGCATAGGTGTTTCTCCGCATATTGGCGCAGCTACTTTGGAGGCACAAGATCGTATTGGAACTGAATTGGCTGAGAATATCATCCGTGTTATGGGCGTAAAAGCCTAAGCCGATGGCTCAAATCTCACCTTTCAAAGCCGTTCGCCCTGCTCGAGACAAAGTGGGCTTGGTTGGTTCTCGCTCCTATCTTACTTATTCCCAAAATGAGTTGGAGGCGCGACTGAACTACAACCCCTATACTTTCTTGCACGTGATCAAGCCCGAGCTCCATGAAGGTCAGCGCAAAACGCTGTCCCGAGACGCACGGTTCGATTTGGTGAAAGAAGGATATACCTACTTCAAAGAAATGGGTTTCCTACGGCAAGAAGAAAAAGAATCATTTTATATATATCGGCAAACAAAAGGCATGGCCATATTCACGGGCCTCGTTGCAGGTGTCGCAGTTGATGACTATACGCAGGGCCACGTGAAAATTCATGAGCAAACCATCACGTCAAGGGAAAAGCTCTTTGTAGAATATTTACAGCGCACTGGTTTCAATGCCGAGCCTGTCTTGCTGGCGTATGAGGACCGAGATAGCTTAAACTTAGCCATAGACAGGATCACACTTGAACGACCTGAATACGAGTTTACCACTACCGATATGGTACTTCACGAAATGTGGGTGGTGAATGAACCTGAGCAAGTAGCCCTCATCACGAACGAAATGGCCGCGGTGAATGCCGTTTATATCGCCGATGGACACCACAGAAGTGCCTCTTCCGCCTTATTGGCAAAGCACAAAGATGGAAAACGAGGACCTTGGGATCAATTCATGTCTCTTTTACTACCGCAAAGTCAGCTCAAGATATATGACTTCAATCGCCTCGTGAACTCATTGAACGGCATGAGTAAAAGTGAATTTTTATCCCGAATTTCCGAATCCTTTGAAGTCGAAAAAACTGGACGAATTCACCAACCCGCGCATCGTGGTAATTTCAGCATGTACTTGGATGGCGCCTGGTATAGCCTGGAAGTAAAACCAGAATTTGTAGTCGACTCCGTTGTAGGCCGCTTGGACTCTTCTGTATTGACCGACCAAGTTTTGCGTCCCTTGCTGGATATCAGTGATTTAAAAACCGACGAAAGGATCTCTTTTCTGGATGGGACAAAAGGACTTCATGCACTTTCAGACGCTGTGGACTCGGGCATGTTTGAAGTGGCTTTTGCTTTGTACCCTGTTGAATTCGATCAGCTCAAAGAAGTCGCCGACACAGGAAATATCATGCCTCCAAAAACGACTTGGATCGAACCAAAATTACGCAGCGGTGTTTTGATTTACGAATTGGACAATTAAACGCATCCCATGAACAGCATTTCCAACAAGCTCGAAAATCTGCGCAAAAAACTTCCTGAACATGTCACCTTGGTAGCGGTTTCGAAGACCAAACCTATCAGCGCCATCCAGGAAGCCTACGATGCCGGTCAGCGAATTTTTGGCGAGAATAGAGTGCAGGAAATGTGCGACAAGCATGAGGCCCTTCCAAAGGATATCGAGTGGCACATGATCGGTCACTTGCAGAGCAACAAGGTGAAATACATGGCCTCTTTTGTGTCCTTGGTTCACGGTGTAGACAGCCTCAAATTACTTCACGAAATCAACCAGCAAGCCGCCAAGCACAACCGTGTTATTGACTGCCTGTTGCAGTTTCACATTGCTTCCGAGTCTACGAAATTTGGTTTGAGTGAAAGTGAGGCCCAGGCATTATTAAAATCTAGCGACTACGCGCAAATGCAGAACATCCGTGTGCGGGGAGTCATGGGTATGGCTACATTTACCGAAGATGATGATCTCATCCTCAAGGAATTGGGATCACTTAAATCAATCAGCGACCGATTAAAAGCCGAATTTTTCAAGGATGAGGACTCCTTTGATATCATTTCGATGGGCATGAGCGGCGACTACGGATTGGCCATTCAACAAGGGAGCAATATGATTCGATTGGGCAGTTCGATATTCGGAAAGCGCTAATCGTACGACAGTTGTAACTTTGGTGAAGCCGTAATCGTCCTGTTCTTTGAACCAGGAAGCGCATTTGCGCGTAGCGCCAACCAAATAAAAAGCCTAGAACCGGCCAGTAAGAAGCATGCAACAATTGTTGAGACACACCTGCCTTTTTATCCTACTTATCGTTGCGACGATGGCTTCTGGGCAGTACGTGCATGGCAAATTGACCGATGAAAAAGGACTTCCCCTCGCCTACGCCAGCGTGTATGTCAAAAATTCTACGCGCGGTGTTTCGGCCGACCAGAAAGGCTATTATTTCCTAGAACTCGAATCGGGGAAGCACACCGTCGTTTTCAGCTTTATTGGGTACGTCAACCAGGAATTTGAAGTCACCATCCTGCCCAAAGAACCGATCCGCATGGACCTATCGCTTTCCTTGGAGACCAACACCCTTTTTGCCGCCGAAGTGGTTGCCAACACAAAGGACATGGCGAAGGAAATCATGGAGAATGTCCGCGACAAGCGCAAATATTACTTGGATCGTGTCTCGGAATATTCCTGCGAAACCTACCTCAAAACATCCCTCGAAAAAGAGTTGATGCGACCGAGTAAAAAGGACTTGGAAGAGGCCGACTCGCTCGAGACCAAGGATAAATCGATCCAGGGATATTTCAAGAAAGAGAAGCTCAACCTGATTGAAACGGTAAGTACCACATACTTTCGCGCGCCAGATAGGTACAAGGAAATTGTATCGGCGCATCACGATTATGCCGAGAGGCCGGGCGAAGGGGAACCTGGGAGATCGGTGCACATGGGATCGGGGATGGAATTTGGGAAAACGAGCATTGCCCCCGTTACGCACAAGAGCGACAATCCGTACATTCTATTCGAAGATTTCTCCAAGGCCGACTTGAATTTTTACCAGAATCTAGTTGAATTTCCGGCCGTGAGTCAAAAGCCGCTCCTCTCGCCGCTTGCTTCGAATGGCGGACTCAGTTATCGCTTCGATTACTTGGGTTCTTTTGTGGAAGATGGTAAGCGTGTGTATGAAATTGAGGTGAATCCACTGTTCAAGTCGGGGGCGCTGTTCAAGGGAAAAATATTTGTGGAAGATTCGACGTGGGCCGTGGTTACCGTCGATCTATCTATCAATCCCGACGTACTGATTTTTTGCAAGGAATTTCGGGTGATCCAGAACTACATGCACAATGAAAACGACCAAGTGGTACCTGTGCGTAGAGAGCTTACCTATACGATCAAGGACGGCAGACACGACATCTTGGGAAACACCCGAGTCGATCACAACAATTACAATTTCACACCAGACCTAGCCCGTGGTTTTTTCAATGCCGAAATCAAGGAATATACCGCCGATGCCTTTGACCGTGACTCCAGCTTTTGGGCCGAGCGCCGACCCTTGGTACTCAAAGAAACTGAGTTGAAATTTATCTCGGAAAGCGATAGTATTTCGGCCTATTATGCGAGCGACGAGTATTACGACAAGTTGGATTCGGCCTTTAATATTATCGATTGGTGGACGCCGCTGGTGGGATTTGGAAGAAAGAATAGCAAGAAGGGAACTGAGTTTTATTTGGAAGGCGTTTTGAGTCAGATCAACCCTTTTGGAATTGGTGGTTATAGACACAAACTCCCCGGCTATTTCAACAAGGAATTCAAGAACGACTACTTGCTCGAAACCGAAGGATTCATCGACTACGGTTTTCGAAACAAGGACGTGAAAGGAAAGTTGGGCGTCGGACTCACTTACTACCCTGAAAAATTTGTCCGCACCTTCATCCGAGCGGGTGAGACCTACGATTTAATTAACAACTACGCCTCGATCGAGCAGACCTTCAGTCGGTCCAACTACGCCAAAACCCGCATGGCCAGCATAGCCCAGCGCATGGAGATCGTCAACGGACTATTCGCTGAGTTAACCTTCGAGTACACACACCAATCACCGCTGAACGCCAATGATATTACGCAGTGGTCCAACGACTTGTTTGGCGAGCTCAACACACCTCTAGTTTTCGATCCTTACGTCAAAAGCGAGATCAAGCTCGAGTTGAAATACCGCTTCAAACAAAAATTCGTGCAACGCGGCCGAGAGAAGATGATTATCGGCTCAGATTACCCTGAGATCAACGCCATTTACCGAAAAGGAATTCCCGGTCTGTTCAACAGCGAAGTCAACTTCGACTACTTCGAAATAAGCATGCACGACCACTGGAATTTGGGGCAATTTGGTTACTCAAAATGGCAAGTGGTGGCCGGCAGTTTTCTCAATAAGAATAATCTGCGTGTCCTAGAATGGAAATACTTCCGTGGATCGGATCGCTACTTCTTCTCAGACCCCGTAAACTCCTTCCAGTTGCTCGGTCCGACCATGAGCACACCCAACGAATATTTTAGCGCCAACTACATTCACCACTTCGATGGAGCTTTGTTGAATAAAGTTCCACTTATACGGCATCTGAAGTTAAGTCTGGCCACCGGCGCCGGCACCCTCCTTATCCCCGACAGTGACTTCGCCCATTTCGAGGCCTATTTGGGATTGGAGAAGGCGATACGCATCAAGAAGCAGCTCTTCCGGATAAGTGTGTATGCGGTTACTTCGGACAATTCGTTTAGCAGTACGAATTACACATGTAAGATTGGCTTTAACTTCTTCAATACGTTTACGAAGAAGTGGGAGTATTGATTGGATGGGGAATTGAAATCGGGAAAGGGAAATTATTGATCGCGCACGGGGAATCGGAATTGGTTAATGGCTCATGGTTCATGGTTCATGGTTCATGGTTCATGGTTCATGGTTCATGGTTCATGGTTCATGGTTCATGGTTCATGGTGAAAATCGCCCCTGCCCCTCAAGCCCTACTGCAAAGATCTATTTCCTGGCGACATGAGGCGTTGATTATACGTTTATAAACGTTTATAGTCGTTTAATAAATGGATAAGGTGCAGGCATCTATGGAACTGAGGGATATATTGGGGGTAATTAGGCCATGTAGGACTGCCATACTATCAAAACGTATTTGGGTTTATCGTTTTCTCTCGTGTTCATAAAACCAAATTCATAGCAGAACAAATACGTATTTCCTTGCTGGTTTTTCCAATAACCTGTGAATATTTGTGGATTAAAGCCTTCGGCAAATAATTCTTCTTGTCGCACAACGGACTTTCCCGATCGATTGTACTTTTTCAGGATTCGGCGGTTTAATCTCAATTGTTCATCGACTTCTTTGAATCGACGATCCACCTTGCTTTTAGCCAGTTGATTGTGGAAATAGGACCTGCAATAACGCGTGCAAAATTTCTTATCGGCTCTCCCTTCCAAAACTTCTTGACAATTAAGGCACTTTCTTTCTTCCATTCGACAAGATGACTTTATAACCGTCTGCTAAACGTCTACTAAACGTTTAAATCTACGGATAGACTTGCCTCATGCCGGCAAATGACTTTGTTTTCGCACAAAAACTTTGTAGATGCATGATTCTCGGCAAATAACGCTACGCCACATTGTGACAGATGGCAAGAAATACATAGGAATAGAATTCAAACACGACAAAGTGTTGAGTGCCTTGGCAGCCTCCTTGCCCGGGTTGAGCGAAGCCACTGAAGAGGGTTTCATGAAAGTGACAAACAAAAAGCAACATCTGGATGCTATCTTCAAGACCTTCAAGGGAGTAGCCTGGATCAACTGCAAGTACTTCTTTCCAAACAAACCGGTATATGCAGGGAATGAACCTTTGTGCGTAGATGACCTGAGAAACAAAGAGCGAAAGGATGGATGGCCCAAGTGCCCAGACGACTATTTCCAGAAGCTGGAGTTGTGCAAGTACAGTCTGAAAACTGCGCAGATCTACACATCGTGTTTCGAGCGATTCATGCACTACTTCAAAGACGAGCCCAATTTGATGGCGCTTGACGAGAATGATATTCGTCGGTACCTAACTCATCTCCACCAAAATAAATCGTCGGACAGCTACATTAACCAAGCGATCAATTCGATAAAATTCTACTACGAGGTTGTCCACAATATGCCCTCCCGCTTTTACCACATTGAACGTCCGCGCAAAAAAGAAAAACTCCCCGAAGTATTGAGCGTGAATGAGGTAAAGTCAATGCTTGCGCGCGCATCCAACATCAAGCACCTGTGCATTATGCAACTGCTGTACGCCGCTGGGCTGCGAAGAGCTGAATTGATCGATCTAAAAATAGGGGACATCGACAGTGAACGCGACG
>JADFAK010000087.1 GCA_015665315.1 Flavobacteriales bacterium | reverse complement strand
CTGGCACGCGCTTGCCGCAAGGCGGGAATTGGCATTACGACCTTTATGATTGCTTCCGATCCCTACTTGCAAGAATTTGTGGAAGACTTCACAGAAGCCAACAAGGGCAAGGCATTTTATACTGGATTACAAGGACTAGGAGATACCCTGTTCGACGATTTTGAAAAAAACAGAAGAAGAAAATTCTAGGCATGACTAGCAACGATTTGATTAAACTAAAGACGCTCGGCGAATTACGTAAGTCGGGATATACAAGCAGGACTATTGGGGAAGAGCTTCGCTCAAATCTCATTTTACGCCTGCAATCTGGCCAACCTTCTTTCGACGGAATTGTGGGCTTTGAAGACACAGTCGTTCCGGATATCGAACGCGCCATACTTTCGCAGCATAATATGAACTTGTTGGGTTTACGCGGACAAGCCAAAACACGTATTGCGCGAAGTATGATCGGTCTGCTTGACGAGTTTATTCCTGTCATCGAAGGATCCGATTTGAACGACGATCCGCTCAATCCGATTTCCAGCGAGAGCAAGGCACTCATTGCCAAGCTTGGTGATAAAACACCCGTTTCCTGGATGCACCGCGACGAGCGATTCGTGGAAAAATTGGCTACTCCCGACGTATCGGTTGCCGACCTCATAGGAGACGTCGACCCGATCAAGGCGTCGAACATGAACTTGGATTATGCCGATGAGCGGGTGATCCACTTTGGATTGATTCCACGAAGCCACCGCTGTATATTTGTGCTCAACGAGCTGCCCGATTTGCAACCGCGTATTCAGGTGAGTCTGTTCAATATCCTTCAAGAAGGCGACGTACAAATTCGAGGTTTCAAGTTGCGCTTACCGCTTGACATTCGCTTCGTTTTTACCGCCAATCCGGAAGACTACACCAACCGAGGTTCGATCATCACTCCACTCAAGGACCGAGTGGGCAGTCAGATCCTTACGCACTATCCAAAAGAAATTGAGACTGCTCGTGCGATTACGAGACAAGAGGCATTCGTTTCGGCCGATCAGAAAAAGAGCATCACTGTTCCCGAGTTAATGGAAAACCTCATCGAGCAGATTTCTTTCGAAGCGCGCGATTCAGAATTCATCGACAACAAAAGTGGGGTGAGCGCGCGACTCTCGATTTCAGGATTCGAGAATGTCATGAGCACGGCCGAGCGACGCATGATCTTGAACAAGGAAAAGAAGACAACATTGAGAATTGGCGACCTGTCGGGAATGATCCAGTCGGTCACTGGTAAAGTGGAACTGGTCTACGAAGGCGAGCAGGAAGGTCCGTACAATGTATCGATCCGACTCATCGGTCAGGCCATACGCACCACTTTCCCAACCTACTTCCCCGACCCGGAGTCGGCCCAACGATCGAAAGACGCCAATCCGTACGACCCCATTATCAGTTGGTTCAACACACACGAACTGGGATTGGAAATCGAAGAAGGCAACAAGCAGTACGCCACATTACTTCAAAGTGTAAGCGGACTGGAAAAATTGGTCGACAAGTATTTACCGGGATTGGAGAAGGACGAAAAACCACTTTTTATGGAATTCGTGCTGCATGGCTTGGCCGAGTATTCACTTATCAGCAAGCACATCCTCGACAAGTCCTTTGGTTTTAGCGACCTATTGAATTCAATCTTTTCAGCAGAAGACGATTCTGACTGGCACAGTGCTAATTGATTAGGCTTCTGGGTAAGTCGTTCGGGCGTTTTTGGGATCTTTCTTGAGATAGCGAACCCCCACTTTTGTTCCCACAGGATACATCGGTCGGTTTTCACAGCGTTCTTCGGCGCGGTAACTGATGACCGTTCCTTCTTCCGTACGAAATTCGACTAGTGGGTAAAAGTAATTGATGCCTTTGACCTTTACGCTCATCCAATTGGTGATGCGACCTTCGGCATGAATGGCCTGAAATTTAAAAAACAATAGAGGCGACAATCGCCAAATCATCAGTCCGAGTGCAATCGCACCCAGTAGGACAGCTATCGTATGCTTCAACCAATCAGGCCAACTTTCCATGAAGTGCTTTTTTTATGAATTGGGTCAGGAGCAACAAAGATACACAAGCGAGGAGAGATGGGAATAGTAGGGGTGTTGATAAACGTTAAAATGGAAGGCTGATGTGGAAGAGTTGTTTCATTATTATTTGGCAAACAAGTATTACTGACATATTTCGTAAATTTGAAATAGCGTGAAAGAACTAACGGCCCAGATTGAACAAATCACAAAACTATGCACGAAGAACAAGGTTAAAACTCTATTTGCTTTTGGCTCGATCACCACGAATAAGTTCAAAGAAGAAAGCGACATTGATTTGGTCGTTGAGATTGATGATTTAGATCCGATGACTTATTCAGACAGCTATTTCGATTTGAAATTTCAGTTAGAGAGGATATTAAGACGCCCAATAGATCTATTGGAACAAAAAGCGATACGCAACCCCTATCTAAAAGCGGAGATTGAAAAGTCAAAAGTGCTAGTATATGCAAGTTAAAATTAAATCTTGGTTAGCCGACATACAACGACTTACCAAAACTTGATATGGAAGTATGTCAATTCCTTGACAGCTGAATCCACTTTTTGAAACAAAAAAAGGGACTCGCTTGCGCGAATCCCTCTTGATCAAACGTATTTAAGTAAACCAAAATCAATATACCACTTGAATCAAAGGTCATCTCCAGATATCACACGCCCAAGGGTGGGGTTGAATCAAGTTACCTTTTCTGGTCACTTTATAATACGCAATAGACTGACTAACTGTTTTCTAACCAGATCATCTTACCGTTCAAAAGTTGTAAGTCTCGGCGAACGTAAGTTGTAAGACGATCTGCAACTATTTACGCCGACGATTCCTACAGGTTACGTTTTTTTTGATTTTTTTTTCGAGAGGTTCGGAAAGGGTTGATTTTACTATAGTTTGGGGCAGAGATTATTTTGGAATAATGTGGTCGTAAAATAAAACAGCATCTCTGCTTCATAACACATATCGTGTAACAATTAAGTTTCGTCGTCGAGATCAGTTCCCTGAAAAACTGTTTTTTCCTCCTACAAAAAGGGACCGGCCTTTGAATGAGATTCGTGTTGAATTTCGACGGCGCGATGGGACATTTATCGACAATCGAAAGAGCTTCAGAATCGCTTGCTCAATTACCGCATTTCGACGGCGCGCTTGAACCACTTGTCAAGATGTCAAATACTGTCTAAGAGGTTGCCGAGTAAAGAAACTCTAGGACATTATACATTTAGCAGAATATTCAAGTTTCGTCGTCGAGACATGCTCAATGACCTAGTGTTCTCCTAAATACCTTTCTAAAAATCGTCAACCAGTGAATCACATAATCAGGTGGTCGAGCAAAGAAACGGGAGTGCATTTCACATTTCGTGTAAATGTCAAGTTTCGACGTCGAGACTGATCAAGCAAAAGTGACAGAAAGTGAGGAGTAGGAGTTACTGTTAGTAATAGGTGTGACCCATACTGGGTCGGTTTTGGTCATAAGACAAACTCTAACTCTACAAAAAGGGACGGGCCTAAAAGGTTGTCGAGCCAGCATCTCGACTGCACTGCATGAACTCACCATACATTTCAAATCTACTCAAAGCAGTGCCGCTCGATGACCGGCCTAAAAGGTTGTCGAGCAAAGAAACTTCAAGAAATTTTACTGTTATGAGAAGTGGCAAGTTTCGCCGCCGAGACACGCACTTACAAAGCCGTCATTCAAATCCAGTAGATTATAATAAGTCGACCATACTTTTACAGGAATGAAATGCCATATGTACATCCTCCTTTGCAGTAATGGAACCTACTATGTGGGAAGCACAAAAGATCTAATCAAACGATTTAACGAGCATCAAAACGGCACTGGATCAAAATACACCCAAGCACACCGACCAGTACAATTGCTTTATTCGGAAGAATTTGATAGAATAGACCACGCCTTTAATCGTGAAAAGCAAATTCAACGATGGAGTCACGCCAAAAAGAAGGCATTAATCGAAGGAGACATTGAAAAATTGAGAAAACTCGCATCTCGACGCGGTTAATCGGTTGTCGAGCCCGAAACAGGGATGAATCATAGGGTATAGCGTAGTCGTAAATTTCGCAGCCGAGACAAATCTACTCAAAGCAGTGCCGCTCGATGACCGGCCTAAAAGGTTGTCGAGCAAAGAAACTTCAAGAAATTTTACTGTTATGAGAAGTGGCAAGTTTCGCCGCCGAGACAAAAAAAACAGGACAACCAAAGATTGCCCTGCCTAACCTAACTTTAAACTATGTGTAATTGCTTACACTAGCATTTTAAATATGATGTCGCCCTCTGGCGATTAGAATCACTTTGTAGGGCAAATTTAGAAACATATTCGGATGTTGCAAGTTTTCAACAATAAATGAACATTTTAATTCACATTCCCTTGTAGCTCTATATAAATAGTTGGCCCTGAGTCATTGCTAAAGTCAATTAATCGAAAATCGAAATGGTCAATCACCAATCGCTAAAAACCTGAACAGCCTCCATTTTCCATTCACCATTTCCATTCACTATTTTCCATTCACCATTTCTCTTCTTCCTCTCCTTCATTTCCCGACCTTTGTAAAATATGACCAAGCCCACATCAGGCATAGTAATCCATCACTTCGATTATTCCGACACCGCAGTAATCGCTCGAATCTTTACGCTCGACTTCGGGTACGCGTCATTCTTTGTCAGAAAAAGCAAGAAATCAAAGACCATGGCCTACTTGCAGCCAGGCACTTTGCTCGATATGGTGGTGCACATGAAGGCCGACCGCGATATTCATTCTGTTCGTGAAATGAAGGCAGCCCATCCTTTTGTATCGGTCTACAGCAATATTAGAAAGAGCGCGCAGATCTTATTCTTATCCGAGATCCTCTACCGATCACTCGAAATCGACTACAAAAACATCGATCTCTTTGATTTTATATGGAATGCTTTTCAGTGGCTCGATCAAGTAGAAGACTACCCCGATTTTCACTTGATCTTTCTGCTCAAACTATCGTCCTACTATGGTTTTTATCCACAGCATGGCGAACTGGACAACATGCCCTACTTCGATCTCGAAAACGGAATTTTCACCAAGTCTCGTCCAATTCATCCCATGCATTTGGAACGTGAATTAACCACTGATTTCAGGGCACTCCTTGGCACAAAATTTGATGAACACAATCCGATTTTAACCAACGCCAAACGTCAAATTTTACTTGAGTCCCTAGTAGATTACTTCAAACTCCATGTTTCAGGAATCAAAGAAGTAAATTCGCGGCTAGTTCTCGAAACCGTATTCAATGATTAGCTTAAAAAATCTACTTGTCCTTTTTTTGTCCCTTGGCTCGTTTGCCTTGGCTGGTCAGACTGTCGTGATTCGCGATTTCAAGTCAAAGGAAGCTTTGAGCAATGTTCATGTCGAGAATTTCCGCACCCGCGTGGTGTACAACAGCGATCAAAATGGTGAGGTTGCCCTCAAGAACTACGATCAAGATACACTACATGTGTCTCGAATTGGGTATGCCGACCTATTCATCTATCCCAATGAAATAAAAAAACGTATTTTTTATCTCCGCCAAAGTATCATCCAAATGGAAGATGCCGTGGTCATAGGTGTCCTTGGAAGCACCGAACGCAAGCGCGATCTTCCCAATCAAATAGAGGTCATAGGTTCTTCCGAAATTTCCTTTAGAAATCCGCAAACAAGTGCCGACGTCCTTCAGCAGTCTGGAAAAGTAGCCGTTCAAAAAAGCCAAATGGGTGGCGGAAGTCCTATTCTGCGCGGATTCGAAGCCAGTAGAGTGCTTCTCGTTATTGACGGTGTGCGCATGAACAATGCCATCTACCGATCAGGGCATTTGCAAAATTCGATTACGGTAGATAATGCCATCCTCAAACAGACCGACCTAATATTCGGTCCCGGGGCAGTGATGTATGGCAGCGATGCTCTAGGTGGTGTGGTGCATTTCGAAACACGTGATCCTGTCCTTGCCGACCGCGCCGATGAGCAATATGTCACCGGACAAGCACGGGGCCGACTGTCCTCCGCAAATCAAGAACGGAGCTTCCATGCCGATGTGAGCATAGCCAATGACAAAGTGGGATCACTTACCTCTTTTACTTCGTCTAGCTATGAAGACCTACGCATGGGAAAATGGCGTCAGCATGGTGATGAATCTTGGGGTTTGATTGATGAATACGTGGTTTTTGAAAATGGTGAGGATAAAATCATTCCGAATTCTACACCTGAAATTCAGCGTGGCTCAGCCTTCGGCCAAATGGATTTTCTCCAGAAATTCTTGTTCAAGCCCACCAAGACAATCGCCCTCAAAGCCAACTTCCACCACTCAACTTCCAGCAAGGTTCCCCGTTTTGATGCTTTAACCGAACAATCAAATGGCCGACCAAAATGGGCCGAATGGTATTACGGTCCGCAACAACGAACACTCATTTCCCTCCAAGGAAAATTCTCAGACAGCACTTTTCTCTCCGACGAATTAACGGTCACCCTCGCCGCTCAAAAAATCAAAGAACAACGTATTCAAAGACGGTTTGGTAATAATGAACGTAGTACGCAGACCGACGAACTTTGGGTGTACAGCCTAAATGCCGATCTGCGAAAACGACTCAAACCTAGGCTCAACCTCAACTACGGACTAGAGGCCACTTACAACGATGTAAGCTCTGATGCCCAATACTTCACTTTGGGAGAAGCTTCTGTTGCCCCAGCTCCTGCCAGACTGCCAGACGGAGGTAGCTCGATGCATTCGGAAGCGGTTTATGCTAGTCTGACGTTCAAGGCCAATAAAAAAATCAAGTTCAATGGCGGACTCCGTTTTAGCAACGTTGGCATGCACGCCGAGTTTGTCGACACATCATGGTATTCCTTGCCTTTCAGCGAAATCGACATGCAGAACCAAGCGATCACTGGAAGTCTAGGTGTGGTCTACACTCCTTCAAAGCCTTGGCGTATCACCGCGCTCGTCTCAAGCGGTTTTCGCAGTCCGAACGTCGACGATGCGGGAAAAGTACGAGAAAAAAGTGGCTACGTGCAAGTACCAACTACAGAAGCCATCCCCGAAAAAGCGTACAACGCCGAAATGAGTATCGGCAAATCATTTTTCAAAGAAAAACTACAAGTTGAAGGAACAGCATACTATACCTTCCTTAAAGATGCGCTCGTCATTCGCGACGCACAGTTAAACGGAAAAGATAGTTTATGGGTGGAAGGTGATATGGCGCGTATTCAGACGGCCCAGAACACCGCTACAGCAATGATTTATGGTTACTCACTAGGCCTGAAATCGGAGCTTTCCGACAACTGGTCGCTAGAAGCGAACTACAACTTCACCTACGGTCAAGACCTCGAGCATGACACAGCCCTAGCGCATATTCCACCCGCATTCGGTCGCGCGGTTGTTAACTTCGAATCGCGCGCTTTTAGGGGATCTCTTTCTTGTCTGTTCAACGGCAAAAAAGCACTAGACCGGTACGCCCCTGGCACTGCCGACAACCTAGATTTGGCCTTGGCCGATGGCACTCCGGCGTGGTGGACACTGAATGCTTACACTTCATACCTCATCTCACCTCAATTGGAGGCGACTGTGGCCGTGGAGAATATATTTGATTTGAACTACCGCCCTTTTGCCTCAGGCATCTCGGCGCCAGGTCGAAACTTTATTGTTGGTCTCAAAGCCAATTTCTAAACTTCTACTTGGCTATCTTAGCAATTCATGCAGTTTAAAAAAGTAATAGGTCAAGAAGATGTAAAACGGGGTCTGGTTCAAGCCGTCGATGACAACCGGATTAGCCATGCCCAACTTTTCTTCGGACCTCCTGGAGCGGGTGCTCTACCCTTAGCCATTGCCTACGCTCAATACATTAGTTGCACCAATAAAACCGATGGAGATTCCTGCGGAATGTGCGCTCCTTGCAAGCAATTTGAAAACCTGCAATACCCCGACTTGCATTTCTCCTATCCTTTTGTCAATGTCGGCAGCCGCAAACCTGTGGCCGATGACTTTGCCGAACAGTGGCGAAAGATGCTCAAAGAAACCACCTACGCCGATGTTCATCATTGGCGCTCAAAGCTCGATGCCGAAAACAAACAGCTTACATACAATGTAGAAGAAGCTAGTAGTATTTCGAAGAAGATTTGGCTCAAGTCCTATTCCGGTGGCTACAAATTCATTGTAATTTGGTTGTGTGAATACATGACGGTGTATGTGGCCAACAAACTACTCAAATCCTTAGAGGAGCCGCCCGATAAGACCATTTTTCTATTGATAAGTGAAAATCCAGAAGCACTTTTGGCGACCATCACTTCGCGTACCCAATCGGTCAAGGTGCGCAAGCTTAGCGACGATGAGATACGCACGGCCTTGGTATTGCGTGATGGTGTAATTAGCAATGAAAAGGTTGAGCAACTAGTGCAAATGGCAGACGGGAACTACTTCAAAGCCTGGCTTAAATTAAGACAAGACGAAGAAGATGTTCACTTTGAGCTATTTGTCAATTGGATGCGCATGTGCTACAAAAAAGACGTGGCCGAACTCGTTAAAATCTCGAACGATTTACACGCCTCCGGACGTGAAAACATCAAGGAGTTTTTAGACTTTGCCTTGTTCATGGTACGTCAATGCATCGTAGGCAACTACACCCAAGGAGAGTTATCTCGTTTCGGACCCAGAGAGGCCGAATTTGCCTCTAAATTCGCTCCTTTCATCAACAGCGGAAATATTTTCCAATTGAGCGAGCTTATCAACCAAGCCTACAGCGATATTAGCGGAAACGTTTACAGTAAATTGGTCTTGACCGACCTCTCTCTCAACATGCATAAGGCTTTGCGGCGATCTGTTGAACAAGATGCATAAGTAATCCGCTAAACGTGATCGAAATAATTACCTTTGTTTCGATGTTATCTAGATAAATCAGTCAGCCAAGATGGGATGTGAAAGTTGTTCGAGTGGTGGTACTCCTAATGGATGTAAAAACAATGGTAATTGCGGTGTTTCTGGCTGCAACAAACTAGATGTTTTCGATTGGCTTTCCGGTATGGAACTACCTGACGGACAAAAGCCATTTAATATAATTGAAGTACGTTTTAAAAACGATAGAAAAGGTTTCTACCGCGTTTCCCTTGAGGACGAATGGAACATTGGCGATGTCATTGCCGTGGAATCCAGTCCCGGATATGATGTAGGTATTGTTAGCCTCACAGGCGAACTCGTGCGCATTCAAATGCGTAAAAAAGACGTCAAGGACAACCACGAAATTAAACGAGTATTGCGCAGTGCTACTCCGCCAGACATAGAAAAATGGCAAGAAGCGCGCAAAATGGAATGGGACACGATGATTGCCGCCCGTACCATTTCTAAAGACCTCAACCTCACCATGAAAATTAGTGACGTTGAATACCAAGGGGATAAGGCAAAAGCTACCTTTTATTATACGGCCGAAGGGCGAGTAGATTTCCGGGAGCTCATTAGAGCCATGGCCGATAAATTTCGTGTTCGCATCGAAATGCGCCAAATTGGAATGCGCCAGGAAGCAGGAAAATTGGGTGGTATTGGTTCGTGCGGAAGAGAACTTTGCTGCTCGTCGTGGCTCACCGATTTCCGAACCGTAAGCACGAGTAGCGCACGTTATCAGCAGCTTGCCCTTAACCCACAGAAATTGGCGGGTCAGTGTGGCAAACTAAAATGTTGCCTCAACTTCGAGCTGGATCAATACATGGAAGCTATCCGTGACTTTCCTTCACCGAACACAAAATTGGAAAGCAAGAAAGCCAAGGCATTCCACTTCAAGACCGATATTTTCAAGCGTGTCATGTACTTCATTTATGAGCGACCAGTTGGTGGTAGCCCAATATGCATCCCAGTAGATGATGTGAAGGAGATTATCGCCATGAACAAAGAGGGCAAAATTCCTGACGACCTGGAATACTTTGCTGAAACGGTCGAAATACAAGTCGATGAAACCGATTATGGCAACGTTGTGGGCCAAGACAGCCTTACACGCTTCGACAAAGCCAAGAAGTCTCGCGGAAACAAGAAACGTCGATCTGGCAAGTCGAAAGGAGGCTCGGGTGATAAGCCACGCAATGATCGCGGACCAAGAAAAGGTCCACGTGATAAGTCTGGCAATAAAAAAGATGCCCCGAAGGAAAAAGTTGCGGGCGACAAGCCAAACAATCCGCGTAATGCCAGCAATAAAAAACGTAATGCCAACAACCGCCGACGGAAAAAACCAAACAAAAGCGGCGGAGAAAACAACAACACAAACAAGCCATCAAGCCCTCAGTCTTAATATATCTTTTAGCTTTTATGCTGGCCTGCTCCTTGTGGGCATGTGACTCCAAAGTGGTGTTTGAGGAAAATCAAGAAATTCCTGATGCCACCTGGACATGGGATCATCCTGTTCAATTCAGCTTTGAAGTTGCCGATACCGTCACGCGCCACAATTTTTATGTGAACATGCGCAATGGCAATGGCTATGAATACTCCAATGTTTTTCTCTTCATCACGCTGCATTTCCCGAATGGCAAATTATCCATAGACACCGTTGAATGTTTCCTCGCCGACCCAACCGGCCAATGGTATGGTTCTGGAATTGGCAACCTGCATGACCATCGATTTCTATTCAAACAAAACAAACAATTTCCTCTAGCTGGTCAGTACAAGATCGAAATCAACCAAGCCATGCGAGAAGAGGAACTCGTTGATATACACGATGTTGGATTCCGACTTTCACGGACCCACTAAGAGCATCTCCCCCACCCTTCACTCAGAATTTTCCCACAAGAACCTGCTGCACGAAACTTACTTCGTGCCCAAACCACATGTCTACTTTTACCCCCCAATGCGCACCAACGCATCACTGAAATAGTTGACGGCTAACACACAAAAGCCTGAAACATGAAACAATTAGTACTAGCTTTTTTACTGGCATCCTGCGCTCAACTATGTACATACGCGCAATCCTCGCCAGAGAACAAAGGGTTCAAAACCACGGTGGAATCGGATGACTTTACCATCAACGATCTCTATTCGTCAGAACAACTAATTCGACTCCAAGCCGAAGCACCCGAAAAACTCGAGGAAATCAAGTCCTTTTTTCAGACTTGGAACGGACTCTCTCAATCCGTGAAAGACCAACTCAATAAGCGCGCAATGTACCGACTATATGTTCGTGATCGTGAAAAATTCGATGCCAAGCTCATCCAACTTGCCGACTAATACAACCACCATGATTCGTTATTTACTCTCATTTATTTTAGTCAGTTCTACCTGCATTCTATTCTCACAGGATTGCTCTGTAGGCGCTGTTTCGTATTGCTACGACAACGACGAAGACGTGACATTTACTTATTGTCCCGACAATCCAGCTACGCAAGTAATT
The DNA here is from genome assembly GCA_015665315.1 of Flavobacteriales bacterium. Taxonomy (GTDB): domain Bacteria; phylum Bacteroidota; class Bacteroidia; order Flavobacteriales_D; family Sanyastnellaceae; genus JADFAK01. The sequence continues at coordinate 52,476 of JADFAK010000087.1, read as the reverse complement.
GCGGTTACGCTCCAGAACTACGGGATCGAAAACGGCTACGACCTTCTCACTATTTACGCCGGAAGTGATACCTCAGGAGATGTTCTCGCCGAAATTGAATCGGTCGGAACAAGCGGATACTCGTACATAGGAACGCCAGCGACCGACGGAGGCGACGGGTGCGTCACCCTCCGATTTGAATCAGACGGTTCTGTCTCCTGTGGAGATGGTGATTATTCACCTACGACTTGGAATGTTGCTTGCCAGACAATCTGTAACCCGCCAACAGCTGATCTTTCTGCTTCGGCGAATCAGATTTGCGCGACTAGCGCTGATAATCAATCCAACTCACACCTCATCACTTTCTCAGCACTCGGATCAACACATGCCGATGGCTCGAGTTTTACAACCTATGACTGGGATTTTGGCGATGGAAATACCCTGTCAACTGCGACGCCTGTATGCGCACATTCCTATTCCAATGAAGGTGGATTTATTGCCTCCTTGGTGGTTACCGATGACCTTGGTTGCGTCAGTACCAACCTCGATGAAATTTTGATCGAAGTGGCGGGTCCCCCAACATTTACACTCACTAGCGACGCCGATCCTGGAGGTGTGTGCCCCGGAACGGATGTCACACTCACCGCTGTCGTCACTCCCTACGAATGGGAAGAACCCCAAGTGCAACCCAATCCCGATCCAACCGAATTACCAGATGGCACAGGCTCAAGCTATACTTCCCAAGTTGTATTCAATCAGTTTGGTGCAAGCGATGTAATCGAAGATGGATCCAACATGGTCATCATGCTCGACATGGAGCACAGCTATATGGGCGACTTAGACATCGAAGTGATTTGTCCGAATGGAACGCGCGTAGAACTTCTAGATTTCTCGACCAACACCATGAACAATTGCAATGTCGGCGGCGCTGGCGAATATAACAGCGGAGAAGGCCCCCCAGGAGATGGCGCCGAGTACTATTTCGACTCGTCGGCTGGGACAGATTTCTCTTCTTTTAGCGGACCGGGAAGTACGTCGTCCACAGGTGTCGATATTCCAAGTGGAACCTATGCCCCAGACGAAAGTTTTAGCGGCTTCAACGGTTGTCCGATCAACGGAACATGGACCGTTCAAATTACCGACAACTACAACCTCGATGATGGTACCCTGTTCACTTGGTCAGTAGATCTTGGCCCGACCGATATCACAAAAATCTCACTCGAATCATTCACCACATCAGCCGTAAGTCAAAGCTGGAGCGGTGAAGGAGTTTCAGGAAATACCGCGACTCCCACGTCAGAAGGCACAATCGATTACACCCTCACGTATACCGATAACTTTGGCTGTGAATTTACCGAAATCACATCGGTAGAAGTAGTCAACTTGCCAGGCTGCAACGTTGGCCCAACAGCCAACGACGACTCAGATTCAACGAATGAAGATACAGACGTAATTATCGATGTAGCCGACAATGACACAGACACCGATGGCACGATTGATCTTACGTCGATTACGATTACCGATCAACCCAACAACGGAACAATAACGGTCAATGGCGATGGAACTGTGACCTATTCTCCCGACGCCAACTACAACGGTGCCGACGATTTTTCATACCAAATTTGTGACAACAGTGGAGCTTGCGACCAAGCGGATGTGAGTTTAAATGTACTGCCCATCAACGATCCGCCAACAGCTTTGGCCGACGCCGATTCAGTGGATGAAGATGACTCTGTGATTATCGACGTTTTAGACAATGACAACGACGATCTTGACCCCCTAGGTGGAATTGATGCGGGAACTGTCACCATTACTTCCAATCCTACGAACGGGTCGGTTTCAGTCAATGGAAATGGTACAATTACCTACACTCCCGATGCCAATTTCAATGGTTCCGACTCATTTACCTACCAAGTCTGTGACTCAGGAAATCCTACTCCAGCCCTCTGCGATCAAGCCACGGTGAATGTTACGATCAATCCCATCAACGATGAGCCTTCGGCAAATGATGATACGGCAGTCACAGATGAAGACACGCCCGTGGCCATCGACATTCTGGCCAATGACAACGACGACTTTGATCCACTCGGTGGCATCAACACTGCTTCGGTTACCATTACTTCTGGCCCTTCAAACGGCGAGGTAACAATCAACGGCGACGGATCAGTGACCTATACTCCCGACGCCGGATACAACGGCGGTGATTCTTTCTCCTACCAAGTATGCGACACAGGAAATCCTACGCCTGCTTTGTGTGATGAAGCAGTGGTGACTTTAACGATCAACGACATCAATGACGATCCTTCTCTTGCAGACGATGACTACACTATCGACGAGGATACTTTTGGAGTTTTTGCGGTGCTCGACAACGACGATGACTCAGACGGAACGCTTGATAGTTCTACTCTTTCAATCGAAAATGCCCCGAACAACGGAACAGCAACCGTCAACGGCGACGGAACGATTACCTACACTCCCAATGCCAATTTCAACGGCTCCGATACATTCACCTACGAAGTGTGCGACGACGACGGTGCTTGTCTGTCGGCCACAGTGACTATTTCCGTGAATCCCATCAACGATGAGCCTTCGGCAAATGATGATACGGCAGTCACAGATGAAGACACGCCCGTGGCCATCGACATTCTGGCCAATGACAACGACGACATAGATCCACTCGGCGGCATCAACACTGCTTCGGTTACCATTACTTCTGGCCCTTCAAACGGTGAGGTAACAGTCAACGGCGACGGATCAGTGACCTATACTCCCGACGCCGGGTACAACGGCGGTGATTCTTTCTCCTACCAAGTATGCGACACAGGAAATCCTACGCCTGCTCTGTGCGATGAGGCTGTCGTGACATTGACTATCAACGACATCAATGACGATCCTTCTCTTGCAGACGATGACTACACTATCGACGAGGATACTTTCGGGATTTTCAGCGTACTGGACAACGATGATGACACCGACGGCCTATTGAATATATTGACGCTCGCGATCGAAAATGCCCCGAACAACGGAACCGCAACCGTCAATCTTGATGGAACGATTACCTACACGCCCGATGCCAATTTCAACGGCTCAGATACATTTACTTACGAAGTGTGCGACGACGACGGTGCTTGTCTGCCTGCCATTGTAACCATCACCGTCAACCCAATCAACGACACGCCAATCGCCAACGACGATTCAGGATTCACCGAGGAAGATACAGCAACGACCATTGACGTTTTGGACAATGACAACGATGGTATTGACCCAAACGGAGGAATCGATAATTCGACGGTAACAATTACCTCCGAGCCGACCAATGGTAGTGTAGAAGTCAATCCAGATGGAACGATTACTTACACACCAAACGCCGATTATGGCGGGGTCGATATTTTCACTTATCAGGTATGTGATAGCGGATTTCCACTTCCGGCTTTGTGCGATGAAGCCATCGTGACAATTCTAGTGAATTTGGTCAACGACTCGCCTACTATTAACGACGACGCAGCCGAAATCGACGAAGATGAATCGGGAATCATTGCTGTCCTAGACAATGATTTGGACACCGATGGCTCCATCGATATAAGCACCTTAGTGATCACCAACGCACCCACCAACGGAACCGCCGAGGTCAATCCAGACGGAACGATCACTTACTCGCCGAACGCCGATTTTAACGGAGCGGATACCTTTATGTATCAAGTATGCGATGATCTAGGTGCTTGCGAAATGGCCGAGGTACTGCTTACCGTAAATCCTGTGAACGATGAGCCTTCGGCAAATGATGATACGGCAGTCACAGATGAAGATACACCCGTGGCAATCGACATCCTCACAAATGACAACGACGATATTGATCCGCTAGGAGGCATAGATTTCAATTCAATCACGATTACCTCTGAGCCCTCAAACGGAACCGTAACAATGAATGGAGACGGCACAGTCACCTATATGCCGGACGACAACTTTTTTGGAAGCGATAGTTTCACCTACGAGTTATGTGACACTGGAAATCCACTTCCTGCCTTGTGCGACGAAGCACTCGTAACTATTACAGTTAACGATCTCAACGACCATCCAGGTCCGGCCGATGATGCCTACACCATAAATGAAGACACGACAGGCACCTTTGACATTCTCTCCAACGACGAGGACGAGGACGGCTTCATTGACCCTACCACGGTCGCAATCACCGACGGACCGACAAATGGTACGCTCGAAGTGAACGACAATGGTACGGTTACTTACATCCCAAATCCGGATTTCAACGGTATCGATACGTTTACCTACGAAGTGTGTGATGACGATGGCGACTGCTCGACGGCCGATGTGATCGTCACCGTTTTGCCTGTCAATGATGCGCCTTCGGCAAATGATGATACGGCCTCTCTTGACGAAGATGGCGAAGTGATTATCGATGTCCTAGAAAACGACAATGACGATCTTGATCTCTTTGGCGACATCGATCCCAACTCGACATCTATTACGGTTGAACCAGAGAACGGAACCGTAGCAATCAACGAAGATGGCACGATCACCTACACACCAAACGCCGATTTCAATGGAGAGGACAGTTTTACCTATGAGGTATGTGACGACGGCAACCCACTGCCAGCCATGTGCGACGAGGCGACGGTGACTATTACGGTGAACCCGATCAACGACGCACCACTTGCTTCAGATGACGAGGACAGCACGCAAACCAATGTTTCGGTTACCACCGACGTGTTGCTCAACGACGGTGATCCCCAAGATCCTGCAGGTGAAATTGATCCCACTACGCTCATTGTAATCACCGAGCCTAGTTTTGGAACGGCCACCGTGAATCCTGATGGCACGATTACCTACAGCCCAAGTATTGATTTCGAAGGAAACGACTCTTACACCTATCAAGTATGCGACGACGGAAACCCCTTGCCTGCACTTTGTGATACGGCTGTGGTTTGGATCAATGTCAACAACGACTCCCCACTTCCGGGAGATGATGCCTTTGAAATCTACGAGGACGAAACCTCGCAACTCGATATTTTGGCCAATGATATTGATCCGCAGGACAACATCGATACGGGTTCCTGCGCGATCATCACCGACCCACAGCACGGAGTCATTATCATCAATGGCGATGCGACCGTTTCGTATCAACCCGACCCGAATTATTATGGTCTGGATGAATTTGTCTACACCATTTGTGATACCGATGGCAACTGCTCACAAGCATCCGTGCTGATTACGATTTTACCTGTCAACGATGAGCCTGAGGCTTGGGGAGATTTGGAATATACAGACGAAGAAACTCCAATTACGATCGACGTACTGGCCAATGATGCCGACACATTTGACCCAGAAGGAAACATAGACTATACGACGATTACGATAGATACGAATCCTTCAAATGGAAACGTAGAAATCACCGAAGACGGTATGATCATCTACACGCCAGATGAAAACTTCAACGGTGAAGATGAGTTCACCTACATGGTGTGCGACGACGGATATCCAGCACCTGGACTATGTGATACGGCCATTGTTATCATCGCTGTTGCTCCCGTGAACGATCCGCCGCTTGCAGTGGACGACACGCTTACAACCGACGAAGATCTTGGATTGGACATTCCTGTCTTGGACAACGACGGAGACGACGATGGAGATAACTTGGATTCCACCACACTTGAAGTGACCATTGATCCTGAAAATGGAACGATCACAATCAATGAAGATGGAACTGTGACTTACAATCCTAATGAGGACTATGTAGGCATGGACGAGTTCACGTATGTGATATGCGACGACGGCATCCCACAATTGTGTGATACGGCTGTAGTGACCATTGAAGTCATGCCAATCAACGATCCTCCGATCATTATTACTGGTAACGGTAATCCAAATCTTGAAGATGAAATTTGGGGAGAGACGCTCACAACCGAGGAAGATGTGGCCTTTGAAGTGTGCTTTGGTTTGTTCGATGTAGACGGTAGCGGAGCTTCATTCGACTGGGATAATACATGGTCGGTAGGATTGGTCAACAACGGTGATCTTACTGAAACAGACAACCCAAGTGATACCTGCTTCACCTATACCCCAACGGCGAACTACTTCGGCACAGATACACTACAGGTAGTCATTTGCGATAGCTTAGGATTGTGCGATACAGTCATAACTTATATCAATATTGTACCAGTAAACGACCCACCAATTGCGGTAGACGATAGCGAGCAAACCGACGACGTAACGGATATTGTGATCGACGTCATCGACAACGATACAGATCCTGAAAATGACGATTTGATCGTTACCGAGATAGACACAAGCACAGGAACGGAAGTAATTATCAACGAAGACGGAACAATAACATACTTCCCACCTGCAGGATTCTGTGGATACGACACGCTCACCTATGTCGTATGCGACGATGGTTGGCCGCAGTTGTGTGATACGGGAATGGTAGTCGTACTCGTTGGCCCAGCCGATTCAGACGGCGATGGTATTCCTGACTTTATGGAAGGATACGACTTGCAGACCGATACAGATGGCGACGACATTCCTGATTATTTGGATGCGGATAGCGACAACGACAGCATTCCTGACTGGCTAGAGGGAGCTCCTACCTACGAGGACCCATGCGCCCCAGAAGTTTTGGACACCGACGGCGATACAGTTCCCGACTACTTGGATCCAGATTCAGACAATGACAATATCAGTGACGCCACAGAAGCCGGTGAAGATGGAGACAATCCAGTTGACACAGATGAAGATGGTACACCGGATTTCCAGGACGAAGACTCGGACAACGACACCATTCCCGATGACGTCGAGAACGGATTCAATCCTGTACCGCTAGACACCGATGGCGATGGAACACCTGACTACCAAGATGAAGATTCGGATGGTGACGGGATGCTCGACGAAGATGAGGCCGGAGACGACCCAGAAAATCCTGTAGATACCGACGACGATGGAGCGCCTGACTTCCAGGATGTTGATTCGGACGGAGATACAATTCTGGACGAAGATGAAGCCGGTGACGATCCGAACAACCCAGTAGATACAGACGAAGATGGCATTCCGGATTACCAAGACGAAGACTCGGACAACGACACCATTCCCGATGAAGTGGAGTCGGACGACGGAGAGCCTATAGACACAGACGACGACGGAATTCCTGACTACCAGGATGAAGATGCTGATGACGACGGCATCTTAGATGAAGATGAAGCAGGAGATGATCCGAACAACCCGGTAGATACGGACAATGACGGCGACCCCGATTTCCAGGATCCAGATTCCGACAACGATGGAATTGATGATGCTGATGAGGTAGGTGATCCAAGTGACCCGACTGATACGGATGGCGATGGTGATCCTGATTACCAGGATAACGACTCGGACAACGATGGAATTCCGGATGGATATGGCCCCGATGAAGAAGCTTTTGGCGACTGTGACGGAGATGGCATCCCTGATTTCCAAGACGCCGATGAATGCCTCGAAGCACAGGTAATCCCTGAAGGCATAAGCCCGAACGGAGACGGTGTGGGAGACACATGGGTGATCGACTTCTTGATCGAATATCCGAACGCCTCGGTGACCATTATGAACCGATGGGGAACCCCCGTCTTCACGGCACAGCCTTACCTCCAGGATTTCGATGGAGAGGGCAATACCAAAGGAGCATCGGTACTTCCCGACGGAACATATTTCTACCTCATCGAACATGGAGTAGAAGGCATGGACCCAATTCAAGGATTCCTCTATATAGCTAGAGACTAAACGAAGAAATGCGAATTATGAAAAGTATAAAACAACTAATTGTAGCGCTAGGGATAGCTATGTTGGCCTTTCAAGCAAATGGCCAGCAAGATCCACAGTTCACCCAGTACTTCTTCAACACCCTGTCGGTCAATTCTGGCTATGCAGGATCTCATGACCTCTTGAATGTCACCTTGCTGGCACGAGAGCAATGGATAGGAGTAACTGGCCGACCGCGAACACAAACACTCGCCGTTCACAGTCCGCTTCCCAACAAGTCAATCGCCCTGGGATTCTCGGTAGTGAACGACCAACTAGGTCCAGTGCATAATACGGCTATCATGGGTGACTTTGCCTATCGATTTCAGGTGAATCACAAGTCCAGACTAGCATTTGGCCTCAAGGCCGGATTAAATTTATTCAAAGCAGGACTGGCCGACTTAAAAGGAACCGAAACGGCTGATGTGACCTTCCAGCAAAATGTATCTACAAAACCACTTCCAAATTTCGGTTTTAGCGCATATTGGTGGTCAAAACGACACTTTTTGGGCATTTCTACGCCAAAATTGATCGAAAACGACCTTTCAGCAGCAGAATCGGTGGTGGCTCAAGGAACGGAGAAGAGGCACTTTTTCCTGATTGGAGGTGTAGTTTTTGACATTCACCCGATTCTCAAATTCAAGCCAACGATTCAAACGAAATACGTAGCCGGATCGCCAGTATCGGTCGACTTAACGGCCAATATATTGATCGACGATATGCTCTGGATTGGTGGATTCTACCGCTGGGGAGATGCCACAGGTGTGCTTCTTTCCTACCAAGTTTCTGACCAGTTACGCTTCGGTTACTCCTACGACTACACGATAAGCAAACTAAACACCTTTAGTTCGGGATCGCATGAGATCATGATCAGCTATGATTTCCGATTTAAGAAAGACGCAATCCTTTCACCGAGATACTTTTAATCGACAAAACGCACCCACATGAAACTCCTATTTTCAACTATATCCCTATTTGTCTCAGTGGCCCTGATCGCCCAAGGTGGTCAGATGCGCAAGGCGAGCGACCTATACGAAAGCATGGCCTATGCCGAGGCGATTGAAGTCTACCAAAAACTCGACGACCATGGTGTAGAAGACCCCGAAGTCATTCGAAACCTTGCGTACTCCTATTGGAAAGTTCGCGATTTTGGTATGGCTGAAGAATACTTCTCACGTGTTATGGAGAACAGCTGGAATCCAGAAGATTCGTACGTATACGCCGAAACCCTCAAGAGCAACGGCAAGTACGAGGAGGCAGCAGAAATAATGAAGTCTTACCACGAGTCGACCAAGAGCGACCGACGGGCAAAAATGCAAATCGAGAACTCAGATTATGTTGCTGACATCATGTCGCAGCAGGATCGTTTTACCATTACGAACACTTCCTTGAGCACGGGGTATACCGAATTCTGTGGGGCTATTCACAAGGATGAATTGGTCTTCGTATCCTCAAGAAATGAAGGTACAGCAGTAAAACGCACATTCAAATGGACGGATGAACCCTTCTTGGATTTGTTCTCCGCAACCATCGACAATACAGGCGGTTTATCAGGAATTAAACTCTTCGAAGGCCCTTTGAATACACGTTTTCATGAAGGTCCGCTTACTTTCTCGGCCGACGGAAATACAGTGTATTTTACGAGAAACAACTTCACCGACGGCGTGCGAGGCAGGTCTATGGAACGCATTACCAAGTTGAAGATCTATATGAGTAAGCGATCAGAAACAGGCTGGAGTGACCCTGTAGAATTCAAGCACAACAGCGATCAATATTCGACCGGGCATCCTACCTTGAACCAGGACGGAACCAAACTGTATTTCACATGCGACAAGCCGGGAGGCTTTGGAGGAACGGATATTTACATGAGTCGAATGACCAATGGCGAATGGTCGTCGCCCGTAAATCTAGGTCCGGGAATCAATACCGAAGGCAACGAAATGTTTCCCTTCATCCATACCGATGGCACGCTGTTCTTCTCTTCGGATGGCCACCCAGGTTTGGGAGGATTGGACGTATTCGAAGCTTCTCAAAAAGATGGGTTTTTCTACAAAGTGGAGAATACAGGATATCCCTTGAACTCCGGAGGCGACGATTTCGGCATCTTGGTAAACCCCGAAAAAGATCGCGGATATATCAGTTCGAATAGACGCGAAGGACAAGGGAAAGACGACATCTATTACTTCACGATGAAGGCTAAGAAAACGCTTTCGATCGAAGGAAAAGTTATCGACGAAGACACCAATGAGCCTCTTGCTGGAGCGACTATTGAATTGCTGAACAACCTCAACGAAGTGATTGAAAAAGTGGAGCTCACCGAAGATGGAGCCTTTGCTTTTAATCTTGATCGCACGGATTGTAGCTATGCCGTACGCGTCACTAATGGCGACAAATGGACCTCGTTTACCTCGCAAAACACACCCTGCGACGATCCTGAGGGGGTCATTGACATCGGAGAAATTCCACTTTCAACACTGCGATGGTCGGCCAAAGGAAGGATGCTCACAAAAGCAACCAATGCTCCGCTTGAAGGTGTAATGGTCACGCTTACAGATAAAAATACAGGAGAAGTATATGCCGACAACACCAAAGAAAATGGAAGTGTGCTTTTCAAATTAGAGAAAGACCGCGACTACGACATCCGCTTTGAAAAGGAAGGATTTTTTGCCAAAACAGGCATGTTCTCCACCGTAAATATGGAACCCGGCGTCATTGAGATTAACAAATATATCGACCTCACGATGGAGGAGATAATTTTGAACAAGGGTATTAAGATTGAGAATATCTACTACGATTACAACAAGTCCTACATTCGAAAAGATGCGGCGCTTGAGCTTGATAAAATCCTGGCCTTGTTAATTGACAACCCAACCATGCACATTGAGCTTGGTTCGCACACCGACGCCCGAGGAAGTGACAGCTATAATATGAGTCTGTCCAAGAAACGCGCCAAGGCAGCCATGGAATACCTCATCAAACAAGGTATTGCACCTGAGCGAGTGAGCTACCAGGGATATGGAGAAACCGCCGTGATTAACAAGTGCGAAAATGGCGTGAAATGTTCGGATGAATTACACGAAGAAAACCGACGAACCGAGTTCAAAGTAACTTCTTACTAGTGCATGTAAACGCACGTTTTAGTTGATCATTTGCCAGCGGCTAAAACATAGATAATTGCATAAGCGGCCTTCAACTCCTATAGCTAGTTGAGGGTCGCTTATTCTATTTCAGAAAGCACCTTCATGACCAAACTACGCTTGCGGCTCGCCACGGGAATTTCGGCTTTGTTGGATAAAACGAGGTGACCACCATCGATCTTGACAAACTCCTGGATGTAGTCCAAATTCACCAAATGAGATTGATGCACACGGATAAATCCCTGGGCCGAAAGTAGCGCGTCGTACTCCTTTAAAGTCCGCGTCACCAACACCTGTTCGCCGCTCGACATGAAAAACAAGGTATAGCTTCCGGTCGATTCACAGCGCACAATTTCCGGTACTTTTACCACCTTGATTTTATCCTGCGAATTCAATGCAAGCCGCTCGATTTGTCCGCCAATATTCTTGCGTAGGGCCTCGATACTTCCATTGGTGCCGGCTGCTTTTTTTACTGCCCCTTGCAGTTCCCCTGGGTCCACAGGCTTGAGTAAATAATCGACTGCCGAGAATTTGAAAGCTTGGATCGCATGTTCATCGGAGCTGGTTGTAAAAATCAATTTAAAGTTGATCTCCGGCAGTAATTCCAGTAAGTCAAATCCATTGCCATCGCCCATGTGAATGTCTAAAAAAACGATATCGGGTTGATGCTCCTTGATGGCCTTTGCACCGCTCACCACACCATCGGCTTCAAAAATATCTTCTATCTCCGTACAGTAATCTGTCAGGTCTTTTCGCAAGGAAATTCGTGCGTTTTCTACATCGTCTATTATCAAAGCTGTCTTCATGGTCGTGCGTATTTAAGTTTGTACTCAACGCTCCTTTCACTTCAAAAGTAAGACCAAAGCGCGCCAATTTCACCTTGGTGTGTCAAGTTTTGAGTAAGCGTCATGATTTCGAGAGGATGCGCCAAAGTCAATTGCCACGATATGGCTTGTAACAATGCTCCTTTCGATTCGTCATTTGCGTATATCGCTAAACCGTTCATCAAATAAAAAGGGCAACTTCTTCATTATTATCGTCTTTTTGTATTGTTGATTCGTTACTTCGCGCCGCCAAATTGGGCCATTGCGCGAAACTGTTTTGGTAAACCAAGTGAAGGACTTGCTAACACGACCCTTTAACTTAAAAACCACATCCATGAAAGGAATCGTCTCTCTATTGTTTATTTTTTTATCTGTGGGCGCATACGCGCAAATGGGTAGTATTTCCGGCGAACTCAAAGACGCTGAATCGGGCGCGGTGCCTTATGCCAATGTAGCCTTGTATCAAGCCGCCGACAGCACCATGCTCAAAGTTGAAGTGAGCAAGGACGATGGATCTTTTAAGCTGAGCGGAATCAAAGCGGGAAATTATTTTATCGTCGCCTCCTTTATGGGTATGGAAGATGTGCGGAAGGAAGGTATCAATCTAGCTGCTGGAGCCGATATAAATATTGGAAGTCTCACGATGGGGGCATCGGCTGTGGCATTGGAGGCAGCAACTGTTGTGGTGGAAAGACCTTTGGTAGAAGTGCAGCCCGATAGAACGGTGTTTAACGTGGAAGGAACCGTGAATAATACGGGCGACGACGCCTTTAATTTGATGCGAAAAGCCCCGGGTGTGACTGTGGACAACAACGAGAATATCAATGTATTGGGCCGAGCGGGCGTGATGATTTATGTGGATGGGAAGCGACTTCCGTTGAGCGGACAAGACTTGGCGAGTTACTTGAAAAACCTGCCATCGGACCAGATTGACCGCATCGACATTATCACCAATCCGGGGGCGAAGTACGATGCTGAGGGGAATGCTGGAATCATAGATATTCGTCTGAAAAAAGACAAGTCTCAGGGCGCTAACGGGACCATTCGTGTCACGGGGACGCAAGGAAGAAAACAGCGTGGAAACGCCAATTTAACGGGAAACTACCGCGGCAAAAAAGTGAACGTATTTGGAACGCTAGGAGCTGCCAAGGGAGAAGGGTTTAATGATATCCGATTCAAAAACTGGCAAAACGACTTGTATTTGGAAGAGTCGAACTTGATTGGCAATACGTGGGAGAATTTGAACTATCGTTTGGGTTCGGATTTCTATATAGGTAAGAACCATATCATTGGATTTCTCGCGAGTGGAATGACCAATACCGGCCAAAACACGGTCGAAAACAGAATCTCCATTTCACCAGCCGCCACGCAGGTCATTGACAGTATATTGGTCGCAAATAGCGTGGCTGATATCGACCGACAAAACCAGGCGTACAACCTCAACTACCGCTTTGACGACCGGGATAAAGGCCGGAGTGTGAACATTGACTTGGACTATGGATCGTATGACATGAAGTCCTTCCGAACCTTACCTAATCAATATTACGACGCAGGAGAGGAGAACGTGCTTACCGAAGTGAACAACTGGTTCGACACACCATCGGACATCGATATCTACACTGGAAAGTTGGACTACGAAGACAAGTTGTTGGGCGGAAAGATAGGCGCAGGAATCAAGTACAGTCAGGTAGTGTCGGACAATACATTTATCGTCTACGACCAAGTTGACGGCGAGCAAGCTCAGAACGACACCTTGTCTAACAAGTTCAAGTACGACGAGAAAGTTTACGCTGCCTACACCGAGTATTCGCGGAATTTCGGGCAGAAGATAGGTGTCTCTGCCGGTCTGCGCGCCGAACTCACCGATGCCGTAGGAGACCTCAAAGCCTTCATACCATCGCTCGCCGAGCCTCCCGTAGAATTGAATTATTTGAAGTGGTTCCCCACCGTGGGCCTCACCTACTCGTTGAATCCTATGAACGTGATTTCTTTGAACTTCGGAAGACGCATTAACCGTCCCGACTACAACGTGCTCAATCCGTTTAACGTACAGCTCAGTCAGATCTCCTACGAAAAAGGAAATGCTCGTCTGCAGCCCGAAATCGTAAACAATGCCGAATTGGGCTACACGCTTGCCTACCGCTTCAATTTCAAGCTTGCTTACAGCCGTACCGACGATCAGATCACGCGATTGATAGGCCCAGATTCGGAAGATCCGCGAGCGAGTTTCATTTCGTGGGACAACCTGGCCACGCAAACTATTTGGAGTTTCAATGCCAGCTTGCCCTTCACCCTCTCCGAAAAGTGGAGTGCCTACGTCAATTTAAGCGGCTCCCACCTCGACAACCAGGCCGATTATGGCGACAATGGAAGCGTAGATATCCAGGCATGGACATACAATATCTACGCACAAAGCACCTTGGATCTTCCGGCAGGTTTTAAGGCCGAAGTATCGGGTTGGTTTAGCGGTCCGGGCGTATGGGGCGGCGTGTTCTTATACGAGGAAAGTTGGTCCTTGAACATGGGTATCTCGAAGAACTTCATGAACGAGCGCTTGAGCACGAAACTCACCGTAAACGACATCTTTTACGAGTCGGGCTGGAGCGGCGTATCGGAATTCAACGGCTTGAAAGGCGAAGGTCGCGGCAATTGGGACAGTCGGTTCGTAAGTTTGAGCATCGGCTACAATTTCGGTAATCAGAATGTGAAGTCTAGGAAAAGAGAGACTGGGTTGGAGAAGGAAGCTGGTCGAGTTGGGGGGTAGGGGGCTAGGTCAATTCTATTTGCACTGCTTTCCTTGTTATAAGCTCTTTGTACTCATCTTTCATTGAAGAGGATAAGAAGCTATAGTCAATAAAAGAGATCCACTTTGGTATGAGATTTTGGTACTTCTCGAATATGTTTTCGATTACTTTTTGATCGAGTCCCGACCCTTTCATTGCAATTTCGAAATCACGCTTTTTGATTTTTTTCTTTTTCCCATTTAGATTGAGAGCAAGATCCTCGTCGTCACCTTCTACGACTAATTCAGAAGCGACAAGGTCATATGCGGGGCAAAAGACATAATCAGCTTCCAACTTGAGTAGGGAGAAATTTTTCAAATGCATATCGTTATTTCCCGTCAGAAAACAGAATAGAACCAACTCGTAGAAATTGGTTAGGTCAAGACCTGGGTTCGCTGTGTGTTTCCTGATTGACTTTGCGATTTGCTCATAGGAGCCCTTATATTTGTGTTCGGTTAATCGTTCGGTTAATTGGCACATGTCTTCCATGTGTTTTTTCTTACCGTTATCTCGATCTATTCTTTTTGTGATGTAGGCCAGTTGTCCTGATTTTAATTTGATCAGAGAATGTTCGACTGTCTCTAGCTCGCTGATTTCAGCTAAGTGCATGGTTAAATCTTCATTTTCTGGAAGGTTGGCGTATGTTTCAGTTTGTGGTTTTAATATATATGCTCCCCATAAACCGACGATCGTAAATCGCGCCGGCACATCAGACTCATGGCTCATATCTAGCGAAAGCTTCGGCTGAACTCCAGTGACAGTCCGCTGACTTTTCACCACGTTTATAGCAAACTCCAATATTTGATCTTGGGTAAAATCAAGTTTTGGCGGCGTAGTTGATCCGAAAAATTTCTTGCTGCATTTTTGATGAAAACCACTCAATCCAGCTGGTGTTTTCAACGCTTCGGCATCAAGTTCCTTATAGCAGAATAGGCATCTATTTTCCATACTATTCATATTGCATGTATTGACACGGCACCGATGCAGTCTTGGCATGTTTTGAGTAAAACATCCATTCTGTCTCGTGGGTCTAGCTTCCAGTTATTCTGTGCGATATCGAGGAGCCAACCCTCAGGTATTAATCCATCGAAAAATGGGAACAACACCATGCTTTGGTACGGGGTATCAGTTAATGGGAGGGTCAAACTCACGGGTTCAGCATCAGGTTCTGCTAGGTATGCGGCATCATATTGAAAATGGAATCCCTCTTCATCTTCGATTAAAGTACCTGCAAATTTTTCGTGGACATCAACTTTGGCTTTCTTCATTTGGCGTTTCTATTTCTATTGGACTGCGCACGCAGTGTGTAATCTTGTGGGAAAGATGGCTCTTATAACTCCTTTCTAACGGATGGCAATGGACCAAGCTCGTGACCAAATAATGCGAGAACTTGATTCACCTTGTCCATTCGCAGGCTTGGCTTTCCTTGTTCAAGATCTCGGACGAATCTTAAGCCCACACCGGCTTTAAAGGATAGATCCTCTTGGGTAAGGCCGAGGGACTTCCTTTTATTTTTGATAAATTGACTTAGAGCATTCATAGCATTATACCTTTTCGGGTATAAACATACGAATTTATTCGATGTTATACCTTTTCGGGTATATTTTTAACTTTCAACTCTATATTATACCCGTTCAGGTATATTTACTTGTGTCAGCTTGATATTATACCCTAACAGGTATACTATCAGCTTGGGATCTAACAAAGAAGAAGAACAAGTTAGATTCCTTCATCCAACCTCCCCAAAAACCCAGCAACATCGCGGTAGGTCAGTTCTCCTCCGTGGTCTTCCTCTTTATCAAACCAAAGGCGTTGCCAACGAGGGTCGTTTTCAATAGGTTTTAGTGAGTCGACCATTTTAGGTAATTCTGTTTTCCTAGCCGCCTAGGTGTGCAGACTATCTTTCAACTAATCGGTAAAGGTTGGCGGAAGTCAGAAAAGCATGTTATTTCAATCCCGGCCCCCTAATAATAAAACAAAACCCCCAACCCGAATTCACGGATTTTGGCGACTTCCAATAGGTTGTCATTTTGATCAGTGCCATAGTACTTATAGCTATTAAGGCTGCCGTACGCGCGCAATCCAATTTGATCGCTGAGCTTTATCTCTGCGGCGGCTTCTACGACGTTATACGGGAGCGAGAATAGAGACCATTTGTAGCCCAGTAGGAACGTAATATCGAGATTTGTTGATGTGTTACGATAAAAGACGTATTGCGGCAAATCAATTACAAAACCATTCAATCCTTCGGCGTTTACCACTCCCATTTGCGCTCCTGCGCCCACCGAAAATCGAAAACCTGTACTCCAATGAGCAGACTTATATACTGGCAGATGGAAATAGACGTGAGCCCCAATACGCGCGGCCAAAGCCGTTAATTCCCTATACTCATACCTCGGAGAATTGAGATACCCATTGCCACTGATGCTCGAATTCGCCGCATCTTCCACACCCGCCAATTTCACCGGAACTGCCGAAACATAAACATCTGTAAAAAACCTGATTCTATCCTTGTCTTGTGCGGTGCTTGGAAGATAGAAACAAGCGACAAGCGCAAATATGATTGCTACATTCTTCATATCGTACATCGTATTATCTTCCCATCAGCCATGCCTATGAGGACCGTTTTGCTGCTTATAAATGCTATCGACAAATAATTTCCAGCATAGGCATTGAGATCCTCATCCAACACATAATTCCAATGCTCATCGTCCTCAAATCCGAATTGATGGTTGGATATTATAGCTTTGTTTCCCACCGCAATTGTGGTCCTCTGATATCCGTCAACGTCATTGAAATCGAATTCATTGAATTGAAAATCGGCCATGTAGCTTGTGCCGTACGATTCGAGCACCAATCCATCGGTTCCAACTGCCGCGCGATACGATCCGTAACCATAAAACGCTTGGGGATCTTGGGCATAAGTCAAGTTTCCTATTCCTGGCACATACGAATCACCGGTGGTAAGATTCAAGCCACTAACGGCTTCTGAGGTCCCCAGAAGCAAGTTGTCCAAGTAGCCCATAGAAAACATATACTCCTCCTGAATGCCAAAGCTGATTTTTCCGACATATTGCCATGTATCACATGTGTCAAGCGAAACAAACACATCCTTTGCTGTTGCGTTAAAAGGCTCTGCTGCATAGGTCACTTTTCCTTCATCGGTAAGCGCGAAAAATATGCACGTAAAAGAGTTTTCCCAGGTTATTCCAGCGTCCTCTGTCTTGTACACGTTATCACCCACTTGGCAAAATCCAATCAGATCGGTTAAAAACTCTACTTTGACAATTTGCCCTGGCGTCGGTACATTCATTTCAATCCAAGAAGCGCCTTGGTCGGCAGACTTGAATAAATGATTTTCGCTTGTGCGTATAACTCCAAAATTTGAGGAATTGAATTGGATATCAATCACATCCTCGGCATAGGGTAATGTATAGGTTGATTCATGAACCATGCGAACCCATGAATCGACTATTGTTTTTTTGCATCCAGCCCATGTAAGGACTGAAATAAGCATAAGAGTAGGCCAATATTTCATATTATGGAAAGATCAATCAACAAACAAATAAACGCTTTTCAAGTTGGGCTCTGCTTAAATAATCCCCAACAAAATTAACAGGTCGAACACATTTACAATCCCGTCCTCGTTGAGATCACCTAGGCAATCGTCGATACAGCCAAACTGACCTAAAAAGATAAGCAGGTCTTGGACGTCCACGATTTCATCGGCATTCATGTCGCCAAAAATGAGACATACCCCTCCGCCGCAGGCTGCATCGGGTTCGTAATTGAGAGCTTCAGGATTGTAACAACCAGAGGGGATGCAGGAGCCATCATCTATGGTCGATATTGAATTGAAATTGCATGCTGTGCTATCCATGCAGCCAAGATTTTGGCAATAGACAACTTCAATACCTGCTCCTCCCTCCGCCAAAACGGTTCCGTCTTCTTCCAATAAGGCCCAACCAATTTCACTGTCGAAGGTTCCTCCTCCTACTGTAATGGTGTAGCAGCCTTGTCCGCACAGACAGAAAAAATCGCTTCCCAGATCGTTTCCTGGCCACACGTCTACATCTTCCCCATATAGAGCGTTGTCGATATCGCCAGTAACCACTACATTACCAAATTCATCCTCGACAGTGTAAATCGCTCCGGTCCATCCGTCTCCAAAGGCATCCGTCATGTAAAATTCAACTGGGGTGTTGTACACTTCACAATCCTCACACAAATAGGTGAAATATTGACAACTCTTATCGTTGTAATTTGCTTCTGGATTGTAGTTGTCGGCCCCTACTTCTGTACATCCAACTATGGCATCTGTGCAATCGTGAGCGATCCTAAAATGCTCCTGAGTGCCACTGACGTATACGAAGTAAATCTCTCCCAGCTCGCTCACGAAATCCATCCACACGTCGTCGCTTTGGAAATAACCACAATCAAAATTAGTTTGATCATCATCTTCTTCCGCAAGGTAAAAATCGAGTACAGCATCTTGAGCGCAAAGAAATGTGCCTGAGCAGTCTCCGGTTGTAGTTGTGAAAATGTTGATTTCTGTATCAGCCAATGAATAGTTGTTGTTGGCCCCACCGTCACATGTTCGTATAGTGTGTACTTGCCCTGTCCCTTCGAACCAGAACCATACGCCAGCTCCAGGGGAAATGTCGCATCCATCAACTAAAAGAGGGGCGTCATCCTCAGTAGAACATTGAAGTGAATGATAAAATTCATCGCCACAAGAAAGTTCAATGGCATCTTCACACAAGTCGTTGGGAATGTAAACTTCACACTCGCCTGGGCAACACGGACCCTTTACATTGGCATTCGGGTCGAAGCAAAGTGATACCGGATTTATGCATCCTACGACGCCACAGCCTACTGTCAGCTCAAACTCCCCACAACCGCTTGGATTGGTTGTGTATACAGACAAATAATAATCGGTGTTCGGCGATAGGACGACAAAACTAGACAAGTCGCCCGTACAATAGTCCTGAACGAGCGGGCAGCAAGCAATCTCCACCAGTTCATCCCCTTCATCTTCGAAAAAAGTCATACCCACCGATGAACTAGAAACATTAATCAATTCAAAAATGAACGTGTTACAAACTTCGCCCGAATTAACAACATACCACATTCCGTATGGTGTTGAAAAAGAAGGCGTACACACATCAGGCTCGCTCGGATTCAAACAGCACAACGAATTCATCGTTGTCACGCCTAATTCAAGTTCTTCCGCGGTCTCCGACGAAATGTTTTCGTGTTCTACGTTACAATCTATGCAAGAAGTGGTCAGACTAAAGGGCGTTTGCCAAGTACCAAACATATGGACGTACAAATAATAATCAAAACCTTCCTCAGCTAGAAAGGACATTTCGGCCGAAAATCCCGTGCATTGCGCATCTACCGCTCCTCCAATACACACAAGCGAATCACAGTTTGTGCTTGTATAAAACAACGAAAATTCTGTATCCGCGTAATAAACTGTATCACATGAACTCACATTTATTTGAGTGCCATCGCCTTCATACTTATACCATACTCCTGGTGTGTCAATTGACGATCCACAGGATGCGCCTTCAAGGAATTCTTCTAATGTCGCATCCACAATGGTGCCTATTACTGTTGTGCCACAAACAAGCAACTCGGCGTTTTCACATAAATCGTTTGGAGGAGGTAGAACACAGGATCCATCGTCCATATTGGCATTCGGATTGTAATTCCAAGCGATCATATCCATGCAGCCAAAAATCTCACAATCGGATCCAAATGTCGAAAAACCCATTGCATTAAAAGGCGCTCCTCCTTCAAAAATTACTGTGTTCCCAAACTCATAAAGAGTCCAAGAAATCTCATCGGGAAACTCTCCTGAATCCAGCTCAACTTCGTAACAACCTATGGGCAAACAAAAATGATATTCTCCCATACTCAAATTTCCTACCTGGGTATCCTCGATGTCAACGAATTCCATGACCTCTTGTGTCTCTATATCCCTAATTTGGAGATGAGCTCCATTCCACCCATCACCGAATGAATCTTCCATATGAAGTGTGTAGTTGAGCGATCCTTCTGGGCAATACACGCAAGTTCCGTCACCACAAATCGCCCCAGGTAAATAATTACTCGCAGAACTATCCATACATCCTCGGTTTCCACCATAAGCAAATGAATCAACCACCGGGCCATTTCCGTTGTTCAGAGTGCCAAAATGTTGCACGTTACCTTCCATGTCGAACAATGTCCATTGACCATTGACCCAGCCATCACCGAAAGCATCGCTCATTTCCATTTCGTAGCACCCCGTCGGCATACAAACTACTTCGCTAAACGGCGCTCCGCCAGAGGAAACGACACTTCCCATTTCATCATACAAGATCCAGCTTATTTCATCTTCGAAACCTCCGCCAACTGTTAGAGTAGCGCAATCATCCCCACAACAAGAACCGTCATCAATTGAGGCCCAGGAAGTATAATTGCATGCCGTTGCATCAGTACAACCAAGGCACTCTCCGCCATCAACGGTGAACACATAGACCTCTCCCGCTATTCCGCTAACATCTCCGCCATCAGCCCCTAATAAATTCCAGCTTATTTCATTGTCAAAAGTTCCTCCACCCACTAAAATTTCAAAGCAGCCTTGGTCCAGACAAAGAACATCGATGTCGAATGTCCCTGACAAAAGGGTTCCTGATGATATTATATCACCAGAATTTCGATCAGTAATTTCATATGTTGCACCAGTCCAACCGTCCCCAAAACTATCTATCATCTCAATTTCAACACAACTTTCGAAGCAGCAGGATTCATCGTCAATCGTGATTTCGACCCCACCCCAGTTACAAGCTTCTTCACTGGTACATCCATAACATTCATAGTTACAAGAACCATCATCGTAAAGTAGTGCCGAATCAAAATTGCAGGCCGAGGAATCCATACAACCATAACAGGAAAGGAGTTCGCATGACCCATCATCGACATTTGCGCTTGCGCTAAAATTGCATGCTAAAGAATTCATACAGCCCTCTTCATAGCAGGGTAGTTCGGTAGGTGCGCTGGCCACAAAAACATGAACAATCGACTCAAGGCCGACTACCGTTCCGCTGTTAATGACAATCTCATTCAATGAAATCGAGAAAGTCGCTCCGTTCCATCCATCACCAAAACTGTCTAATCCTTCGAATAGATAACATCCACTTTCTAGGCATTCGGTCACAGTTGTATTGGCCCCACCAGACAGCAGTATATTTTCTTCTTCATCGTAGATATTCCAGGAGACCTCCGAGTCAAATGAACCTGATGTGATCTCGATTTGCAAGCAATTTGTATAACAGCAACCCAAATCATCCGTGTCAGACAAATTGTAATTGCACGCCTCGACGTCGTTGCATCCAGCTAGGGCATACCCGTATGCGGAGCAAATGGCTATCAAAATAAAGCTTACTTGAGAGAGCAGTTTCATAGAATATGGCTAAGTTTTATTGCTAGTCGTATGTGCATTTGCCTTTAGGCTTAAGTATTTATAAAATCCCCAGTAAAATCAAAAGGTCGAAGATATTCACGATGCCGTCGCCGTTGAGATCACTTACACAATCGCCTTGGCAGCCAAACTGGCCGAGAAATTCGAGCAGATCTGAAACATTCACTACTTCATCGTTATTCATATCACCAAAAACAGAACAATAGCCTCCTCCACATGCAGCATCAGGATCGTAATTACCGGCTTCAGGGTCAAGGCAGCCAGGAGGTGGGAGACACATTTGCGAATCAATATTGGCATCGGATTCATAGTTGCATGCCTCAGGATCAAGGCAACCGACAATTTGACAATACTCAACACTTTGCCCCCCCCCGCCAAAAGCAATTATTGTCCCATCATCGGTCGATAATTCCCAAGAAATTTCGCTGTCAAACGTACCCCCTCCTACACTAATTGAATAGCAGCTTTCCCCGCACAAACAGAAAAAGTCTATTCCAATTTCATTACCGACAAAGTCGTCTTCATCCACCCCAATCAGCGCATCATCAATATTTCCATTGGCAACTAAGTTGCCAAAATCATCTGTTATTTCGTATGTCGCACCTGTCCATCCATCGCCAAAAGCATCAGTCATATACATCTGAACAGCAGTGTTGTATTCATCACAATCGGCACAAAGTAGAGTGAAATAATCACATGTTCCATCGTCATATGTAGCGAGCGAATTATAATTGAAGGCGTCGGGGGAGGTACACCCTAAGACCAAGTCTATGCACTCATGTGAGATTCTAAACATTTCGGGAGTTCCACTAACGTACACAAAGTAGGTTTCTCCAGGTATGGTAACAAAATCCATCCACACATTTGTATCCTGAAAATATCCACAGCCGAATACTGATTGATCATCATCGGATTCGGATAAATAGAATCCTTGGACGGCATCCTGAGCACACACAAATTCGCCTGAGCAATCATCTGTTGTTGATGTGTAGATATTCATTTCTGTATCGGCCAAAGAATACAACTCATCAAAACTTCCATCACAGGTGCGAATGGTGTGTAGCATTCCCGTACCTTCAAAAGTGAACCAAATCCCCGGGCCTGGCGCTACCGAACATCCTATGACAAAATTTGGTGAATCGGCAGCAGTAGAGCACTCCAGAGTATGAATGAAATCGGCTGATCCACAAGGCAGTTCTATTGCCCCTGCACACAAGTCGTTTTCAAGTTCAAATTCATCGCAATTTATAGGGCAACATGTGTCTTCAAGATTAGCAGTGCTATCGTAGCAAGGTGAAAATGGATCTGCGCAACCGAAAACACCACAAAAGACAGTGAATTCAAACTCACCACAACCGACAGCATCTGTTGTGTATACGAAAAAGTAGTAATCTGTGTTAGCCTCAAGTGGATCAAACTCTGAAAGATCCCCGGAGCAAAAGGCCGTTATTGGTCCGCAACAAGCAAATTCTGTGAGTTCGCCATTATTATCTTCGAAAACGACGAAGCCAACGTTCGAACATGAAATATTCTGAAGGTAGAAATTGAACGTTTCACAATTCTCTCCAGAATTGGCTTTGTACCACAGGCCCCACCTAGGAACGAATCCAGTAAAACACAAATCTGAGACGTTTTCATTGACACAACAAAGGTTATTCGTCAATGTCTCCCCGAATTCAACGGTTTCGGCGGTTTCTGGCGACAGGTTTTGATGACTAATATCGCAATCATAACATGTCGTTTTTAAGGAAAATGTATCATTAGAACCCCATGTTTGCACATACAAATAATAATCCTCTCCTATCTGGGTTGTAAACGTCAGGTTCGACCCTAGATTCTGACAAACTGGATAATCATCGTTTCCATCAAGGCACACAAGATTATCACAACCTGCTGTGGTCGAAAATAATGTGAAGCGCGTATTTACCAAAAATCCCTCATCACAAGAAGAAACGTTTACCTGATTGCCATCTCCAATATAACGGTACCAAACACCCCCCGACCATATCGGTGGCCCACAATTGGTATCATCGTCCACGAAATCGGATGTGGCGTACTCAATTGTACTAAAAACGGTCTCTCCGCAATTCAATTCTTCTGCTGTCGAGCAGATGTCGTTATCTGGAGAAAAGACGCACCCATCATCCGAGATATTAGCATATGGATTGTAGTTAAATGCTGTCTCATCGACACAGCCTGCAATATCACATCCAAGCTCAGCTGCGGGAAATCCCATTACATCAAATGGAGCACCTCCTGAAAATATTTGTTCCCCGTTAAATTCTGACAAAATCCAAGATATTTCATAAGATTTCGACCCAGAGGTCACAGCAAAACCGTAGCATCCGTCTACTAAACAAAAATGAAATTCCCCAGAATTATCAGCACCAACTTGTGCTGACAATATATCTCCAGATATAACCTCAACGCCCGAGATAAGGTCGGTGATAATAAACTCTGCTCCATTCCATCCATCACCCGATGAGTCCTGCATATACAACACAAAACTCTTAGATCCAGGCAGACAATAAAGACAAGATCCGTTGTCGCACAATGCTTCTGAATCATAATTGCTGGCAGCTGAATCTATGCATCCCAAATATCCACCAAGAGCAAAAGGAATATTTAGTGTATCCAATGTGTTTTCCATAGTTCCTATGAATACCTCATCCTCTCCTAAGGACAGTGATAAAGTGGCGCCGTTCCATCCATCACCGAACGAATCTAATCCTTCAAATAAGTAGCACCCATTTTCAAGACATTCGATATTATCATAGGGGGCTCCTCCAGAAACAAGCGCATCTCCGCTATCACCATATAAATTCCAACTAATTTCCAATGGAAAAACACCATAGTCTAGTTCGATTTGCAAGCAATTGTCATAACAACAATCCACAATATCTGTATCGGTCGAATTGTAATTGCAGGCCGCGGGATCATTGCACCCAGCTACCAGTGGTACAACCGAAGTCAACACCAGGATAAGTATTAAACCTATCTGAGCGATTAATTTCATAGAGTATAGTTATAGTCAACACCAAAAGATATGGATACCCATAGCCTCTAACGACTACAAGTTACAAGAATTCGGCTAAGCTTCATAATTATTACAATTCCAATCCAATTCAATTGATAATCAATACCCCAACAACAACCGCCTCCTTCGGTTAATCGCAATATTTTGGTAATTTTGAGGGGTTATGACCAAACTACCCTTTTCAACCTATGCGCTCTTCAGCGCGCTTTTCCTGTGTTTCTCGATGGCACATGGACAAGTTTCGATCAACGAATTTATGGCCGCCAATTCATCGGCCGTGCTCGACCCCGATTATGGTGAGTCGTCCGACTGGCTTGAATTGTACAATAACTCGGCGGTTGCCCTGGATATCAGTGGTTACTTTTTAACCGATAATTTGAGCGATACGACCAAGTGGACTGTCCCTGATGGCACCTCGATTGAACCTTTTGGATTCTATGTCTTTTGGGCCGATGGCATAAATACCGGCGATCACACCATCTTCAAATTGAGCAGTATTGGTGAAGAAATTGGTCTGTATGACACGTCCGAGACACTCCTAGATGGCTTTATTTATACCGCTCAAACGACGGATATAAGCTATGGAAAAACGACAGATGGTAGCTCCGAATGGAGTTTCTTTCAAGAGTCTACACCAGGAGCATCGAACAACACCTCTACAGCCTACGAAGGTATCACCTTCTACGAGCCTACTTTTTCTATTCAAGGTGGTTTTTATTCAGCTGCGCAAATGATTGAACTCTCGTCTTTGGGTGGCATGATCAGGTATACCTTGGACGGTAGGGAGCCTACACTTGCCGATCCATTGTACGAAGATCCCATTGAAGTTTCTGCGACGACCTTCATTCGAGCGCGCGTTTTTCAAGAGAATTTTATTAGCGGACCGACCATTACACACACCTATTTCTTTGATGAAGGATTTGAGGATCGTCCGCTTGCCGTTATTTCCCTTGTAACCGATCCCGACTATTTCTGGGATCCTGAAATCGGATTGTATGTGCAAGATTTCAAACCTGAGTGGGAGAATCCGCTGAACATCGAATTCTTTGAGAATGACCAATCCAATCAGGCTGTTTTCAACGAACGTGCTGGGGTGAAAATCAACGGACAAAATAGCTGGGTACTTCCTCAAAAAATGCTGGGCATCTACTTCCGCAACGAATATGGAAGCGGTAATTTGGACTACCAGCTTTTTGCCGACCGCAGTCGAAGTAGCTTTGATGACATCATTCTTCGTGCGGGGGGAAGCGATTGGGCCTACACCTTGTTTCGCGATGCGCTTTGCCAACATCTGACGGGGGAGAATACCGATTTGGGCCGACAAGGTTTTCGCAGGAGCATCGTGTATATCAACGGAGAATACATGGGAATTCACAATGTGCGTTCGCGCTTGAACGGTGACTTTGTGGAAGAAAATTACACCATGGCTCCCGGAACCTACGACCTCATCGAAAACGATGGAGATGTAGATGAGGGCAGCGATGACCAATTTGATTTTATGGACGATCTCTTCAACGAAGATCTTACTGTCGAAGCCAATTTATTGGCCTTGGATTCGGTGGTCGACTTGGAGAATTTTGCCGATTACTGGATTGCAGAAATGTGGTGCAGCAACCAAAGCTGGGGACACAATGTAAAACTATGGAAGCCATTGGATGGCGGAAAATGGAAGTTCCTCCTGGGCGATTTGGACAGGGGTTTTACCGGTCCTGATTCCGACGATATTGCGTCCTTCACCACCCCTTCAGAATTCGGAACTGCACCGAGCGATTTTGCCAAATTCTGGCTTAAAAATATTTTCGAGAACGAAGAATGGGCCGCCTACTACACCCAACGCTTCAACGATCATATCTACACCACTTTTCATCCCGACCGCGTGGTGCACGTCATCGACGAATTTAGCGACGCCCTTGTACCCGAAATTGGACACCACGCCGAGCGCTGGGCAGGAACAACCTCGTCCTATGGTGATGGTATCGTTTCAACACAATTCTGGGAGGAACAAGTGGCCACTTTGCACGCGTTTGCCCAGGCCCGACCGGCGATTATGATGGCCGACTTGCAAGAAACTTTTGGCATGGCGGAGATTAGTAATCTTGGTGTGAGCAGTCAGCCTAGCGAGGGTGGAACAGTCCGCCTCAACGAATTCAACGTTCCCGGATCTCCTTGGAGCGGATTGTATTTCAACGACCAACCCTTCCAGTTCACAGCCATTCCAAACCCTGGATTTGAATTCGTGGGTTGGGCCAATGCCGAGCTTGAATTGTTGTTCGATCAAAACGAAACTTGGACTTACCTCGACTCGGGAGAAGACGCAGGAACCGCATGGCGAGAGTTGGATTTTGACGATTCTGCTTGGAGCTCGGGAGATGCTGAATTCGGCTATGGAGATGGGGACGAAACGACTGAAGTTTCCTATGGTCCTGACGCAGGAAACAAGTATTTCACGACCTACTTTAGGAAAGAATTCACCTATGCTGGTAGCGATGAAATTAGCAATCTTATTGTGAACCTCAAGCGCGACGATGGTGCGGTCGTTTATGTGAATGGAGTTGAAATCATCCGAAGCAATATGCCAAATGGAGCGGTGAATTACCTCACTCCGGCGATTGAGGCCATCGCTGGCGACGACGAATCAAATTTCTTGCAATACATTATCCAACACGCCTTGATTCCCGGCACCAACGTCCTGGCTGTCGAAATCCACCAACAGAATGCGTCTAGCTCCGATATTTCTTTCGACGCGAGCTTAGCTGTGATGGTTCCCGGAACGGACATCTTCTCCACAGAAGCAACAATCGACATCAACTTGAATGGGGATGCAAGCTATGTGGCTATGTACGAAGAGACCGGCGCTTGTCTGCTCCCCCCAATGATCACCGAAGACATGACCCTCACCATCGACTGCTCGCCCTATATGGCATCTGGCGATACGTATGTGTTGGAAAATGTGAGTCTGACCGTCGACCCCGGCGTCGAAATCTGGTTTCCCGAAACCTCCAGATTAATCGTGCAAGGCGACATGCAAGTGAATGGCCTTGCTGGCCAAAAAGTAATTTTTAGACCGAATGCCGATTACGGTGCCAGTTCATGGGGCAATGTTACATTCGAAAACACCACGGCCGAAAACAACTTGAGCTACTTGGAAATTATCGGCGCAACGAAAGGCGAACATCCTGTGCACAACAATGCTGCGATAAGCGCGTGGTACAGCGATGTCAATATGGATCATATGACCCTCCTGGAGAATTTCGGGAATCCGATTTTTGCCCAATACTCAGCGATTTCACTTACTGATAGCGACCTACACTCGGAGATCACTGGCGACTTGATCAATGTGAAGTATGGGGATGCTTTTATTTCAGATTGCGTCTTTTTGGGCAATGACCAGCCCGACACGGACGCGATCGATTACGACGATGTCATCGACGGAGTGATCCAAAACTCGCGTATTGAGGGCTTTTACGGATTTAATAGTGATGGAATAGACCTCGGGGAAGAATGCGAGAATATTTTAGTGAGCAATTGTTTTATCTACGATTGTACCGACAAGGGTATTTCAATCGGACAAAGTTCGACGGCGCAAATCGAGAATATTACCATTGTCAACTGCAGTCTGGGAATTGGTATCAAAGATTTGGGCGAAGCCTACATTGATGCTACCACCTTTTACTCCAATGTCACCGCTGTTGCCTGCTTTGAAAAGAATCCTGGCTTCGGAGGAGGAAGCGCCACGATTTCGAATTCGATTCTTTCCAATTCGAGTTTGACCCCCGCTTCGGTCGATGAAATGTCCTTTTTGGAATCGTCGTATTGCCATTACGACACGGATACGATGTCGGGCAACCAAGTCGCATGGGCCGACCCGCTGTTTTTGAACCCAACGCACTTCGATTTTCACCTCGCGAACTCGTCGCCATCACTTTTTGCAGGTAGCGAGGGGCAAGAATTGGGGACTGGATACCACGTGTATGAGGCCAATGCCAAAGTCATGATTTCCGATATTCAGTATTTCCATACCGTGAATCCTGAACAAGAATTTCTCAAACTCTTGAATGCGAGCGACGAAGTAATTGACCTGAGCGGCTATACCATTCAGTCGTCGATAGAACACACATTTGCCGAAGGCGTAATCATAGAACCTGGAGAGAAAATCATGCTGGTTAAAGATATACTGCTTTTCCCGGGTGAGAGCGGACAAGTTTACCAATGGGATGCTGGTCAGCTATCGAATGGTGGTGAATTACTGCTCGTTGTCGATCCTTATGGCATCGTCGTTGACCACGTCGAGTATAGTCCGGATGCGCCGTGGCTGCCCATCGTGCAGGAGAACGAGTACCTGACTTTGATTTCTGAAGATTTGGACAATCATTTTGCGACCAGTTGGATTTTGGAGATTCCTCCCGTATCAGTGGAGGAAGTTGGAGAAGGACAATTTGTTCTATATCCGAATCCGACCTCGGGGATTATTCATCTGAGAAATTTGACTGCCCAAGAACAAATGCAGATTGCCATCGTGGACATGCAGGGCCGACAGGTTTATAGCCGCACAATCAATACCACCAATTCCGATTATCTTACGCTAGAGACCGGTTTGCAATCAGGAATTTACGCCGTGACAATTCGCTCGAACAATGAAATATTAGGAAGCGAGAGGTTGATCGTGAGATAATAATGCTAATTTTTATGGCTTTGACCAGTTAAACACAGACATATCCATTGATAAAAAACGCACACCTACTCTACTTATCGGTTCTTATGATGGTCGTGTTTAGCATCAACATGACTAGCTGCAAGCAAGACGACTTTGGTCTGTGCGAACCTGACTCCGATTGCCGGGACCATCTCTCAGCAAAGTTCAATGGACTTCGATATATGGATTGTGGCGGTGGTGGTTGGCCATATTCTTCTTTGAGCGCCGATTATTTTCCAGCTTCCAACGGGCGACTCCATATCTCCGCCAATTTTTCTTGTCAATCAGGTTCATCGAACGATTTCTTTTTGGAGATCACCGTTTTCTCAGACACGATTGAAGGGGTGCATGAAATAGGAGATGCCAATTTTGGAAACCATGCAGAAGTAACCAGCAGTGCCGTCTTTAACTTCAAAACATCATCGGACTACTTTGGGACAGCGACCATTGTTAAAGATCCCGACGACGAAAACATCTTCTATGGCACCTTTGAATTCGCGGTCCACGACGAGCAAAACGACAGCACCATTGTGATTACGGATGGGGTGTTTCATGATATTACGTTTACAACGCATTAGGGGCCAGCTGGAACAAGACAAGTAAATCGGAGGAATTGCCCTTCGAGGCGTTTTGGACTGTTGATTATATCTATATTTGGGATAGAACTACTTCCTTTGAATTATCTAACGATTTCTTTGCTCCCATATTCAAGGACGGCTGTAGCCCGATCCACATGGAAATTACTTTCACTATACTTGATTTTCCTCTGTTCAGCTTCAACTATACAAGCCCAAATATCCCCATTTCCCAATCAAGGAGCAACATGGACCACCGCGATTTATGGA
Source organism: Flavobacteriales bacterium (assembly GCA_015665315.1). Lineage (GTDB taxonomy): Bacteria > Bacteroidota > Bacteroidia > Flavobacteriales_D > Sanyastnellaceae > JADFAK01. The sequence goes on along the minus strand of JADFAK010000087.1, from coordinate 21,925 downwards.
TTCTTTGGTTTGTATTCGGCCAGTCCGATTGAATATGTAAATACGGGGGATACCACCATAAATGGTCATAACTATTCGATTGTTGGTGAAGGTCTTTTCCGGGACTCACTGGATGTATGGTACTGTCTTTCTCCTGACGATCAGAGTGAACTCGCGTATTTTAATTTCAACCTCATCGAAGGCGATACCATGTTTGTGACCAATCCTTTCCTTGAACCAGATGCGCTCGTTGCGCCATACGTGATTGTAAGTGCTGTGGACTCAGTGCAACTGCTCAATGACCAGTATGCCAAGAGAATGCAACTATCATACGACACTGACACTACGCACTACGAAGGCACGTGGATAGCGGGAATTGGCGACTTGAACGGTTTGTTCAATTTTGGCCAACAATATTACATCTGGGAAGACTCGCCATGGGAACAATTGGTGTGTTTTTATGACGACGAATTATTGTATGAAAATCCGGTTAGCGGCACGCTGGGAGCAACTCAACAGCCTATTTTCTACGAAGCGTGCAACTGGTACGTGGGCATTGAAGAAATCGACAATAACATTCAGGTTTATCCGAATCCTGTCGACGATATTGTCCACCTTCAGGGAAGTATTTTCCAAGGAGATGTCGAAATTCAAATCATGGATATGTATGGGTCAAAAGTCTATCAGTGGACTGGTAACTTGACGAAAAACCAGTTAGATATCGACTTACCTCCTCATTTGCCGAATGGCGTATACTTTTTAAATGTAATCACTTCCAACCAGGAAACTATGGTGCGGGTGTTGAAGTATTGAGGGTAAGGAACGCCCTAAAAAACTGTCTTTCTTTCAATTTTACAATGATTCAGCGACAAGCGCAAATGCTGTTTTATCGTCCTTAGTGAGGGTCGCTATCTCTTTTGAACTTCATTTCTCCCAGCTCAATTGCTATTCCCGTTCGAGCTAGAATGGTGAAGATGAAAGCGCCTGTCTGAAAATGATAAACATTTCCCGCATTTATCAAGCACCCTGATAATTTGGAAGAAGGAAAGCTCGTCGAAGGCTACCACCTATCGAGGAGTTAAAGCCTACAAATGGAACCGGCTCCCGACGAATAATCATTTAGATATCGAGTTAGCTCCTCATTTGCCGAATGGCATATACTCTTTAAATATAATCAACTCCAACCAAGGAACTACGGTGCGCGTGTTGATGGTTGGATTCGAAAATAAGCGATATGTCCTCGATTCTGCTATAAAATGACGCAACAGCATAGCTACTTCGATTGATTTGTAAAACATCTACCCTTGTTTTGAATAGATAGTCTTTTCCAAAAATAAAATGGGCTACAACCCTTTTGACTAGATATTTCCCACACTCAGTAAAAATAAAAGGCCACCTCGCATAGTGGAGGCAGCCTTTTAAGAAGATGTTTTGTTTCTTACTCAGGGCAAGTCGTCCCAAAGTTTCCAAGGAATAAGAGCAAGTCGTTGGTATTCACAAGACCGTCTCCGTTTAGATCGCTTGGGCATGCATTTGTACAACTATCAAAAACACAACTGCCATCATCCACAACTGCCGTTGAATTGTAGTTCAAAGCATCGGGATAGGTGCAACCAGTTATTACACACGAGGCATAATCGCAACTTCCATCATCATACAAGGCCAGTGGCTCATAGTTGCAAGCTGTCGAATAGGTACATCCCATAAAGGAACAGCTTCCATCATCGCACGTAGCCGTTGAATCGTAGTTCACAGCCAATGGGTCAGTGCAGCCATCCGGCAAAATACAAGAACCGTCGTCGCATGTCGCAGTAGAATCGTAGTTACATGCGGTGCTATCAACGCAGCCATTCGGCAAAATACACGATCCATCATCACACAGAGCTGTAGGATCATAGTTGCATGCTACAGAATCCGTGCAGCCATCGGGAAAGAGGCACGACCCATCATCACAAAGGGCAGTAGAATCGTAGTTGCAGGCACTGCTATCCATGCAGCCAAGAGCGAAAGCGCTGCAAGTTGTTGTGAAATCAAAACCAAGCGACCAGTTGGAAGTATTGCCACTTAATGAGAAGCCGGTCAACGTTCCATCGTTCCCGTTTCCTGTGACATCAGAAAGCGTCGTTTCACCTGCATTTTCACCGAATGCAACACCATGGTCAAATGAATAGTATGCTTCAAGATTCAATCCCGTTGGAAGGACTTCGCATGCCATATTGCTCAATATTTCATCAGGACATAACTCTCGTTTCCAAACTCTCACTTCATCAATTTCGCCCACTGGCAAATTTCCTCCTGTAGCTCCGCTACCGAGGTAAGTACTATATGAAGACAGGATGGTGCTGGTGAGTCCATCTGTCTCAACAACAATCGTTGCGGCTACACCATTTATATACATATTAACTCCACTAGCAAGTGCTGAGCCATCGTAAGTCACTGCCACATGGGTCCAATCTGCACTGAGTAATTCAGCCGAGTTGACGCGCAATTGCTGGTCGGCACTTCCTCCTTTGAGCGTCAATTGGAGTTGGTTTTCGTTATTGACGTACCAATGAATACCAAAGCCGAAGAAACTACCATCGCTGTTTGATAATATATGACCTGCATCATCATATTGTATCATAGCCTCAAAAGAAAATGGTTGATCTAGATCCCATTGGATTAAATTACCTAGATCCACTAATTCGCCTGAGTTTGAAAAATGCAAACCAGAAGCCAAATATTGACAAGACCCGTCATCGCACAATGCGAGCGAATTGAAATTGATTGCTGACGTGTCTACACAACCCGCGAGCTGGCACGATCCATCATCACATCCCGCCGTAGAATCATAGTTGCATGCTGTTGAATCCAAACATCCTGGAAATACGCAACTTCCATCATCACAAAGAGCCGTCGAGTCGTAGTTGCATGCACTCATATCCGCACAGCCGGTTGGATCTTCGCACAGTCCTGATTTGGTGGCCTCTTCAGAACTCCAGTTGGACATTGCTCCATTCAAAGAAAAATTGGCCAATATACCTGAGTTTGCACTAAATCCGTCATCGACTAGTATGGTGATGGCTGAATTATCAGCCTCATCAACACCTTGATTGAAACGGTATAAGCTGTACAATTGATTTTCCTGTCCAACAAAATCGCAACCCATATTCTGAGCAATTTGGGCCTCACATCTTTCCACGTCCCAAATGCGCATTTCATCAATCCATCCTTCAAACTCATTATCGGCACTTTGTGGTCGTACACCAATGGCAGGATTCAACAAAGAGACAGTTGGACCCACAAGACCATCATGAACTACAGCAAGACCTGCGTCGACTCCATCGATGTAGAATCGCACTCCGGCAGCTGTTCCAGAACCATCATATGTACATGCCACATGCTGCCAAACATCAATATTTACAGTTGCTATTGAGGTAACCAGAATAGATTCTGAATCAATACTGTTATTACTCACAGTCAACTGCAAGAGTTGATCCTCATTTACGCGCCACGTCTGCCCAATCGTGCTTCCAAATACATTGCGATTTGAATACAATGTTCCAGACTGGAAATTTTGATCGAAAATCCAAGCTTCGAATGTGAACGGCTGCGAGGTAAGGTCCCACGGTAGGGGATTGTCTAGAAAGACTCGGTCATTGTTTCCGTCAAAGTGAATAGACGTTCCAGCATATTGACAAGAACCGTCATCACAGTTCGCTGTAGAATTCCAATTTACTGCTGAGCTGTCGGTACATCCGTCGGGAAGAATACAACTACCATCATCGCAAAGAGCCGTTGAGTCGTAGTTGCAAGCCATCGAATCCGTACACCCGTCTGGTAGAATACATGATCCATCGTCACATCCTGCAGTAGAATCGTAGTTGCATGCTAAGCTGTTCGTACAGCCTGCATACACGCAACTTCCATCATCGCAAAGCGCCGTTGAGTCGAAATTGCAGGCTTCAGAGTCTGTACAACCTGTAGTATCTGTGCACACTCCAGATTTAGAAGCTTCTTCCGAACTCCAATTTGAAATTGACCCGGTTAGAGAGAAGTTTTCCAACGTGCCTGAGTTTGCACTAAACCCGTCATCTTGTAGCGTGTTGACTGTCGGATTATCGCCAGCTCCAACGCCTTGGTTAAAACGGTATAAGCTATAAACTTGATTTTCCATTCCCACGAAGTCACAACCCATGTTCTGGAAAATTTGAGCGTCGCATTTCTCTATGTCCCAAATGCGCATCTCATCTATCCAACCTTCAAACTCATTGACCGTGGAGCCTGGACGCACACCAATGGCCGCTGCAGTGCTCGAAATAGAAGGACCAACAAGTCCGTCGTCTCCAATAGAAGCTCCCGCATCGATTCCATTGATATAAAATCTTACTCCCGCGGCAGATCCTGAGCCGTCGTATGTGCAGGCCACATGCTGCCATTCTCCAACACTGACAGTAGCAATTGAAGAAACAGCAATATCGGCTGAACCAACTGTACTATTTGCAATGGTCAATTGTAATTCCTGACTTCCATTTATGCGCCAGGTTTGGCCTGTAGTAGTTCCGTTGACATCTCTATTGGAATACAATGTCCCAGCGCCGCCGTTTTCATGGTAAATCCAAGCCTCAAACGTGAAAGGCTGTATTGTCAAGTCCCACGATAATGCATCGGTCAAAAAGACGCGATCGTTGGCTCCATCAAAATGTAGTGAGGTTCCAGAATAGAGACAAGAACCGTCATCGCAGACGGCCGTAGAAATCCAGTTTACTGCCGAACTATCGGTACATCCATCAGGCAGTAAACAGCTTCCGTCGTCACACAGTGCAGTGGAATCGTAGTTGCACGCCGTTGAATCTGTACATCCGTCTGGCACAACACATGAGCCGTCATCGCACCCCACAATAGAATCGTAGTTGCAGGCTAGGCTATTCGTACAACCCGGAAATGTGCAGCTTCCGTCATCACATTGAGCAGTTGAGTCATAGTTACAAGCAGTTGAATCAGTACAACCATCTGGTATCATACAAAACCCATCATCGCATATTGCTGTAGAATCGTAATTGCATGCTGATGAATCTGTACATCCTAGACCGTGACCACCGCACGAACCATCTTTTACGGCTTCATGCGCTACCCAATTGGATGTCGAGCCAGTAAGCTCAAAGTTTAACAATGTGCCATCTAAACCCAAAGGACCTTGGTCCAATAGAGTTGTTTCCAAGGTATTATCCCCACCCGCTGAACCTTGTTCGAAAATGTATAAGGCGTACAAGTCAGAATCGAGTCCATCCAAACTGCATCCCAAATTATTCGCAATCTCATCAGCGCAGAGATTTCGAGTCCAAATTCGGAGCTCATCCATGAACCCAGAAAACTCATTCGACACACTTGAAGGCCTGGCTCCAATAATTGGTGCTGTCGTAGACACTGCCGCGCCAACAAGCCCATTTTCTTCGACGACAAGTCCAGCGTCAACACCGTCAATAAAAAACTGGACACCGTTGGCATCCCCAGATCCGTCATATACAAGAGCTACATGAACCCAAGTGTCAAAAGTGATTGTGTCAACCGACTGACAGACAATAGAGGTTGTATTGCTGCTACTATTTGCCAGAGTCATCTGTAGTTGTTGGTCCCCATTGATTCTGAAGACTATTCCGGTATAGTCCGCTCCGTTTGGACGGCTGGAGAAAATAATGCCACTCGCATCGGGCTTAATCCAAGATTCAATTGTAAACGGTTGTATACTGAGGTCCCACCCTGTTGGATTAGCGAGGAGTATTTTATCGTTGCTGCCATCAAAATGAAGCGAGTATGCTTCGTACGTGCAACTGCCATCGTCGCACTGAGCATTTGAGTTATAGTTGTCGGCGAGCGAATCTGTACAGCCATCGGGCAAAATACACGAACCATCATCGCATGCCGCGGAGGAATTGTAGTTGCACGCCGTTGAATTTGTACAGCCTGGATAAACGCAACTCCCGTCGCCACATCCGGCTGTAGAATCGTAATTGCAAGCCGACGAATTTATACAACCGGGGAAAACACAAGTCGAATTGTCTACACAAGTGAATCCACCCTGATAATTACAAGCTGTAACGTTTGAACAACGAGGATAAATACAAAGCGAATTATCCGTACATAATGCCGATGCATTATAGCTACATGCGGCAGGGTCGGTACATTCGCAACACGAAGCCCCAAATGTGCTGTACCCATTTACAAAATTCGAATTGGTTCCGTTCATGCTAAACCCTACCAAAGTGCCATCTGGACCAGCACTTGCATCAAGGCTTGTGATACCTGAGTTATCTCCTGCAGCAACTCCTTGATTGAATTCATACCATCGATAGGGTGCTGGGGAAGTGGCAAAACAGTCAAATTGATTATCCGCAATTTGTTGCGCCGTTAGAGCAAATGTGTAATAGCGCAAGTCATCAATTCGTCCGTCAAAATTTGCATATGCCGCGCCGGCTCCAATTTTCGTCGGACCACCGGATCCTGAAGTCAAATTCCCGAAGTTAGAATCGTTATCGTTTACCGACGATCCATCAACGTAAATCTTAAAACCTGCAGCATCCCCTGTCCCAGTGTAGCTTACAGCCAAATGATGCCAACCATTGGGGAAATTGGAAGTGCTTGTTGCCTCGATGTAATTTGAGATATAGCCTGATATAAATGGCTCGTTGGTTTGAACTCGCGCCACGACTTTGTTTCCCTCGATTCTCACGGCCATACCGTGTGAGTTTTGGTTGGAGCCATTGATGTTGGAAATGAGTACACCATCTTCATCGACATTTATCCAAGCACAAATGGTCCAGGCAGAAGAGATAGGCGAAAGTAGAACATCACTTGTAAAAGTGATCTTGTCGTCGCTGCCGTCAAAGCGAAGCGCATTATTCTGAGCCCGTCCAGAAAGGACAAGTCCAAAGACCATGCAGATGAGAAGTAAAGCTCTTACGAAGGTTGATAGTTGTTTCATGGCTAAAGGGGTTTTTAGTTGACAGTACAAACATGGCAACACCTCTCACCAAAGCCGATAACGGATGTTGCAACGACTTGCTCATTTGTTGCAAGCAGTCACAATCCACTGATTAACTACTACTTACAGGATGTTACTAGGCGACTCGCCGAACTCTTCTTTGAAAGCTTTTGAAAAATAAGCAGGCGAAGAAAAGCCCACAGCATAGCATACTTCCGACACATTCAATTCATTCTGACCAAGTAAAATTTTGGCTTCGTGAAGACGCGCCCGACGGATGTACACGACAGGGGTTTGATCCACTAGAGATTTCAGTTTTCTGAATAGCTGACTTCTACTCATTAGAACTAGTTCCGCCAACTTTTCGACTGAAAAATCGGGGTCAGACAGGTGCTCTTTGATCAATTCATTGACTTGAATCAAGAAAGAATCAATGGGCGATGTTTGTTTTAGGGAGGAATTATCACCCGGAATTTGGTCTCGATAAAGCTCTCGATTGCGTTGGGTGAGATGGAGGAGGTTTTGAATTTTAAGTTGTAGTTCGCGTGAATTAAAAGGTTTGAGCAAATAGTCATCGGCCCCCACTTCAAGACCTGTGATCTTATTCGCCGAAGATGATTTTGCGGTGAGCATAATAATCGGGATGTGGTTCGTTGTCGGCTCGCCTTTGAGAAGTCTGCACATCTCATTACCATCCATATCAGGCATCATCACATCCGTTAGTATTATATCAGGCACAGCATCTACGGCCAGATTCCGGCCTTCAATTCCGTTCTCCGCCTCAATGACCTGATACGCGGATTTGAGAATGTCCCTCGTATATGCGCGTAGTTCATCATTGTCTTCGACGAGTAAAATGACCGGTCGCTCATCTTCTTGGTCAACAGACTTATTCATGATTTCGGCCGACATCGGAACTGGGACGACCAAGGTTGAACTCGCGGCGTCATCAATTTTTTCCGATTCCTTCAATGGGAGCGTAACCGTGAAAATCGTGCTTATGCCAGGCGTACTTTTCGCTCTTACCGATCCGCCCAATAACTCAGACAGTTCCTTGGCCAATGCAAGACCGATACCCGATCCTTTGGCACTGGCCCCAGTTTCCGTCTGATAAAACCGATCGAAAACTCGTTCTACACTTTTAGGCTGTATTCCAGGACCGTTGTCTTCAACGTCAAACACCATCGCGCCTTCCACGACTTCGGCTCTAAACTGAATCCGACCGCCATTAGGCGTAAACTTGTGCGCGTTTGACAACAGATTGAAAAGGATCTTCTCGACCTTGTCTCGATCGATCAGAGCCACAGGCAAACCTGAGGCATCTACGTCGAACTGAATTTCCTTTGAGACTGCAATCGGAACGAAAACATCAGCTACACGACTGATGAATTTAGACATATTGGTGGGGACTTCTTTTATAGCTTGACCTTGGTTTTCAAGCCTACTCAATTCTAAAAGCTGGTCGATTAAAGTAAGAAGTTGATGACCATTGCGTTCAATGGTATCCACTTGTTTTGAAATATCTTGATTGGGTGAATGCTTTCTTATTTCGTTGGCTGGACCAAGTATCAAAGTAAGTGGTGTTCGAAATTCATGGCTTATGTTGGCAAAAAACCTCGATTTCAATCGTTCTACTTCTTGCAATCGAACAGCTTCCTCTTCTTTTACTTTTAATTGAATCTCGGTTTTCTCCCTTTCCAGCTCTACCCTCTTTTTCCGATTTCGTAAATTGATGACTATAGACCCAGCAACAAGCATCAAGGCAATACCACCTCCTATCCCAGTTTTAAGCACCAAGTCATTTCGCTCCTCCAGAGCTTGCTTTTCTTTTCGCTGAATTGCGATTTCCTTTTCCTTTTCGGCCACTTTAAACTTGGCCTGGGTCTCATCTATGGATCGCATTTTTGTCAAATCGGCCAAACTATCCCCCAAAGTTTCATACAACAACCGTTGTTCAAGGGCCTCCTTGTATTTACCCGATCTTTCTAAGGCAATCGAGTAGTATAATATAGAATGCTTCAAACTGTGACCTCGATTCTTAGCTGCAATTCTAGGTAGGATTTTTTCACTCAGTTGAATGCTCTCATCGTATCGTCCGAGCGCATTCAATAATGCAGGAATAGCTTGTTCGTACAATTCGACAATTCCATCACGACCTTGTGTGCTGGCAGTGTCAATAGCCGCAGAAATAAGCGCCAAAGCATCGTCGTATCGACCTATCTTCGAATATAGCTTCCCCTTAGAATATAAATGAGTAGCCCAAACTGATTCTTGTTCGCCTATAGCTTTCGGAATATAAAATGCAGCTGAGTCCAACGAGGCAAGACCTGCGTCTGGATCGAAATACCGTTGCATCCCAGCCATCGAATGATATGTCCGACAGATCTGCGCATAATCCTTGCGTTTCTTGCTAATTTCCAACGCTTTGGAATACATCTCTGTTGCCAATTCCCAGCGATCGTATTGCGAATGTGCATCGCCCATATTGATGTAGCACAACGCTATACTTCGGTCATTCCCATCTTTCAGACTGATCTCAAGACATTTGGCATTTGCCTCATACGCCATCTCATACCATCCTTTGTCAAAGTAATCGAAAGATCGATTGCCGTAAACAGAAGCGAGACCTTTCTGGTCGTTGTGAATGAGGAAAATTTCTTCGGCTCGGTCGTACAAGGCGAGCGCCGAATCTGGATTTCCATGAATAGAAAACCCGGCTCCAAGATTGGAATAAGTCGTTCCATGCCAGTGCGCCATTTGGGATTCATTCCAAGAGTCCACAGAATCAACGAAACCGATGGCCCAATTACCATAGTACTGTACACTGTCAAGATCATTGTACCAATAACGCGCAGTCAACTGCACCAAGCCCCGCATCTTAAGTGAATCATGATGATGCACATTAACATCGTACAAGAGACTATCAATTTTTTCTCGATTGGTTTGCTGAGCCGACAAACACAAAGTACAACGCAGTACAGCCAGCAGCAAAACACCGCGGACTGCAGCAGGAAAGTAGCAGCAGCATGTGAAAGATCGGAGAGAATCAAACATAGAATGCTAAAGTTAGGGAGAATTGAGAAACTTCCATCCTTCGTTTTTTACACGAATCGAGAAGCGAAATGGTGAATCGGGAATCGCCCCCCTTCTGAAAATTAAAAATGTTACTAAATACATATCGAGGTATTGAGCAAGGAAATTTGTCTGTTTACCCACGAACTCTTGAAAAGGTCACAAAATACCTAATGGAGGTGAAATAGTAATTGGAAGTGATCTTAAGTAGCTAAAATGTATTCAGTTTTATCCCCAAAATAAATCTTCAAACAAGCCCCCACTCATGCGCGTTTGCAACGCGTTTGGATCTTCAATGCAACGACTCACCCTTCCACTACCTAGCTCTCCACAACTGTTTAACTTACAAAGTATGCTCTTCAGAATGATTGATTCTGAAGTCTCCGTTTATACCATGAAAATATGCTTTTTTCGAACACTTAGAGGAATTGAGGAATTAGAAGGAGAGTTTTAGTACTGGTAACCTTTGAAGGCGCTTCAAACGCGCACGAGCCGGGGTTCAAGGATTTTGGAAATGGTTTTTGGTAATGGGGTTTGGGCTTCATTTTTCTCCTTTGTTTAAGCGTATTTCTATATTTTGGATCATTACTCTTAGCATCTTAGATATGCTGATAGACGTGGAATACAGCTTACCCTCAGAAATACACTTTAGAAATAGATAAATAGAAATAAGAAAAAACACACCTGAGCATATTATTATTCCTCAATTTATTTCTTCGCGGATAAAGAAATCTCATCGGTATGCTTCTTGATCATCGCTCTGAGCATTTTAGACACCTCCTCAGCAATCATATAAAGCTCTGTGTGAGTTTGAAAGTCTATTGTTTCGTTGGCCTTTAATATATTGAGCAGTGATACCGTTTCATACAGACTTCCTCTACTTATCAATAGGAAGTTCTTTCGGTCTTTCAACGTTTGCTTGCCAGAGCCTTCAGCGATGTTCAGAGGAACAGACAAAGCACATCTCATCAATTGCCCGGCGATAATTTTCTCCTGATAGCCAGAACCTAAGCCTAGCTTGCTGATACAGGTGTATAGTTCTACCGACTTTTGGTATACTGTCAATTTTTCAAATACAAACATCCAAGGTTGTTTTCAACGATTGATAGAAATAGGAAAAACACCCCCATCCTATTTCTATTTCCTAAGCTCTATTTCTACTTATCTTATCCAGAGAAATACACTTTAGAAATAGATAAATAGAAATACGAAAATCCACCTCCAGTCTATTTCTATTTCCTAAGCTCTATTTCTATTTCTCAATCAAATTCCTCTCACACCCTTAACCGGCCCAGTTCTCCCTATCAAGCGACCGATACTGAATAGCTTCCGCCAAATCCCCCGATTCTATCTCCTCCCGGCCCTCCATATCAGCAATAGTCCTCGCCACCTTCAGAATCCGATCATAAGCCCTGGCACTCAAGTTCAATCGCTCCATCGCCGTCTTGAGCAGCTCATTCCCCTCCTTGTCAATCTGACACAGCCGCTTCAACTCCCCACTGCCCATCTGCGCGTTGCAATGAATATGAGCCATATCCTCGTAGCGACTTGTCTGCACAGCCCGAGCCTTTATTACCCTTTCTCGAATAGATTCACTCGGCTCCCCTTGGCGCTTTTCGGTGAGTTGGTCGTAGCTCACTGGGGTGACTTCCACGTGGATGTCTATGCGGTCAAGGAGCGGACCACTAATCTTATTCAAGTATTTCTGCACCACGCCTGGCGCACATACGCAATCCTTCTCAGGGTGGTTGTAATACCCACAAGGGCAGGGGTTCATACTCGCTACCAACATGAAACTGGCCGGATAGTCGACCGAAAATCGAGCGCGGGAAATACTCACTACGCGGTCCTCCAAGGGCTGGCGCATGACTTCTAAAACAGTCCGCTTGAACTCGGGCAATTCATCCAAAAACAACACCCCATTGTGGGCCAAACTTATCTCTCCAGGCTGCGGATACCCCCCGCCGCCGACAAGTGCGACATCAGAAATGGTATGGTGCGGCGACCTAAACGGCCTGGCCGAGATAATAGCGTGGTCTTTGCGCATTTTTCCCGCTACAGAGTGAATCTTCGTGGTTTCCAGTGCTTCGTCCAAAGACAAAGGCGGCAAAATGGTACTCAGGCGCTTAGCCAGCATGGTTTTTCCTGCTCCGGGCGGACCGATCAATATGACATTGTGCCCCCCGGCAGCTGCGATCTCAAACGCGCGCTTGATATTCTCCTGACCTTTCACATCTCTGAAGTCGACCGTGTTGTCGTTCAGTTGTTTTTGGAACTCTTCTTTAATATTTACGACCTCCCGCTCGATAGCGCTTTCGTGGTTCAAGTGATCCAATACTTGTTGCAGGTTATCCGCTCCATATACTTCCAAACCGTCGACAATAGCCGCTTCTGGAGCACATACTTTGGGCAATATGATCCCCCGAAATCCCTCCTCCTTGGCACGAATGGCAATTGGTAAGATTCCCTTGATCGGTCGGAGCTCGCCGTCGAGCGACAACTCCCCCATGATGACGTACTGATCCAGCTCGTCGGCACGCAATTGATCCGATGCAGCGAGTAATCCCACGGCCAATGGCAAGTCGTACGCACTGCCCTCCTTTCTGGTGTCGGCAGGAGCCATGTTGATCGTAATCGCGTAACGCGGCCACTTTAAATTGAGCGTGTCGAAACTGGACTTGATTCTTTGCTGACTCTCTTTTACAGCACTATCCGGTAGCCCCACCATAAGGTAGGCGATCCCTTTACCGAGGTGAACTTCCATGGTAACGGTCGCGGCATCGATCCCTAAAACGGCCGAGCCATATGTCTTTACAAGCATTTCTGAGTTGTACTAAGGCATGTTGTGTTCAATGTAATCGATCAGGCAATGAATCGATTTAATGTGCATCTCTTGCACGCGATCGGCATATTCCATCCAGGGAATGCGAATCTCAACATCACACAACGAAGCGAGGCGTCCCCCGTCTTTGCCAGTGAGTCCAACAACTTTGATTCCTTTCGCGCGTGCCGCTTCCGCCGCTCGCACTACATTGGCCGAATTGCCGCTCGTACTGATGCCGAGCAAAACATCTCCAGGCCGACCTACACCTTCCACGTACCGTGAAAAAATGTATTCAAAACCGTAGTCGTTTCCTACGCAAGTAATGTGTGATGGATCTGAAATTGAAACAGCAGCTACCGACGGACGGTTCTCGCGATATCGGCCAGTAAGTTCTTCAGCAAAGTGCATGGCATCACACATAGATCCACCATTTCCGCAGCTGATAATTTTACCACCCGATTTCAACGATGCAGCCATCAAAGCACCCGCTTCAGCGATGCGCTCAAAATTGCTTTCATCGGCGATGAACTGATCGAGTACCGATCGTGCATCAATAAACTGTTTTTTGATCTTATCAGTCATTTCTTTCCCTGTCTGTGGTGTAAATATGAGAAAATATTAGACAGAGGCAAGAACGACTTTGTAAGTGCGGCGATTTACTTTACAGATGCGTCTGCCTCCTTAGCAAGCTTCACAAAATCGTCGTAAGAAACCTCTTTCTCCTTCACCTTCATCTCCTCCTTGCACTTCGCGATCACTTTGTCTTCGTACAATCCTTCGAAGATTTTGCGAACTTCGTCTTGGTTCTGAAGCATGTTGGCCGCGTACTTCTCGAGCTCCTCATCTGGCAATGGCATGCCGTATTGGGCAAACTGATTCGCAATGTTCTGCTTAGCATGAGCCATCACTTCGTCACTTTCCACCTTGATGCCATACTCATCCAAAATGCGAGCCGAAATCAACTGCCACTTCAAGCCTTTTGCGTAAGCTGGGTACTCTTTTTCAAGATCCTCTTCAGAGATTTCCTGCTCATTACTGGCGTGAATCCACTTCTTCAAAAACGTATCTGGCAAGTCCATTTTAGTTTTATCCACCAAAGCAGTGCTTGCATCACGCTTGAACAACCAATCTTGATCTCCACCAAAATGCTTGGTCATGTCTGCCGCTACGCGCTCACGAAACTCCTTTTCATCCTTTACCGCGTCGGCACCAAATACCTTGTCAAACAACTCTTGATTCAAATCCGAAGGAATCATGCGCTTGATATCATTCACACGCAATTTGAAGTTGGAATGAATATGGTGTACCTCCTCGTGCGTGCTATTCAACATACGCGCTAAGTCATCGTGACCTTTCGAAATCTTGTGTGGATCAACAACCACCTCGTCGTTCTTTTTCACACCTACCAATGACTTCTTTGTCTTTTTATCTTCAACAAATTCAATCGCCACAGTTGCATCACTCATGATTCCACCTGCTTTAATCTCACCCGCTTCGTCCAACTCGATCAAGGTAGTCATCAACATGTCGGCTTCTCCCGATTCTGCCGGCTCGGTCAAACGACCGTAACGCTTCGACATCTCTTCAATCTGCTTTTCTACTAGCTTGTTGTCGATCTTTATCTTGTGATATGGAACCGAGAATTTGTCCAATTTCAAGTCAAATTCTGGCGAAAGTCCCATCTCGTACTCAAACTCAAAATCTCCTGGATTCTCAAAATCACCATCGGCCTGCGATTTCTCAACTGGCAAGGGCTGACCTAAAAGATTCAAGTTGTTTTCCTTCACGTGCTTGTCGATGGTCGAACTCAAAACTTTGTTCAACTGCTCCGCCAAGATAGACGGACCGTACTTTTTCTTTACCAATCCCATTGGAACGTGCCCTGCTCTAAATCCTGGCATGTCGATCGACTTGCGTGCGTTTTTGAGCGCACTATCATACTCAGCCTGGTAATCGGCCGGGGTCAATTTAATCGATAAAACTGCGTTGAGCTTGTCTACGTTATTTTGCTTGATATCCATGGTAATGTGATTGTCTATCCGAGAAATTTCAATGAGTTGGGTTGTGCGATGCGCACGGAGTATTCGGTATTGTACGGTTTCCTTAGCATTTGCATTTATTGCATATCCTGTTGCTACTTACCTAAAAAACCAAAGGATCGATCAACATAGTTAATCCATCCCTTGATTCTTGTTTGGTGCGGGTGGAGGGACTCGAACCCACACACCTTGCGGCACTAGATCCTAAGTCTAGCGTGTCTACCAATTTCACCACACCCGCAGCTATTTCAATTGTCATGCTTTGGTCTAGTTCTCAGTTTCCTTCTTCTTCGACCTCGCATTTCCCGTAAAACGGGGTGCAAATGTAAATATTTTTCTAAAAACAATTACACTTTTTAAAATATCATTCGTAATCTTTCATTTACAAATTTCTTAACCCGCATCCACAAGGTATTTTGTACTTTCCCGTCGTGAATTTTCGAGCTCTATTATTTTTCGTTTCGGCATTGTTTAGCCTATCGGCAAATGCCCAGTTTCAAGAAGGCCCACCGCAGGGTTATGGACTTGCCGGTTTGGGTAACAATGAAATTTGGGCGGCCTACCAAAATCAAGCCGGACTAGCTTCTTTGGAAGGAATCTCAGCCGGTGTCTCTTATTCCAACGCTTTTCTCATACCCGAACTAGGCACAGGAGCGGTCGCTGTGGCTCTACCATTTAAAAAACAAACTTTCGCGGTCTCCATTCGGTCATTTGGCTATAGCCAGTATAATGAAGGTAAATATGGACTCGCTTATGCCCGACAACTCGCGGAAAACCTGCGTATCGGAATTCAATTCAATTTCCAAACGGTGAAAATTGGTGAGGGCTATGGCAATCAAAATGTCTTTACCGTTGAAGGTGGTGTGCAATATGATGCGGGCGAACATGTCACGCTTTCGGCTCATGTGTTCAATCCCAACCAGTCGAAAATCAATGCCTACGAAGACGAAAGGTTACCGGCCATCATTCGGGCAGGAGTGCAGTACAGGTTCAATGACCGACTCTTCGCTGCAGCCGATATTTGGAAACAAATTGACCAAGACCCGCAACTTCATACGGGAGTGGAATATTGGGTGCACCCCATAATCGCCCTTCGCGCAGGGATCTCGACAGCTCATTTTCAAAGTCACTTTGGCCTCGGTGTCAAAGCCGGGCAATTTCAAGTCGACTTGTCTACAGCTTATCATTCCGTTCTAGGTTATTCTCCGCAGATTGCCCTTTCTTTCCATGGTAAATAAGTCGGCACTCATAACACTATTACTCCTGCTTTTTAGCGGTGGCTTGTTGGCACAAGATGATCTCAAAGCCAATATCATCGAACAAAGCGTTGAAACCATCGCCGAATTAGCCGAGGAAGATTCTGACATCGACTACACCACACTTTTTGATGACCTGAGCTATTATTACGACAAACCGCTCAACCTCAACCAAGCCTCAGTTGAAGATTTGAGCCGACTCCACTTGCTCAGCGAGTTTCAAATTCAGTCTTTGCTGTCTCATATTGATACGTACGGCGAGCTACTCTCTAAATTCGAGCTGCAGGCTGTCGAAGGCTTTGACCTCGTCACCATTCGCAACATCGAACCTTTTGTAAGCGCCAATCCACCGCTCGAATTCACCAAAATGACCATGCGCGAATTACTCGGCGAAGGTCAACATGATTTATTTCTAAGGTATACTACTGTTCTTCAGCAACAACAAGGATACAGTCCGATTGATGCCCAAGACTTGGCCGACAGCCCCAATAGTCGGTACTTGGGAAACAATGCGCGCTACTACTTGCGCTACCGATATCGCTACCGTGATAATTTGAGCATAGGTATTACAGCCGAGAAAGATCCGGGTGAAGAGTTCATGCGTGGCTCACAAAAAAATGGTTTTGACTTCTATTCGGCGCACTTGTTTTATAGCGACAAGGGT
The DNA here is from genome assembly GCA_015665315.1 of Flavobacteriales bacterium. Classification (GTDB taxonomy): domain Bacteria; phylum Bacteroidota; class Bacteroidia; order Flavobacteriales_D; family Sanyastnellaceae; genus JADFAK01. Next base: position 5,130 of record JADFAK010000087.1, on the reverse strand, counting down.
TGGCTCAAGAAAGTGGCCTTGGGTGATTTCCAAGCTCAGTTTGGCCAAGGACTTACGCTTTGGAGCGGTTTAGCCTTCGGCAAATCTAGTTACGCCCTCCAAGTAAAAAGACTCGGTAGAGGATTAGCTCCCTATACTTCCGTCGATGAAAATCGCTTCCTTCGAGGCGCGGGATTTACCGTTGGAGGCGATAAAGTCGAACTCACAGGATTCTTCTCGCGAAAGCGCATCGATGCCAATACCGTGCTCGAGCAAGATTCCCTCACTGGGCAAGATGTGCTCACAGTCACGTCCTTCCAACAAAGTGGATTCCACCGTACACCGGGCGAACTAGAAGACAAAGACGCCATCACTGAAACGCACATGGGCGCCAACCTGCGCTACCACACCCGTTCCCTCACACTCGGACTTTCGGCTGTCATGAACCAATACGACACCGAAGTCAATCGCAACTTGTCAACCTACAACCAGTTTGAATTCAACGACAATCAAAATGTGGTGGTCGGAATCAATTACGCGTGGGTGAAGAAGAACGTCAACCTGTTTGGTGAAACTGCTCGGAGCCTGTCTGGCGGAATGGCAACCATCAACGGAGCGCTTGTTTCCATGCACCCCAAATTGGCCGTTTCAATCGTACACCGCTATTACGAACGCGATTTTCAAAGTCCGCTCGGCAACGCTTTTAGCGAAGGGGGATCTCCAGCCAATGAATCGGGTGTATATATAGGTGTCGAATACAAGCTTTCCAAGAAATTCACCCTTGCCGCTTATGCCGACCAATTCAAATTTCCGTGGTTGAAATACCAGTCTGACAATTCCACTAGCGGCTACGATGCTTTGGTTCAGCTCACCTTCAAACCCACGCGCTACAGTGAGTTTTATGTGCGCTATCGAACCAAATTGCGCGATTACAATGCACAAGACGATGAGGCGATTATCGATTACACCAGCACCCGGATCAAGCAAAGTGCACGGATCAATGCGCGCTATCCAATTAGTGAAAGTTTTACTCTTCGCACCCGTGTAGAGATGCTCATCTTCGAACACCAGCCAGAAGAACGCGAGCGCGGTTACCTTATGTACCAAGATGTCATGTTTAAAAAGCTGTCTTGGCCCTTCACTTTTGCGGTGCGTTACGCTCTATTTGACACACCTTCTTATGATTCTCGCTTGTACGCTTACGAAAATGATCTCTTGTACACCTGGTCTATTCCAGCCTATTACGACCAAGGTTCGCGTTTCTATTTTATGGTGAAATGGGATGTCTACAAAAAAGTCGACCTATGGTTACGCTATTCGCAATGGCACTACTCTCACCGCGACAGTATTAGCTCGGGGCTCAGTGAAATTGAGGGCAATAAAAAAGGAGAGTTCAAGGCGCAATTGAGGGTGCGTTTCTAGCCATTCGGCAAATGTTGATTCGGGTTCTGATGAAGATCATATTCCGCATCACCAACTACTTATACCTCAGATTTCATCCAATTTATCACAAAAACCTGCGTTTGGAAGGCTAGAGCGATGTTAGGCACGCCGAGTATCGGTGCGACTTAGACGATAATGCGTAACTTTGCGCTCGAAACCAATTAATATCTGGAAATGGCAGTTACTCGTCCTAGATTCGCTCGTCAGCAAAACGCTGAGTTCTTCAACACGCTACGTACTCGTGTTAACGACTACTTCGAAAAAAATAAGATTTCCAAATTTGGAGAGCGTAAAATGGCCATCAAAACAGTTTTCATGCTGGCCCTATTTCTTACCCCTTACTTCTTGGTGGTGACCAACGTGGTTGAAAGCACTTGGGCTATTCTTACCATGTGGACCATCATGGGAATTGGAACTTCTGGAATCGGCTTGAGCGTAATGCACGACGCCAATCATGGAGTACTTTCGAAAAACAAGACCATCAACAAGATGATGGAAGCAACCATGAACTTCGTTGGTGGAAATGCTTCTATGTGGAAGACCAAGCACAACGTTCTTCACCACACCTTTACCAATATAGAAGGCCACGATGATGATATTGACGCTCCTGGCATATTGCGTTTTTCTCCGCACCAGCCTTTGAAGAAAATGCACCGTTACCAGCATATTTACGCTTGGGTGTTTTACGGCTTCCTCACCTTGATGTGGATTACATACAGCGATTTCAAGAGCGTATTCCATTTCAAACGAGAAGGACTTATTCGCGACAAAAAGACATTTTGGAAAGAATTTCGCCAGGTAACTTTCTGGAAGCTTGTTTATTGGGGATACTTACTCGTATTGCCATTAATCTTTTCGACTGCTCCAATTTGGGTGACTCTTCTCGGATTCTTCATCATGCATTTCGTGACAGGATTTTCGCTAAGCGTTATCTTCCAATTGGCTCACGTAATGCCTGAATGTGACTTCCCTATTCCCGATGAGACAACAGGAGAAATTGACAACAACTGGGCCGTTCACCAATTGGCTACTACGACCAACTTCGCTCCTAAGAATCGCATTTTGTCGTGGTTTATTGGCGGACTGAACTACCAAGTTGAACATCACTTGTTCACCAATATCAGTCACGTTCACTATCCACAAGTCGCAAAGATCGTCGAGAAAACAGCTAAAGAATACGGCATTCCTTATTATTCGGAAGACAAGTTCTTCAAAGCATTGGCCAACCATGGTCGCATGCTCCGAAAGTTGGGTAGTACGCCAGCACTGGCTGCGTAGACCGAAAAATAGTAAACCAAAGAAAAGGGATGAAGTTGAACTTCATCCCTTTTTTATGTCTTTTAAAATGGTAACCTGTTCCTTACAAAGGAATATTCCCGTGCTTCTTACGCGGAAGATTGTCCACCTTGTTTTCTAGCATCTTGAACGCCTTGATCAACTTCTCGCGCGTTTGGTGTGGCTTGATGACTTCATCTACATATCCACGAGCCGCAGCGTTGTATGGATTGGCAAAAAGCTCGGCGTACTCAGCTTCTTTCTCCTTCCACTTTGCTTCTGGATCGGCTGCCTCCTTGATCTCCTTGCGGAAGATAATCTCGGCTGCTCCCTTGGCTCCCATAACGGCGATCTCTGCACTTGGCCATGCGTAGTTCATGTCGGCCCCAATGTGCTTCGAGTTCATAACGTCATAAGCACCACCGTACGCTTTACGAGTAATCACCGTAATTCGCGGAACCGTCGCTTCACTGAAAGCGTAGAGCAATTTTGCTCCATTGGAAATAATGCCGTTCCACTCTTGATCTGTTCCAGGTAAAAATCCAGGCACGTCTTCAAAAACCAACAGTGGAATATTAAATGCATCGCAAAAGCGGACAAATCGCGCTGCCTTGTTCGAAGAGTGAATATCCAATACTCCCGCGAGGTAGGCAGGTTGATTGGCAACCACTCCAATAGATTTGCCTGCAAGGCGAGCAAAACCCACCACGATATTACACGCAAAATCTCGATGAACTTCTAAAAACGAATCACCATCAACTACTTCGGTAATTACATCTTTTATATCGTAAGGAATAGTGGCATTATCGGGAATCACGCTATCCAAATTCATCCGCGACTCGTCTGCAGAATCATAAGCCAGCGACGGAGCATCTTCCTCACAGTTCTGAGGCATATAACTCAATAGCGCTTTGATGTTCTCAATACAGGCAATCTCGTTGGCACACGAAAAATGCGTGACACCCGACTTCGTAGAGTGTGTCGATGCACCCCCCAAAGCCTCAGACGTAACCTCCTCATGTGTAACCGTTTTCACCACGTTAGGGCCGGTTACAAACATGTAGGACGTCCCTTCAACCATCATGATAAAGTCGGTAAGGGCGGGTGAATAAACTGCTCCACCAGCACAAGGCCCCATGATTGCACTAAGTTGTGGGATCACACCGCTCGCACGCACATTCTTGTAAAAAATATCAGCATACCCGCCGAGCGAAACAACACCCTCTTGGATGCGCGCACCACCTGAGTCGTTCAAGCCAATAAGCGGGGCGCCATTCTGCATCGCCAAGTCCATCACTCGGCATATTTTAGTCGCATGCGCCTCAGCCAAAGAACCTCCCATGACGGTGAAGTCTTGCGAGAACACGTAGATAAGTCGGCCATTAACCGTTCCAAATCCAGTAACGACGCCATCACCCAAAAACTGCTGTTTTTCCAAGCCAAAATTGGTCGATCGATGCGTCACAAACATCCCAATTTCCTCAAACGAACCCTCGTCGAGCAAAAAGTGTATCCGCTCGCGCGCCGTCAATTTCCCCTTCTTATGTTGTGCCTCAATACGCTTTTCGCCGCCGCCTAATTTGGCCTCGGCTATTTTCTCATCGAGCTTTTGAATGTTGTCAGACATATTTCTTCGTTGTTGGGCAAAAATAGTATTTTGGATTGGAGTATTGGAAAAGAGAAATATTGGCTATTTTCAATTTGACACACTTTTAAAAATACCCTCCCCACCAATTTTCGTTCTCGCGCTCTCACTCGTTCTGATCTTCAAGCCAAATCAAAACTGTCCGTTCCAACAAATCGACCTCAGCCCCATCAATGACAAAAGCACCGACTTATCTCTTCCTCTAAACACTTCCTCTTATCTCTTGAATTCAACTAAGCAAGAAAAAAACCATATAAATGACTGAAACTCTCAAGACTCGCACTCGCACTCGTTCTGACCTTTAAGTTCCTTCTGCTTCTTGAAATAAGGAAGTTGCTAATGGTGTTTGGATTCGAAAAAAAAATCTCGCCTTGAATTCAAACCACTACCAGCATTCACTACCGACAAAACCCCCAAAACCCATTACCAAAATCCAAAGTGCATTTCCATTCAAACCCTCTAAAATCTATTATCTATTTCTATTATCTAGCCGTAGGCCACAAAAAAGGGCAGCCCTCAAAATCAAGAACTGACCTCCAATAAAAACCCCCAAGAAAATACATCTTAGAAATAGTTAATTGGATTTAGACAAGGAAGAAATTCCAACAGCCAACCACCCCCTCTAAAATCTATTTTCTATTTCTAAATCCTATTATCTAGCGTAAGCCTTCGGCCTCACCCGTCTTGACTGACTGTTTTTGTTGCTTTAGGTTTGGCGTCTATGAGGATAACGAATTTACAAAAGCAGCGGGATATGTTTTCACTTCTAGCTCGTTGGCAAGAGAGCG
>JADFAK010000047.1 GCA_015665315.1 Flavobacteriales bacterium | reverse complement strand
TCCAGTTTTAAATCACTGACTAAATACACCGCTCCGGCCGTCAGCGCAACGATAATAAGAATAACAACCAGACTGAGATTTGTGTACTTCAAAAGATCCTCTTCACGAATGCAAAGCAAAGATCGTTAATAGTTTAGATTGGAGGAATCGGAACACGTTAAAAATTCAATAATAGGCATTCGTATTTCACTAGTCTCCCATGTCAGTTTCTACAATTGAAAATGGCTAGCACATGCGTGCAAATGCAAGTACAAGAGTATATCGATCAGAGCAGATGCATAGGCGCAACTAGCAGGATTTAATCGCACCCCCCGCATCCTCCACATGAATTACATGCCGAGTCGCAACCACTGCTATTGTCCGCGGCGGCTTCATAGGCGTCGAAAACACTGTCAAACATGTCGAGATATATTTCGAATTCAAACCAAGTCCATCCATCCGGCGCATATTTTCCTGCCGTACTTAACCGCTGGATTTCGGCCACTAAGGCATGGTCAAATTTTTTGAGGAGGCTGAAGTCGAGATTGCTCAGGAGAAAAATATTTCCGCCTATTTCGACTATTCTCTCGAGCGCTACTTTTGGGTCTTGTTGAATGAGCGTTGGAAGTGTGTCGTTGTAATACTGAATGGTCTTATTCAATTCTTGTTGAATAGATTCGCCCTGATCTGTGAGTTTAAGTGTGCCAAATAGAAACCCGAGGAGTGTACTTTTAAAGAGTGGTTTTAAATTTGGAGCTGCCTTCATGAGTTCCTGGACGAAGTGTTTTTCTCCGCGAGCATTCTGCACACACATAATAACGTAGTGTCTGAAAAGGATCTCAATTGACGGACTTTTGTCAAACGCACGTAGAAAGATTTTTTCATGGGGAAGCGGGCGATAAGTGCCGTAATTCTTGCCGGCGAGAATATAAATGTACAAACGTGCCCGGTCTTTTGGGTGAGGTTTTCGGCTGACTTCCTTTGTGACTAGTACTTGCTTCAACACCAAGTCCATCATGGTGAATTTAAGCAAGTCTTTCACCCAAGCATTTGATTCATGTAAAATAAGGTGGGTCTCGGCCGGAGTGTATGTAGCTAGAATATTTGTCATTTTCTCTTCAATGGTTTTGCAACTACCCAGTTGCGGTGTCGGTTGATACGAGTATGCACCAATTCACCAAATCGAATTGCGCTTGAAGGCCAGATGTCTTCGGGAGCTTGCTCATTGAAAATGGAGAAGTATACTTCTTTTGTCTTAGCGTATTGTTCATGGTATTTGTCTTTTTCTTGGTCACCTCCTTTCGTGGGTCCGTGATGAATTTCTCTACCAAGGGTGTTGCGACACATCTCTATCCAATAAGATCGAGTATAGAGGAGATGTAAATGCCATACTTGATCAACTTGATCAGAGGGAGTTAGCGAGTTCTCGCCAAGACATATAAGAAAAATGAACTTCTTATACTCAGCAATTGAACGCACCGCAAATTCCATGGTCCAGTCGTTCTCTCGAACGAGTCGATCGGTAAACGTGAAAGCCGACTCCGGATCGTCGATTTCGAAGTTCTTAATATTCACCCATAATTCTTGTTGTTCAGGCGTCATTGTTGGTTTCTCAGGAAGTTATTATTGAAGAATCCGAAATAAGTGTCAGTTTCCGATAAGGAAGAAGAATTTCTTAAATACGAATTTCCACTGATGGTAGTTTATTCTTTAAACGTCTAAATGCGGTTGAGTTGATGTGAACAAAATGCCGGATTCAAAGTAGGGAAAATCATCCATTTTTCATCATTTCTCTTTATCCAGTGAGGAAAATATTCGATTTTTCCGATGCAGATAAGGGAGAAATGTCAAAGCTATTACTGAATCGCCATAGAATAATTGACCATGTTAGAAATGTTCTATTCACCCCATTGATGAAATACAGTCATTTTTTTTCGTTCTTCATCGAGAAAAATATATCCGAACGCATCCATGGCCTCGCCTGATTCCTGTTCGATACTAATCCAGTTAGTTTCAAAAATCAAAATGTCTTGATAATCATTGAGAAAGCGATCCAGATTCCTGCATTGATTCGCTTCATGCGGGTATTCAGATTCCGGTTTCGTTGACAAGTAAATCCAGCTATGTTCTTCCGCAAATCTGATTACTTCGTCCGTTGTGAATTCTTCATCGGTCAGTTCCCAATTCACAATAGTTGTTCCACCAAAGGGGCTCTGCTCCGAGAACTCCTTGGTTATGTGATGACTTTTAAAGTTGAACCAAAAGTTTCCAGGAATTACATTATTGCAGCCAAACAGAAAAGCTAAACTGAAGAAGAATACAATAGTTCGCATGAAATTATAATCGTAAATCGTTTCGTTGCTAAGATTATACGAAACGAACTTACGAAAACAAGTTCCCTTTCAACCATAGAATTTTCACCGATTGGAGTAGAAGGTTGTTCTTGGTTCGATTATCCTTTCTTGATGAAGAGTAATTGAATCGATAATAGACGTTTGGACCAATTTTGCCTTCCCATAGTCAAAATGTCAGCCTTTTTCACTCATTCCCGCAGGCCTGTCAGTACGAATCTGCCACATTTGCGCTTGTCGCTGTTAGAAATGCAATGGCATAGGGATTGACTAGAGGTGGTCGTTAAATTATTGAGAACAACACATTTTAAACACAATAAAAATGAGCAAAATAATCGGAATTGACCTTGGAACTACCAACTCATGTGTGGCAGTTATGGAGGGAAATGAGCCGGTCGTAATCCAAAACAGTGAGGGTAAGCGCACGACACCGTCGATGGTTGCTTTTGTTGACGGAGGAGAGCGAAAGGTAGGAGACCCTGCAAAACGTCAGGCGATCACAAACCCAACAAAAACGATTTCTTCAATCAAGCGTTTCATGGGAAATAGCTTTGATGAGTGCAGCAAGGAAATCGGACGTGTACCTTACAAAGTAGTTAAAGGCGACAACAATACACCACGTGTAGAGATTGACGAGCGTCTTTATACTCCACAAGAGATCAGTGCAATGGTTCTTCAGAAAATGAAGCAAACGGCACAAGATTATCTTGGGCATGAAGTAACTGAAGCAGTTATTACTGTTCCAGCTTATTTCAACGACTCACAACGTCAGGCTACTAAGGAAGCTGGGGAGATTGCGGGATTGACAGTAAAAAGAATTATCAACGAGCCTACTGCAGCAGCATTGGCTTATGGATTGGATAAAAAAGCACAGGACCAAAAGATTGTGGTTTTCGATTTAGGAGGTGGTACACATGACGTATCTATCCTAGAGCTTGGAGACGGCGTTTTTGAAGTGCTTTCAACAGATGGAGATACACACCTTGGTGGAGATGATTTCGATCAAACGATCATCGATTGGTTGGTTGACGAGTTCAAAAGCGAGAATGGTGGATTGGACTTGACAAAAGATCCAATGGCTCTTCAGCGTTTGAAGGAAGGAGCAGAGAAAGCGAAAATCGAATTGTCGAGTAGCTCGCAGACAGAAATCAACTTGCCTTACATTATGCCAGTTGACGGAATTCCAAAGCACCTTGTACGCACATTGACTCGAGCGAAGTTTGAGCAATTGGCCGATTCACTTATCAAGCGATCAATTCATCCTTGCGAAACAGCACTCAAAGCTGCTGGTTTGTCGAAAAGTGATATTGACGAAGTGATTCTAGTAGGTGGTTCTACACGTATTCCTTCTGTTGTGGATGCCGTAAAAGCATTCTTCGGAAAAGAGCCTTCGAAAGGAGTGAATCCAGATGAGGTAGTTGCAGTTGGTGCAGCGATCCAGGGTGGTGTACTTACTGGAGAAGTAAAAGATGTACTTCTGCTTGATGTAACTCCGCTTTCTTTGGGAATCGAAACGATGGGCGGTGTATTCACCAAGCTTATTGATGCGAATACTACTATCCCGACGAATAAATCAGAGACCTTCTCGACAGCATCTGACAATCAGCCATCGGTTGAGATTCATGCCTTGCAAGGTGAACGTGCCATGGCGAAAGACAACCGAACAATCGGTCGTTTCCACCTAGATGGTATTCCACCAGCACCAAGAGGTGTTCCTCAGATTGAAGTTTCATTCGATATTGATGCCAATGGTATCATCAAGGTGAATGCAAAAGACAAGGCCACTGGAAAGGAGCAGTCGATTCGTATCGAAGCTTCTTCTGGACTTAGCGATGCAGAAATCGAAAAGATGAAGCGCGAGGCAGAAGAGAATGCCGATGCCGATCAGGCTGCAAGAGATAGCGCCGATGCCATCAACAAGGCCGACAGTCTGATTTTCCAAACGGAGAAGCAATTGACTGAGTACGGCGAGAAGATTCCAGCGGATATGAGAACGCCCATCGACGAAGCTTTGGCCGAGTTGAAGGAAGCGCATAAAACGCAGAATGTTGAAGGTATCAACGCCGCTTCTGAAAAACTGAATACGGCATTCCAAGCAGCTTCACAGCACATGTATCAGGGAGATCCTGCTCAAGGTGCTGAAGGAGGCGAGCCACAAGCGGGTGCAGCAGAAGGTGATGAAGAAGTCACTGATGTTGACTTCGAAGAAGTAAAGGAAGAGAAATAGATTTCAGCTAGTTTTAGTTGAATCACTGATAATCAGGCCCTTTGGATAAAACCAAAGGGCTTTTTTTATTTCTCGTCCCAGTAAGGCTAGAGGAATGAACTTCAGTCAGTGTACTAGGGCATTAGCGGAAGAAAAATCGCGTTGATGACTAGAGACTATTCCTCCCAAAAGTGCGCCAAATATGCAGTTGAGGTAAAAATAAACCGATAAAATAGTGGGGGAGTGATAAATAGCACTATCTTCGCGCTATATTTTATAATTATATTACAATGAATAAAGGTACAGTAAAATTCTTCAATGATTCAAAAGGTTTTGGATTCATTAGCGAAGAGGGAACAGGTAAGGAGCACTTCGTGCACATTTCAGGATTGATTGATGAGATCCGTGAAGGTGACACAGTTGAGTTCGAACTGAAAGAAGGAAAAAAGGGATTGAACGCAGTAAATGTAAAAGTTGTCTAAGACATTACTTTACATTTGATTGTATTGAAAGGCCTGTCGCAAGACGGGCCTTTTTTTGTTCGATACTTTCATGCCAATTAGTCTGTCCATCCACTCTTGCGTATTTTAGCGTCGAAAAGAACATGCTATGACACCACAGAAAACCCAAATTGCCCAACTCATCCATCTTGCCAAAATCGACGGAGCTCTGGATTCAAAAGAAGTGATGCTTATTTATGGACTTGCCCATAAACACGGTATTACCAAATTTGAAATGGATGAGATCATTGCTTCAACCGGCGACGATCTCATGTCTGTCCCCACCACCGAAGATGAGCGCATCAAGTATTTCTACCAGCTCCTCATTTTATCGACCGTCGATTTCAATGTAAGCGATGCCGAAATTGAATTTCTAACACGAATAGGTGAAAAATTCCAGTTGAAACCTGGACGCGTGCAAAAGGCAATAGCCCATATCGTGGGAAATCATAAAACAGATTTAGACCAAAGCGCCATTCGGTCAATCTTTGACTAAACCATGGAGATCCTTGTTATCGACCAAATAGGCAATGAGGTAAAACTCCAGGGGCCAGCCAAGAAAATTGTTTCAGTCGTTCCTTCGCAGACGGAGCTACTGTTTGATCTTGGACTCGACGACGAGGTCATTGGTCTCACCAAATTTTGCATTCATCCAAAAGATAAGGTCGGCTCAAAAAAGAATGTGGGCGGCACCAAGAATCTACGACTCAAAGACATCGCCTTGTTGGAACCCGATTTGATCATTGCCAACAAAGAAGAGAATACCGAAGCTGATATTCGTTGGCTCATGGATCGATTTCCGGTCTACGTGAGCGACATTGAAGAAGTGGCTGTTGCCCTTGAAATGATCCAAGATGTGGGCCGACTGGTAGGCAAAGAAGCCGTGGCTGAATCAATGGTAGCCGATATATCAAAAGCTCTGGATGCGTTCGTGCCGATAGTTAGATTTTCGTCTTTGTACCTCATTTGGTATGATCCAATTATGGCAGTTGGTTCAAAAAATTACATCCATGATTTGATGACGAAATGTGGTTTTGACAACGTTTTGGGCAGCCACAATTCTCGGTATCCCGAGCTGAATTACGAGGAGATTAGGAAGCACAATCCTGAGTTGATACTCTTGTCTTCTGAGCCATTTCCCTTCAAATCCAAGCATCAAGTTGAGTTACAGCAGCAATTTCCTGCGACCGAAGTGGTGTTGGTCGACGGTGAGATGTTTAGTTGGTACGGTTCTCGCATGCGCCAGGCGGTCGGCTATTTGACCGAGTTGATTGTTAATGCGAACAATCGAAGGGGAAAGTAGTTGATAAACAAGTGGAAATTTATCTGCATAAGTCCCATGGAATCTAGAAATTCGATCCACAAATTAAAAAGAACCATTGCGCAGTAACTCATTGAGATATATCGGATTAGTACTTTTATTCTTGTTGGCGATAAACGCAAATGGGCAAAAAGTAGGCGTCGTACTCAGTGGTGGAGGAGCTTCAGGGATGGCGCATGTGGGTTTTCTCAAGGCTCTTGAAGAAAATAACGTTCCCATCGATTATATCACTGGCACCTCCATGGGAGCGATTATCGGAGGAATGTATGCCGCTGGCTTTACTGTTGCTGAGATAGATTCGATTGTTCGCAGTGACGAATACCGACGTATGGCAACCGGTGAGTTGGACGACGATATTCGCTTCTATTACAAGATGCATGAAGACGATGCTACCATGGCCAATATCAAACTTGGTGGCGGCTCTCTTATAAGTACGACCCTTCCCACCAACCTGATCAATCCTGTACTTTTTGATTTCAAGTTAATGGAGCACTTTTCATCTGCTTCGGCGGCCGCAGGCTATGATTTCGATTCCTTGTACATCCCTTTTCGCTGTGTGGCGTCGGATATTGAAAATAAGAAATCGGTGGTGTTTAATCAAGGACATTTAAACGTGGCCATTCGTGCATCTGCGACCTATCCGTTTTACCTTCACCCAATACGAGTAGACAATAAGCTGCTGTACGACGGTGGCTTGTACAACAACTTCCCAAGCGATATTCTGTACAACGATTTCCTGCCTGATGTGATTATAGGCTGCAAAGCATCCGGAAACATCGATCCGCCCGATGAGGATAATTTGATTTCGCAGCTCACCAATATGATTCGTTCTCACAGTAACTTTGAGAGTCTGTGCGAAGCGATGATCATCGTCGAACCCAAATCCGATCTCGGCACTTTTGAATTCGACCGCATGGCCGATGGAATCGACGATGGCTATAAGGCAACTGTAGCCAAAATGGACAGCATCCTTACTTTCATTTCCCATCCAGTTGACCCTGTCCAAAGAGAAATCAAACGAGAGGCATTTCGGTCTAAGAAGCAGCCTATAGTTATCGATGAGGTGACCATAAACGGACTAGACAGATCTCAAAAAAGTTATGTCAGAGGAATCTTGGGAAACAACGTGGATTCTATCCAAATCAATAAGATTCGGAAGCCTTATTTCCGATTGTTCTCCGATGACAAAATCAAGTCTATCTTTCCCGTGACCATGTACAATGCAAATACGGGACTCTATCGCTTGATTTTGGATGTGAAAAGAGAAAAGGATGTCTTCCTGTCTTTCGGTGGTAATTTCTCGTCTAGGGCAATTAATACAGGGTTTGTTGGGATCCGTTACAATGTATTCCGTAAGATGTCATCTACCATTTCGGCCAATTCCTATTTTGGCAAGTTATACGGATCCATTCATGGCGATGTTAAATTGGACTTTTCTGGTAAAGTGCCCTTTGCCGTGCAGCCAGGCTTTACCTTCAACCGATGGGATTATTTTAGGAGTCTGTCCACTTTCTTCGAAGATGTCAAACCTTCGTTTATTGTCCTCAATGAGCGATTCGGGGGATTGTCGGTACGCGTGCCAACAGGAGCGAAATCGAGGCTGACGGTATATGCCGATTACGCCCATATTTTCGATGAGTACTACCAAAACGAACAGTTTTTGTCCATCGATACAGCCGATCAGACGGTCTTCGATGCGGGTATTGCCAAAATGCTTTACGAGCGCAATTCACTCAACAGGAAGCAATTTGCGAGTAGGGGAGACAAGCTCATCATCCAAGGGAAATATGTGCAGGGAGTGGAGAAAACAATCCCAGGATCTACCTCGCTCTCTCGCGATACCACGGTCAACCATCGCCAATGGGTAGCAGCGAAGGCCAGTTATACCAACTACATGCTCCACGTGAGCGTGATAACTTTGGGTTTTCACATGGAGGGATTGGCCTCAACTCAGCCCTTTTTTCAGAACCACATAGCCTCAGTGATTTCAGCTTCGCCATTTCAACCCACCCCGGAAAGTAAGACGATTTTCGTGGCACCCTACCGTTCGCATAACTACGCCGCAGCCGGCTTGATCGGGATCATCACGCCAGCCAAAAACCTTGACATCAGGGGAGAAGCGTATGCCTACAATGCATTTGGTAAAATAGTCGCCAATACCGCTGGAGAGGTTTCCTACAATTGGGAAACAGACGTCATGTTTATAGGTGCCGCGACAGTGGTGTATTCTTCACCGATTGGTCCGGTGTCCTTTGCGGTAAATTATATTGATCGCCGACAGGAGCCCTGGAGCTTCGTTTTCAATTTTGGCTATCTAATTTACAATAGGTCTATCCGCGACTAAAGCAATTAATTCAGTTTCCAATTGCTACCTTTGCGGCAAATTTCCCCCATGGATATTATCAAGTTTGCAGTTATTGGCGCCGGACATATAGGAAAACGTCACGCCGAAATGATCAAAAGAAACCCTTCTGGTAGGGTGGTTGCTATGTGTGATAAGCGCAGCAAGGAGGAGTGTGGAGTCGAAGAAGATATTCCCTTCTTTGCCACTGCAGAGGAAATGATCGCAAGCGACATCGAAATCGATGTGGTATGTGTATGCACTCCCAACGGACTGCATGCCGAACATTCACTATTGGCTCTTCAAAATCACAAGCACGTTGTCGTTGAGAAGCCTATGGCTCTTTCACGTAAAGACTGTGAAAAGATCATTTACACGGCTTTGAATGTGTCTCGTCAAGTATTTTGCGTAATGCAAAACAGGTACAGTCCGCCAAGTGTATGGATGAAGGAAATCGTTGAGGAAAAAGTGCTCGGGGAAATCTACATGGTACAGGTCAATTGTTATTGGAATCGAGACGATCGCTATTACAAGAAACTCCATTGGAAGGGAACGAATGATTTAGACGGTGGAACACTATTCACGCAATTCTCCCACTTCATTGATATCATGTACTGGCTATTTGGGGATATCGAGAATATCCGCTCGAGATTCAGAGATTTCAAACACGCCCACAATACCGAATTTGAGGATTCAGGTATCGTCATGTTCGACTTCGTAAATGGAGGAATAGGCTGCATTAATTTCAGTACGGCTTTGAATGATACCAATTTTGAAAGCAGCATCACTGTTGTCGGCGAAAAGGGTACTGTTAAGGTGGGCGGACAATACATGAATGAGGTCGACTACTGCCATATTGAGGGATATGAAATGCCTGAGCTTTCTGAGGGCAATCCTGCCAACGATTATGGACACTACAAGGGGTCGGCGGCCAATCATGGATTTATCTTTGAAAATGTAGTAGATACATTGAAAGGACATTCAATGATCACGACGAACGCACTTGAGGGACTTAAAGTTGTGGATATTATTGAGCGTATTTATGAGAGCGCACCTCGGGTGACGAAGCATATCTATGATCAGAAAGAAGTGACTGAGGCCTAGTCTTGTGCAGGTTACAATGTTTACTTGTTTTGAACTGGCTAAAGCCGGACTCGTTTATTTTAATTTTCTTTGGTAGGTGATCAAAGCGCTGAAACAATTTCTGTCACAGCATGAATTTGCTCGCCATGTGCTCACGTTAATGACTGGCACAGGTTTGGCTCAAATTCTTGGCGTCCTACTTTCCGTCTTTGTTACCCGTATTTTTGAACGTGAACACTTCGCGACTTTGGAACAGTTTTCCATGTTCCTAGTTCTGGGCTCAGTGCTGGTCACCGGAAAGTACGAGTTTGCCATCATGAAGCCCAAAGAGGAGTCGAAGGCTTTGAACCTTGTTGGACTGTCCTTTTTTATTGCGCTCTTTCTCTCCCTCATTTCCTTTTTTATTGTTTTGTTTTTCGGCGAATACATTGCCGTTCAAACCAACAATGCTGACCTGCAAAGTTGGCTTTGGCTACTGCCGCCAACCTTACTCTTTTTCGCTCTATTCAATATCCTGAATTATTGGTTCAGCAGACGAAAAGCCTATAAGCACGTGGCCAAGTCAAAAGTGTTGTTTTCACTTGTCAGCGAACCCTCGAAGATTGTCCTTGGATTGTTGGGGTATTTGTCGGGTGGGTTGATCGTTTCTGTAGTGCTGGGGCGTGTTGCGAGCGGACTTTTCATGACATGGAATTTTCTCCGACAACAAGTTGGTCAGCTACATGCTATCACCAAAGTGGAAATGAAGGCTGTGGCCGCTGAGTACAAGGACTATCCAAGATTTGTGTTGGCTGGTAGTATTCTCAGTCGCTTAGCTCAATGGGCTCACATTGCCTTGTTTTCCTACTTTTTTGGCATCTATTCAATTGCATTCTTCGCGTTGAGTAGAAGGGTGTTCCTTACCCCTTTGAGTATCCTATCCGTGTCATTCTCCCAAGTATTCTATCAAAAGATTTCGGAAATGGACTCCTTGAAATCGGTCAAACGACTCTACTTGAAGAGTCTGAAGAATTTCTCAATCCTAGGCGCTGCCTTGCTCTTGATTGTTTTTGCCTTGCCCGACAATACCATGGGCTTCGTTTTCGGCGAAAAGTGGACCGAAACGCTGACATATCTTCGGATTCTAAGCTTTTGGTACGTGGCCAATTTTATCTCTGGTTCGATGGGGTTTTTGTGGCATCGATTGGACAAACAAAAAACGATGTTCTATTTGGACGTAACGCACTTCATCTTGATAATTGCCGCGCTTCTGGGTGCTTTTTATCTCGGTTGTACCGAACTGGAATCTGTGGTGGTCTTCGTCGTGGCCAAATGCGTCTATTTCGCATTGAATATCTTCGCCTCTTTCCGGTCTCTAAACAAAAAAATCAAACTCAGCCTTTGAAAAGCATTGCTGTCATAGTATTCAATACCTATCAAAATGATAATCGCGTTTACCGAACGGCCCGCACGCTACAAGAAGAAGGGTACGAGGTTGTCGTTGGTGCCTTGTACGAAGAAGGTCTGCCAAGACAAGAAGTCGATCGCGGATTAAAAGTTGAGCGCCATGAAATTAAGTCGAGACGACTGCCAACCGGACGACTGTTTGGCTTCATCAAGTTTGCCGAGATGTACCTGCGTTTCATTTTTAGGTACAGGAAATTTGATGCGATTCATGCCAACGATTTCAATCCGTTCTTTCTTGGAATAATGGCCAAGTGGATCACGCCAGGACTGAAAGTTGTTTACGATAGCCATGAATACCAAAGCGAAAGATTTGACAAACCGGAGTGGAGGAGAAAGTTGATTCGGAAGACCGAAAAGAGATTTGCCCGCAGGGCTGATAAAGTAATTACGGTTGGACGTTGTATTGCGCAAGAGTACGAGCGGCTTTTCGACCTGAAAGATGTCGAGGTGATTTACAATGTGCCCGATGTAATGGAAGTCGATCGTTCAACTCGCTTGAGGGATGCTTTTCATCTAGGTGCCGAAAAAAGAATATTTCTCTACCAAGGCGGACTCGTACGATCTCGCGGTATAGAGACTCTCCTGGAAGCCTTTTCAACCTTGGATGATAAGCATGCTGTACTTGTGGTTATGGGAAGTGGAGCCTTGCTTCCGTTGGTTGAAGAATATGTAGCCAAGTGCGATAATATATTCTTTCTACCCGCTGTGCCCTATGAGCAGTTATTGAATTATACTGCATCGGCAGATGTCGGCGTTGTTTCAACTCAAAACCTGTGTCTGAACAACTACCTTTGCATGCCCAACAAACTGTTCGAATACATCCAAGCTGGATTACCCATTTTGAGTAACAACTTGAAAGAGTGTGGTTCTTTTGTTGTGGATCGCCAATTGGGATTCATGGCCGAAGAATGGGAGCCAGAAGCGGTGCAAAGGGCAATTGCACAATTTGATGAAGAGAATTTGCCAAGATTTAAGTCGAATTCCGAACGAGCGGCAACAGCGTTTAACTGGCAAGTGGAAAAAGAGAAGTTAAAGAAAATCTATACTGAATTATTTCAATGAAGCAGACAATAGCTCACATGGTATTGAATGATTTTGTCAATGATAATCGCGTTCTCAAAGAATGTCGATCGTTGATTGCCAAAGGGTATGAGGTGAGTGTTTTCTGTCTCAAAAGTGATCGTACTGTAAAAAATGAAGTTGTCGATGGTATTCACATTCATCGTTTGGCCTTGTGGACCGATAAACTCCCTTCTTTTTGCAATCCACTGAAATATTTGGAGTTCCTGATACGCATGCAAATGCCCTTGAGGAAATTTGACATCCTACACGTCAATGATTTTGAACCCCTGCCTACCGCTTGGTTGGTGAAGAAGTTTAAGTCGAGGATCAAACTGGTCTATGATTCGCATGAATACCAACGTGAGAAGAATGGAATGGGCTCGAGCACTAAGAAGATGATCGAAATGCTGGAGCCGATCATGATCAAAAGTGCCGATGCGGTAATCACAGTGAGCGAAGGAATAGAGGAGGAGTACAAGCGCTTGTTTCACCTGGATAAAGTAACCGTAATATTCAATGCGCCACACCGCGTAGAAGTAGCCAAGAAAGATTTGTTCCGCACAAGGTTCAACTTGGCTGCAGACGTGAAGATATTCTTATACCAGGGCGCGTTTCACGCAAATAGAGGAGTGGAGCAAGTGATCGAAGCTTTTGGTAAAATGAAAGGTGAAAAAGTGGCGGCTGTATTCATGGGAAGCGGGCCCCTCCAGTCAAAAGTAGAAGAAGGAAGTGAACAATTTGACAACGTTTTTTACCATCCGGCCGTTCCCTATAGCGAGATTTTGGAGCATACCGCCTCGGCAGATTTTGGCCTGCTTACCACAGAGAACGTTTGTCTGAACCACTACTACTGCATGCCCAATAAGCTTTTCGAGTATATTCAAGCCGGTCTGCCCATTATCAGTACCGACCTTTTCGATTGTCGGCGATTGATTGAAAAGGAAAAGATCGGATTAATTTTGACGGAAGAATCTGCCGACGGATATATGGAAGCGGTGCGCCGGGCTTGCAAGCTGGAACCGGGTCATTTCGATTCGGCCCTTGCAGTTGCCAAGGAAAAGTATCATTGGGCTTTAGAGGAAAAGAAGTTAATTTCCATCTATGAAGAACTTTAATTGGGCCCAGCGACAAGCGCAAATGAATCAAGTTTTGACGACGTAAAATGGCGAAGATATACGCACGAAATATTCGACAAGATGAGTTCTCGGCTTTTGAGCAATTGGCCCAGGAGCGGGGGAGTATATTGTCAAGTGCGGCTTGGATAGATGTGATTGATCCAACCTGTGTTCGTGTCGGTCTGTTCCAAAAAGATGGACAACTGATAGGTGGTTTCTTGTACAGGATCGCCAAACTCAAGATTCTAAGCGTAATTGCCACTCCTTTGCTCACGCCACACTGTGCTTTGTTCTTCAAAGACTTAGGTTCTACGAAGTCCTCTGCTCTTCAGCTTGAAAAACAGGTAGGAGAGGCTATGATCGCCTGGCTGCAGGATCAAGCAGTTTCCACTGTTCACTTACCTTTTCCAAGTGCTTTCAATGATATGCAAGTCTTCCACTGGTCAGGACTCAAGGTCGGTACCAAGTACACTTATCGCATCAAATTGGGACCTGGGATTGATGAAGTGAGAGGTGATTACAGTTCGTCTACAAAAAATGCCCTCAAGAAAGCAGATAAATCGGGAGTTTTAGTTCGCCTGACTACCGATGGAAATGAATTGTTTAAGGTTTTGACCACGGCTCTGGCGTCGAAGAAAGGTTCGCACCACCTCGATATCGATGAGGTTAAGCTGACCAAGTTACTCGACGGCAAAAATGCATTTGCCCTTGTGGCTGAAAAAAATGATCACCCTATTGCTGGAGGTTTTTTTATTCATGACAGAAAGGCGGCCTATTATATTTTGGGAGGTGTTGTGCGAGAAGAGGGAAATTCAGGGGCTGGGGCAGCGGTAATTGATCGGGCCATTGTGCACAGCAAGGAGCTTGGGCTAGAGGTATTTGATTTCGAAGGATCGATGAATCCAGGAATTGAGCACTTTTTTCGAGGATTTGGAGGAGATCTTGAACCCTATTTCCAAATTACACGTGCGAAGAACATTCAAAGGAGACTACTGCGGTTAAGAGGACGTAAGGAGTTTTAGATTTTCAGACCAATAACCAGGATGTCGTCGATTTGCTCGTAGGTACCTTTCCAGTCCTGCAATGCACTTTTAAGCATCATCTCTTGGTCGTACATTCCATTTCCTTGAATGTCAAGCAACAGCTGAATAAACCTCTTTCGTGTAAATTTTTTATTCTTCGGTCCGCCAAATTGATCTTGGAAACCATCGGTCGTCATATACACACAATCACCTTTTTGGATAGGGATAATGTGCTCGTGAAATAGTTTCTGCTGGTGTACAAAAGTTCCGCCCAAGGGGTATCGATCGCCTTTGTATTGGTGCATTATTCCGTCTCTTATCACGTATAATTGATGAAAGGCACCCGAGAAATGCATTTCCATTTTATCGAAGTCGAAAGAACACAAAGACAAGTCCATCCCCGTGCTCACTTCTGTCCCTTGTTCGTGCTGCTTGAGCTCTCGAATTACGTGTGTGTCAATATCATGAAGGATTGCCGAGGTGCTTAGAGTTTGATTGGCGATGACTGTTTGATTTAACAGGTTGGATCCAATCATACTCATGAATGCTCCGGGTACTCCATGGCCTGTGCAGTCTACACCAGCAATCCAGCATTTTCCTTCTTTGCCGTAGAACCAGTAGAAGTCGCCGCTGACGATGTCCTTGGGTCTTAAGTAGATGAACACATCATCAAAAGCATCGGCGATGGCTTGTTTCTGAGGGAGCATCAATTGTTGAATACGCTTCGCCGCGATGATACTTTCTGTCATGTTGACGTAATTGTCGCGCATGAGTGCATTGATTCGCTCGCGTTCTTGGGCCTGGAATTTTAATTCTTTGTTGGCGATAGAGACTTCTTCGGTGCGGTGCTCTACCAAAGCCTCCATTCTGGAAATTACCTTGTTAAGTCGGTCTTCTGAACGACGCACATCGGTGAGATCAATGAAGCTGAAGATATAGTGGCTTTTGGAACGCGAGGTTTGTACAGCCTTGAAACGGACAAACACCTTGCCAGTTTCCAAGGTGTTCATTGTAAGCTTTTCTACTATTTCTTCGGAGTCGCGTGCCAGCTGCCTAAAGACAAACCTCATGGCCGCTAGGGAGTCGTCGGTAAATAGTTCGCTAAATTTGGAGTTAATGGTCTCTTTGGAACTTGCGGCGAAGAGATTGAGCATCTCCTTGTTTGTTTCGAGAATTTCGAACTCATTGAGAAATGCACACATTTCCGACAATTCAGCTTTGCGCCAGTGCTTTGCAATTGCTTTTATTTCTGCAATATTTGGGATTAGCACTTCACAAATGGCGACACCAGCGTGCTTAAATATATTTTTAAACTTTCGCTCCGTCCATTCAAGGCTGTCGGCCATAGTCCGGCGTTCTTCCCTATCATGTTTGCGCTGAAGCGCGTTGTCAATTGCAATGCTCAATCTTTTCAGCGAAGACTTGATAACGTAGTCGTCAACACCTTCTTTGATACATTCCATAATGGTTTCTTCGGGAAGCTGACCAGTTATCATGATGAAGGGAATCTCAAGTCCTAGATTCTTTATAGTGAGGAAGGCTTCGATCCCATTGAATTGGGGCAAAGAGTAGTCGGAAATGATCACATCCGGCTGCTCCAACCGTACGGAATCCAAAAAAGCCTGCTTATTTTCGACATGCTGCACGAGCCAGTTGGGATGGGCGATACTTAGTTCGCGCTTCACCAATTCGGCGTCAAGCAAGTAGTCTTCCAGCAGAAGGACTTTCAGGTTTTCGTTTATCGGCGCAGAGTTATTCATTCTCCTCGATTCATTCTTTTCATAGATGCGTAAAATTAAAAAAGGCCTACGAGAGGCCTTTTAAGTTATTGTATGTATAGCTTGTCAGTCGGAGGGGTTTAATCACCGCCGTATTCACCTACATTTGAGCAACAGGGGACAAATTGTGCAATAAGATGTACTTAATAATGTCCGAATTGTTGTCCATATTCATCTTGGTCAGAATCCGTGAACGATAGGTGCTAATTGTCTTAGCACTCAACTTCAGCTGAGCGGCAATAAAGTTGTTAGGTTTGCCTTCTCCGATGGCCAAGAAGACCTCGTATTCTCGATCAGACAGTGTTTTGTGGGGCAAGTCTTGGTTTTTATTGTTCATCTCACGATAAAGCAATTTGGTGATTTGCGGACTCAAATATTCACCTCCATCGTGGATTGTTCGAATGGCGTCAATTAGTACTTCTGGTTCTGAATCTTTGTGAAGATATCCAGAGGCTCCGGCTTTGAGCATACGAATTGCAAATTGATCTTCTGGATACATACTTAATACCAGAACATTTACATCCGGATAGAAGATTTTAACTTGTTTCAATACTTCAAGCCCACTTCGGCCTGGGAGGGAAACGTCGAGAATAATAACATCGGGCTCTATTTTCCTCAGTCTTTGGAGTAACTCTTCTCCGCTCGAGATGTCATCAGCGAGAATGTCAATGTCGGGATAACCATCAATGATTTGTTTAATCCCCTGGCGAACGATTTTGTGGTCGTCACAAATAACTACCTTGATCATGTGTTTTGGATTATAGTTCAACTTGATTTCATTGTCTGTCAGCCAAAAGTACACGGCGAGTTCCGTTTGCAGGATAGGAGAGCTTCTGCATACGGTGTAGGAATTGTCCTACCTTATCGTTTTTATTTAGCCTTCGGCAAATGAAAAAGGCGCCCCTTCTAGTGAAGACGCACCTTTGAATTGATCAAATAAGGTCTATGATTCGGCCATAGACAAGTCATGGAGTAGAATATATTTCACGATATCCGAGTTGTTCTCCAAACTCATCTTTTCCAAAATCCGTGTGCGGTAAGTACTGATGGTTTTGACAGACAAGGAGAGTCGGCGTGCAATCTCACTGATAGACTCACCCTCACCGATATATAGGAGAACTTCGTATTCTCTGTCAGAAAGGATCTTATGTGGAAGTTCCGATTTACCACCGTTCATTTCTTGGAACATCAGCTTGGTGATTTGTTCACTTAGGTATTCCTTTCCATCCGCAATTTTAAGTAGGGCTTCCTGTAGAATTTCCGGAGCGCTATCCTTATGCAGATAGCCAGATGCTCCAGCCTTGAGCGCGCGAATCGCAAATTGATCCTCTGGGTACATACTCAACATCAGTACTTTGATGTCTGTGTATGCAGCACGCAACTGCTTCAAAACTTCCAATCCATTTCGACCTGTCAAAGACACATCGAGGATTACAATGTCTGTTGGGGTGTCCCTCAAAATTTTAAATAGCACCTCTCCACTTTCGGCTTCAGCCACAACGTCGAAATCAGAGAATGTACTAATGATTTGTTTGAGGCCCTCACGAACGATCTTGTGATCGTCACATATGATGACTCGATTCATAATTATTTGTTTTTAGTTTTTCCAAGTCAATAACAATGTGAATGCTCGTCCCTTTTCCTGGTACCCCTTCAATATCTATCTTCCCTTCCCATCGTTTAATGCGCTCATGTATTCCAAATAATCCAAGACTTTTGGACTTTCGCGCTTCCGCAACGTCGATGCCGACGCCGTTGTCTTCAATTTCAAGTTTAAGTTGATTACCACTAGTATACAACAAAATATTCGCAATACTAGCGGATGCGTGTCTGTCTATATTGGTCAATGCTTCTTGAACAATTCGGTATATGGCCGTGGCAAGGTCTTTCTCAAAGATGAGGTCTCCCGTCTTAATGGTCAACTTCGCCTGCGTTTCATGGCTCTGATTGTAGTTGTCGATATGCCATTCCAATGCGGGAATCAATCCAATATTATCGAGTACAACTGGGCGAAGTTGATGCGCAATTCGCCTCACGGTTTGGATAGTCTGGGTTGTTAGATCCACTAAATAATCGATTTTCCCAAACACCGCTTCCAAATCGGCCTTCTCCAGGCCATTCTGCTGAAAATGCTGCTTGATCCAGTACAGACCAAGTTTACTCCCAGTTAATTCCTGACCGAGTTGATCGTGAATTTCCATTGAAATGCGCTTCTTTTCTTCATCGCGGACATTTTCAAGGTGTTGTGATAACTCGTGCAACTTGGTGTTCAATTCTGTCAGCTCTATCTCCGCAATTTTCTTTTCCGTGATATTACTCGGGATCAATATCAGGGATTCAACCTCACCATCTTGTAAAACAGGTCCAATTCGACATAAATACCAATCGGATAGAGGTTCTTTAACATGTCCTGAAATTTCCAACGTAACATTGGTTTTATTTTCCCAAGCTTCTTTCAGAGCTTGTCTAAAAGTGTCCCTATGTAGTTCGCCAATATGATTGAATATCGAAGTTCCAACCAGATCTTCGATCTTGTATTCCCCAAATGGTTTATTCAGGTAGAGAATATCACCTTCCAGATTAATCTTGTAGATCCTGTCGGGGGCATTGTGCGTAATAGCCCTCAAATTCGCTTCACTTTGATGAAGTTCATAGGCCGATTTTTCCTTGGCGGCAAGATTGCCCTTATGTTCTATTGCAAGTTCACAAGCCGAGACCAATCTGGCTAGACTCTCCTTGAGAATATAGTCATCGGCTCCTTCCTTGATGCATAATACCGCCGTCTCTTCATTGACTCGCCCAGTACACAAGATGAAAGGAATATAGGCCGATTGTTCTCGGGTGTATTTTAAGGCTTCCAATCCCGTGTACTGAGGTAGATTGTAGTCGGAAAGGACAAGGTGTGGTTTGAATTCCGAAAATAGTTTTTCAAAAGAAGCCCTATCAATCGCGTGCTCGATTTGATGATCAAAGCGAATGTTACGCAGCTCGAGTTTGATCACAGCTGCCTCGGACGGCTTGTCTTCTAAAATTAGAATTCGCAACGGTGCACCCGATGCTTCGTCAAATAATTCAGCAAATACTGCCGGTTGTGGAATAGACATTTTCATACTAGCGTTCTGTTGGTATTCAGCCAGTAGTCAACGGTATCCGTGATAGATTTGGTGTGTTCTTTGTACCCTATGGGCTTCACAAGATAGCTATTTGCGCCGAGATTATAAGCCAAATTGATATCATTTGGCACCGCACTCGAACTATAAACGATCACGGGAACGGAGTTAAATGCCTCCGAAGCCCTTATTTTTTCTAGTACTTCAAAGCCATTCAACTTGGGAAGCTTGAGGTCCAATAAAATAAATTTCAATTTGGGAGCTTGTTGGCGATGTTCGTAGCGCCCGGTTCCAAAGAGAAATTCACACGCTTCGGCTCCATCGCGGACAATGAAGGTTCGTTCGGCCAATCCCTGCTTGCGGAGAACCAAAAGTGTCAATTCGGCATCGTGTGGATTGTCTTCAACAATCAAAAAATCGGGTGTAAGTTCATTCATAGTTTGTCGGTTGAAGCTAAGGTAGTCAGAGGTAGGCAAAAAAAAAGGAAGCCGTAGCTTCCTTTTCAATAGTGGTGTATGTATAAAATTAATGCTTAGACAAACAGTGAATTGGGTCTTTAGGACATCCTATCCTGCTATTTGGTCGTAGGTCACTAAATATTCATTGTCTTCCTTAAAGTACTCAAATCCGAGCTCCAGCCAAGCTTTCGCCTCGCTTCGTTCTCCCATTTCGTCAAGGCCTTCGGCCAACATTATGAGGCCTCTCTTAAAGATGTCCATTTGCACATCGGAAAGATGTCCGCAACCTTGCTCACTTAGGATTGTCTTCACCATTTCAAGTGAAGCAGCTGATTCTTTCTTAGCTTTAAGCCTAAGCTCAACGTAGCCTTGCAATGTCCAAGCGCCAGGGTCAGACTCATCCAATTTGACTAAATACTTGTAGTACAGCTTAGCCCCCGTGTATTTTCCTTGATCCATCGAAGGATCGGCTTCTTGCACCGCACCTTCTCGGAGTTGATCAAGAAATTCTTGGTACTCGGCAAAATACGTGTCCTCTTTATCCTTAGATCGGAATTTCGCCGCATATTTCAGCGATTGCTTGAATGATTTCGGAATTTTAACCGAAAGCTCTTCATCTTTCGATATTTCGTAATATGCCATCGACATGTACAAATAAGGAAGGGCATCCTTCTTAGTTTTGTCGGTCAGCGTATATTTTTCAGCTTTGTAAAGCAGCTTTTCATATTGCTCATCAACGAGCATTTCCAGTAGATCATCATAATCTCCCTGGGCAATTGATGAAAGTCCAATAAAAGCGAACGTGAGAATAGTAAGTAATTTTTTCATAAAGTTTGTTTCGTCCTTTTCTGCTATGTTACAAATTCAATGCCGAAAGATACCTCTATTCCAAATTTTAACAAAATTCGAAGGAGGAAGTCGGCAAATAGTTCCACGTAAAGTTATGAAATCAAATGTCAAATAGTACGAATGTACATTCTTGGTTTGAATCGAAGGGATGGACAGTCTTTGACTTTCAGCAAAAGGCGTGGGAACACTACGCGAATGGAGAAGATGGTCTTGTTAATGCCCCCACAGGCAGTGGGAAAACATACTCATTATTGGTGCCCGCTCTATTGGGAGCTCTCTCTTCTAAGAAAAAAGGTATCAAAATACTTTGGGTGACTCCGATTCGGGCCTTGGCTAAAGAAATTAAAATTAGTGCAGATCGGCTAATAGATGGCATGGGGTGGGATTTAACTTGTGTTATTCGAACTGGTGATACTTCAGCGGCAGACAGAAAAAAGATTCTGAAAAACTTGCCGGATATGATGATCACGACACCAGAGACTATCCACCTGCTTCTTTCACAAAAGGATCACGCTCGCTTCTTCAAATATATGGAAGCCATGGTCGTCGATGAATGGCATGAATTGATGGGGACGAAGCGAGGTGTTCTTCTCGAATTAGCCGCGTCAAAAATCAAGTCCATAGCTCCTGCCTTGCGGATATGGGGAATTTCGGCCACAATCGGCAACTTGGAGCAGGCACGAGATATTTTACTTGGTACCGATAGGTCGCCATACGGCGTTACGGTCAAATCGGGGGCTAGCAAGGACATTCAAGTGCAATCAATCTTGCCAAAGAAAATAGAAACGATGCCATGGTCTGGCCACCTCGGTATTAAACTTCTTGACGAATTACTTCCGGTCATCCGCGCATCTAATTCCAGTTTAATATTTACCAATACGAGGTCCCAATGTGAAATATGGTACCATCGAATCCTTGACGCCGCTCCAGATTTGGCCGGTATTGTTGCCATGCATCATGGTTCTATCTCGCGTGAGTTGCGCTATTGGGTGGAGGATGCCTTGTATGATGGACGCCTAAAAGCGGTTGTTTGTACGTCTTCATTGGATCTAGGGGTCGATTTCTCACCGGTGGAAACCATCGTTCAAATTGGCGGACCGAAAGGCGTTTCACGATTTATACAACGTGCCGGTCGAAGCGGACATTCACCGGGTGCGACAAGTAATATTTACTTTGTCCCTACACACTCCCTTGAACTCATAGAGGCTGCTGCGTTGCGTCAAGCAGTCAAAGACGAGTTCCATGAATCCCGTGAGCCTCACACTTTGTCATTTGATGTGTTGGTACAATATTTAATGACGCTGGCCGTGAGCGATGGATTTCATGCTCCTTCAACCCTGCAAGAAGTACGCACGACTTGGTGCTATTCAGATATATCTGATGAAGAGTGGGCCTGGTGCCTGCGGTTTATTACAACTGGAGGAGATGCCCTGAATGCCTATCCAGAATTTAAGAAGGCAGAGAATTCTTCCGGTTTGTATAAGGTAGTCAGTACAACTATCGCGCGCAGACATAGAATGTCGATAGGAACAATAGTTGGAGATCCGCTACTCGAAGTGAAATACCAACGCGGGAAGTCTATTGGAACAATTGAAGAGTCCTTCCTGTCGCGCCTAGAGCCAGGGACTTCCTTTTGGTTTGCCGGCAGGAGCTTGGAGCTAATCCACATAAAAGACATGGCTGCCATTGTCAAAAACAGTAAAAAGCCCAGCGGAAAAATTCCTGTCTGGTCTGGCGGTCGCTTTCCGCTGACAAGCAATATGTCTGAAATGCTGCGCGCCAAATTGGACGATATCGTCAACAACAAGGTAAAAGATGTAGAATTGATAAAAATGAAACCTCTGCTTGACCTACAGCGTGAAAGATCTATCATTCCAGCACAAAATGAACTGCTGATCGAATGCTTTGAAACCGATGAGGGACACCACATGGTCATCTTCCCTTTCGAGGGTCGCCTTGTGCACGAGGGTATGGCCGGACTGATTGCCTGGCGAATGTCCCAAGAAATCAATGTCTCTTTTTCAATGGCTTTCAACGATTACGGTTTTGAACTCTTATCCGATCAAAAAATTGAAATAGATGTGGCGTCGGTCAAGCGGTGGATCAATACAGAGAACTTACTAGCTGATGTGACCGCCGGAGTGAATGAGAGTGAGATGGCTAGAAGGAAGTTCAGAGACATCGCCATTGTGTCAGGCTTGATTTTCCGGGGGTATCCTGGTGTTCCAGTCAAACAACGGCACCTGCAAAGCCATGCAGGGCTCATCTACAATGTATTCGACGATTATGAATCTACCAATCTGTTATACCGGCAAGCTCACGATGAAGTGATTCAAAGGCAATTGGAAATGACCCGATTTAGAAAAGCCATTGAAAGGATGGCACATCAGAAGATCGTTATCACGTCTCCCAAGCGCCCTACGCCATTTGCATTTCCAATAATGGCCGATAGAATGCGGGAGAAATTATCGTCAGAATCGGTCGATCAAATGCTTGGTAAACTATCTCTGCAGTACAGTTAAGCCTGTTTGACTTGTATAAATTAAACGTTAAAAACGATCGCTTTACTCCACCAGTTACTAAATCAGCTTTAGTTTGCATTCAAATAAGATTATATCCTATTGTGTATTGTGTGCCGATGGAGCAATATGAATTGTTACTTTTGCCGCTTTCAAAGTTGTAGATATCATGTTGAAGGAAATTGGATTGAAAGTATTTGTTCTGGGATTGCTGCTAACGGCTGTCACAACTGTTTTCGGACAAGGTACAGTAAGAGGAACAGTTCGTAACAGCGACAGTGGAGAGCCAGCGATATTCGTGAATGTTTATCTGAAAGGAACCAATTATGGTGTTACTACCGATTTGCAAGGCTTTTATACCCTCACCAAGATTCCCCCAGGAACCTATACCTTGATTGTTTCCAGTGTGGAATTTGAAGAGTCTCGAAAAGAGGTGACAGTTGAAGAAGGTAGAATTCTGACGGCAGATTTTTCCCTAAAAATTGCTACAGTCCAACTAGGAGGTGCAGAAATTACAACTGATAAACATGAGCAAACAACCCAGTCCAGGGTTTCTGTAGCAACCATTCGACCTCAAGACATCAAGAAAATCCCTTCGTTTGGCGGACAAGCCGATTTGGTACAAGTACTGCAAGTTCTTCCAGGATTTGTGAGCACGGGTGACCAGGGCGGACAGTTGTACATTCGTGGTGGTTCACCTGTTCAGAATAAAGTTCTATTGGACGGAATGGTCGTTTATAACGCCTTTCACTCTATTGGTCTGTTCTCGGTCTTTGATACCGATATTATTAGCAATGCCGACGTATACACTGGTGGATTTGGAGCAGAGTTTGGCGGCAGAGTTTCCAGCATCATGAACGTCACAACCAAAGACGGAAACAAAAAGCGAATTGGAGGGAATGTAGGTCTTAGTCCATTTGGAGCCAAAGTAATGCTCGAAGGCCCACTCAAGAAATTGAAGGAAGGGCAGGGGAGTATCTCATACGTTCTTTCAGCCAAAACATCCTACTTAGAGGAAAGCTCAAAATTGATTTACAAGTACATCGACGAAGATGGCTTGCCTTTTAATTACACCGACCTGTACGGTAAGGTAACTTTGGCTTCGCGAACAGGAAGTAAAGTTAGCCTCTTTGGTTTCAATTTTAGTGACGATGTCAAATACCAAGCATTGTCAAACCTAAACTGGAAGAACACAGGAGGAGGAGCCAAATTTTACGTTGTTCCTCAGGGAAGTCCCGTGCTAATTAGTGGAAATTTCTCGACGTCGAAATACCAGATCAATCTAGAAGAGGAAAACCTTGAACCTAGATTCAGTGGTGTGCAAAGCTCTAACTTCGGATTGGACTTCAAGTATTCTATCAAGGATGATGAGTTGCTGTATGGTATTCAAGGTCTGACTTTTAAAACTTCGTACGAAACATTCAACGCGCTTGGGATTCATGTTTCTCAAGAAGAAAACACGACGGAGTTTGGCTTTTATGTCAAGTACAAGTTGACACACGGCAAATTGATTGTGGAGCCAAGTATCCGTGGACAGTATTACGGATCACTAAGTGTTTTTTCACCTGAACCAAGAATTGCAGCCAAGTTTAAAGCGACTGAACGCTTGCGTTTAAAGTTGGCCGGTGGAATCTATACGCAAAATCTAATCGCGGCAAATAGTGACCGGGATGTAGTGAACCTTTTCTATGGTTTCTTAGCCGGACCTGAAAATATTCAGGATGATTTTGTAACGCCAAATGGAGAAGTGAGAGAAGTGAAGAACCCTCTCCAACGAGCCAACCACGCCATCTTCGGATTTGAGTTTGATATCACCGAGAAGATTAATTTGAATGTCGAAGGTTATTACAAGGACTTCCGACAGGTTACCAATACCAACCGAAACAAATTATTCCCAGACAATAGCGACTACGCCGATGTGGATGACGCGCTGAAAAAGGACTTTATCATCGAATCAGGAAATGCCAAGGGCGTCGATGTAGTACTGAAATACGAGGAGAAGTTCACCTATATCTGGATAGTCTATTCATTGGGTGATGTTGATCGATGGGATGGTTTTCAATGGTATGACCCCGTTTTTGACCGTCGTCACAATGTCAACCTGGTAGCTTCACAGGCTTTTGGCAAAAACCATGATTGGGAAATCAATGCTCGCTGGAACTTTGGTTCAGGCCTGCCTTTCACACAAACACAAGGATTCTATCAGCCCGTTTCAATTAGCGGTGGAATCGGATCCGATTACCTGAATCAGAATCCAGATGAATTGGGAATCACCTACGCCGAACTCAACAAAGGTCGTCTGCCAGCTTACCATCGTCTCGATGTCAACTTGAGAAAGACGATGAAAATTGGGGAGAATATTAAAATGGAGATCAATGCCGGTGTGACGAATGTCTACAGCCGAGCAAACGTTTTCTATGTTAATCGTGTGACAAATGAAGTGGTAAACCAATTGCCATTCATGCCGTCAATCGGTGTTGAAATGAGATTCTAATTAGCCATTAAGTCTCTGGCGCTTTGCAATGAAGCGTCGCTCGATATTTTTCCCGAAATCATTTCTGCTAGCTCAATGATGCGTTCCTCTTGGGCCAATAATTTCACATGCGTTTCGGTACTGGTGTCCGACATGGTCTTGTATACCTTGAATTGATGGTTGGCCAAGCTAGCTACTTGAGGGAGATGAGTGATCGTCAAGAGTTGCATGTTAGCGGCAGTCTTTTGAAGGACCTTGCCCACTTTTCTAGCTACTTCGCCTGAAACTCCTGTATCGATTTCGTCGAGAATTAGGCAGGGCAGACTAGTAATTTGAGAAAAGGCCGATTTAAAGGCGAGCATGACACGCGCCATTTCGCCACCAGAGGCTACGAGCTCGATTTCCTGAATCGGATGACCCGGGTTGGCCGAGAAACCAAAATCAACAAAGTCAAGGCCCTTGCTACTCGTTTCTTCATTTGGCTTTATGCCTATTTCAAACCGCGCTCTTTCCAAGCCAAGGTCTTTCAGAATACCCAGCACAAGTTTTTCAACTTTCGGCACCGCCTTTAACCGTGTTTGAGTCAGGATTTCTCCTTGGTTAAGCATTTCCTTCACTTTGACTTTCAAATCCTTTCTAAGCTCTTCAATTCGCTCGTCAGATGTGCTTATCAACCCAATCCTTTCGCGCAATTCATCCCGATATACACGGAGCTCTTCTAAATCCTGAAAATGATGTTTTTGGAGAAGGCGATTGATTTCATTGAGCTTGTTCTCCAACATTTCCGCTCGTTCCGGGTCAATCGCCGAGTTTTCGGCTATCTCATACGCTTCGGAACTTATATCGTTCAATTCGATTTCGGCACTTTTTAAGCGTACATGAAGGTCGTTGAGACTACTACTCACCTTGGCAATATTTCCAAGTTTTTGCAGCGACAAGCGCAAATGACTCAACACACTCTGTTCATCTTCATCCAAGATGTAAGCAATACCACTAAGGACTTCTTTGATCTCTTCAGAGTTTTGGTTCGTGGTAACTTCATCCTGCAAACTCTGTAAATCGACCCCGTCTAGTTTGGCGTCGTCCAGTTCCTTGAGTTGGAAGGCGAGATAATCGAGATCGTCCTTGGCCGATTTGTTTTGTGATTCCATGGCCGACAAAGCTTTTTGAGCCGATTGCCACGTTTCGAATGCCAGTTCATACTGACGTAGGATTTGCTGGTTTTTCGCTGTTGAATCGAGGACTTTTAGTCTGAAATCTTGGTCGTTGATGAGTCCGTTCTCCTGTTGTGAATGGATATCGATCAATTCAGCCCCTAAAGTAGAGAGTAGATCCAATTTTACAGGCGAGTCATTGATAAACGCGCGCGACTTGCCACTGGCGCTTATTTCTCGACGCAGGACAGATTCTTCCCAATGATCTAATTGATGTTCACTAAAGAATGATGTGTGCTTGGTCCCAATGGAAAAAGTAGCTTCAACGACACATTTCTTGTCATCTCGACCTATTACTTTGTGATCGGCACGTTTTCCTAAAACAAGTCCAAGTGCACCTAGCAAAATAGATTTACCTGATCCTGTTTCACCAGTAATAGCCGAAAGACCTTCTTGAAAGGTAAGCTCAAGAGATTGAATTAATGCATAATTCTGAATAGAGAGCTGTTTCAGCATAAAGAGGCTATTTCATCATTTTCTCGTACTTCGGAATATTTCCCGGGTCGATCTGCTTCAATACATTATAGACCCGCAGTTTTTCTTCCTGAGGGGCTGGCTTGAAGAGATTCACAATTTCGTCAGATTTTCCGAAAAAGAAGGTCTGGAAGTTATAATTTCCCGGTTTTATTTTGTGTGTGTTGCGTAAACCGATTAAAGCGTCAGCGATTTCTTGTCGGCCTCCTTCAGGATCTAGATACAATTTGTCGAATCCATGTCGGTGATACCGGTACATGCATTTTCGAAGTGGTTTGAAAGTTTGGCTTAGAATATTCTCAATCAACCAATATCTATTCTGATTTCCCTCACTCGCCTTCCATCCTGAATTTCCGGCATTTTGGGCATTCGCCACAATGGTTTGGGCTTTTAAAAGATGGGGTGTACCCCCTTCATCTTCATAGCTGTCGTAGTCAAGCCCAATAATAAGGTAGGCGTAAAAAGCGAGGATAGAAGATAGGTTGTCACGATGCTGGTCCAAAGAGAATTGGAGCATGGTGTTTTGCAAAAATTCAATCTGAAAATCTTGGTCGTTGGTGGAGAAAAGCGATGTTTTATAGTCTGAATTGTACACGGGTCTACTGCTTTGAACTTGCATACTTCCCGAGAAACTTGAACTTGTCCGCGCTTCACTAATGGTGATTTGTATATTGCAATCTATCCGTTCATCGAATTCGAAAGTGTCGTTGGTCCATTTTCTACCATTCATGAAATTCTGGATGGCTTCCTCCATGGTATTAAAGAGAGCGGGGTCTGTAAGCGCGATTTGAGGAGCTATGACGGTTACCTTGCAATTCAGCTCCTGGGCAAAATTTGACAAACTTAAAATTAGGCCGAAAGCGGCCATAAGTAATTTCTTCATGCTCCTAATTCTTCTACAATTGCGTTTACGATGTCCCTTGCAACGGCGGACTTCGATTTTAACTCAAAACTAAGGATTTTATTGCTTTTTGAGATCAGTGTGATCTTATTGGTGTCGTGGCCAAATCCAGCCCCTGAATCACGCAGCGAATTTAGTACGATTAAGTCTAAATTCTTCTTTTCTAATTTTGATTTAGCATGCTCCAGTTCATTATTGGTTTCAAGAGCAAAGCCTACCAAGAATTGGTTCTTGAGTCCCTTGTTAGCTCCCAAAGTGCCCAATATGTCAGGATTTTTGACAAGTTCCAGACGCATCGAATCTGCTGACTTTTTAATTTTGGTTTCTGCCGCATTCGCTGGTCTGTAGTCGGCCACGGCAGCACTCATAACCGCAATGCTTGATTCAGGATACAGCGCAATACAAGCATCGTACATTTCGAGAGCTGTTGTGACATCGATTCGATTTACACGTTCCGAGCACGCAGGCACGCCTGGACCGGCTACCAGATTCACACGTGCTCCTTGTTCCAAAAATGCTTCGACTAGGGCAATCCCCATTTTTCCTGTAGAGCGGTTGCCAATATACCTGACGGGGTCGATTGCCTCCTGCGTGGGCCCTGCGCTAATTAGGACAGACTGGCCTTTCAGTTTTTGCACAGGATTCAGTGTCTCTATGGCCAGGTCAACGATTACTTCAGGCTCGGCCATTCTCCCTTTTCCAATCAAGCCCGAAGCCAATTCTCCTTCTCCAGGCTCTGCAATTGAATGTCCGCGCTCAATCAAAATCTTGAGGTTTTCCTGAGTAGCAGGGTGGGCGTACATATCGAGATCCATGGCGGGGGCGACGAGGATAGGGCACTTGGCCGACATATAAACTGTAGTCAGGAAGTTGTCGCTTTGACCTGAGCAGATCTTAGACAATGTGCTCGACGTGCAAGGGGCCAAAATAAACAGATCGCCCCACAGGCCCAGTTCCACATGGTTGGTCCAGGTTCCGCGGTCATGATCTTCGGTGAAGTCGGAATAGACGGGGTTCCCGCTTAATGTGGACAGGGTCATAGGTGTAACGAAGTCAAGCGCACCTTTTGTCAGTACAACCTTGACTAGAGCCCCTTCTTTTTTAAGAAGTCTCACCAGAATAGCAGATTTGTATGCCGCTATGCTTCCAGTGATCGCTAGAACTATCTTTTTTCCTTTAAGCACGTGGTAAAATAAAAAAAGATGGTCGAAACCATCTTTTAAGTATGTGAAAATCCCAAAATTGGGTTATTCGTTTTCGATTTCTGGCTGACGGAAGTAAATCTTGTCTTCCAACAACTCTTGCAGGGCAATGCTATGTGGCTTTGGAAGGCGCTCATAGAATTTGCTGATTTCAATTTGCTCGCGGTTTTCGAAAATCTCTTCAAGATTGTCCTGGTGGCTAGCAAATTCTTGCAACTTGGCGTGCAACTCCTCCTTCATACTCTTAGCTATCTGATTAGATCGGCGAGCTAAAATTACGATAGTCTCGTAAATATTGCTGTCAACCTTACCCAATAACTCTACAGTATTACGAGTCTGAGTTGTCTTTGCTGCATTTGTCTTTTTATAATCCATGCTACGGTTTTATGGCAGTAAGTTCTACAATTTCCGAATTTGCCTTCAGGTAATATTCTTCAGCATCCTTGAGCATTTCGCTGTTCGGAAATCGGGTTACAAAATTAGTATAAGATTTGGTTGTTTCCTCAAAACGCTCAAGTTTCTTTTGCTCGATGCTATTATCGGCATATTTATACCGCGTTTCAACGATTAAAAACATCGCTTCTTCTGTGAATTTTGAACCTGGATATGAGTAGATAAAATCTTCCAAAGCCAGTGATGCCGCCAGATGTTTCTGTGTTTTGGCATATAATTTTGCTACCTCATACGCTTTCACCTCTAGTTTGTAACGCAATTCAGCCATCAAGGTATTGCAGGTGTCTTTACGTGAAGAAGTTGGATATCGGTCTAAAAAGAGTTGAAATTCCGATAGGGCAGCCTTTGTATCCTGCTGGTCCAGAGAATATTTCGGCGAAAGGTTGAAATTGCACATGGCGGCCAAGAACAAGCATTCCTCTGCGCGCGGACTCGAAGAGAACGTCTTGGTGAATGTCTTGAAATAATAATTGGCCAAGTAATAGTCCTGTACGCAATAATGAACTTTCGCGTAGTAGTAATAGACATCTTCAGCTCGCTGAGTTCCTTTTACGACGGTCAATAATTCCTCAAGAAGAGGCAGAGATTTGTAACATTCGCCCTCATTAAAATATTCTACGGATTTCGCATATTTCAAGTCTGGGTCGTTACTCTTAAGGACTTTGTTGTATTCAGAACAACTCCAGAAAACTAAAGGAAAAACTAAAAGTAGTAGTAGATATCTCATTGACGGGTAAAAATAATCGCGCAAATATAAACTTTTGACTGCAGACTGTATTTAGAGTTTCACCAGTGCAACGGATATTATCCACAGTTGGTATACAAATGAAAAGTGAAAAAACACGATTCATGCGAAAAACGTGTGCGTAAGTTGGTCTGAACTGTTCATTACTAGCACCTTCTCTTATTGCCGATCCCAAGAAGTAAGGATATTTTTAACATATCTTGGAGGTAATGGACCTTTTTTTGGACTGATTACCCGAATTTGTGAATAGGTAAGTGATGGAAAATTTGCGGATACGGAGATTCGATCTAATTTTGCGCCGATTTTAGAAAAGGTAAATCTCAGTTTACCCTCTGGAAACAAACAATGTAAAAACTAGGAATTTGGATATTTTTGAAAGAATCAAGAACAATCGTGGTCCATTGGGTCAACACTCAAAAGAGACACACGGCTATTTCACTTTTCCCAAGTTGGAAGGTAGAGTTAGCAACCGCATGCAGTTTCGCGGAAAAGATGTACTGGTTTGGAGTGTCAACAATTACCTAGGACTTTGCGACCATCCCGAAGTTCGTGAAGTAGATGCACAAGCAGCCAAAGACTGGGGTATGGGATATCCTATGGGTGCACGTATGATGTCTGGTCAGACTAAATACCACGAGGAGCTCGAGTCTCAGTTGGCCGATTTCATGCAGAAAGAAGATGCTTACTTGTTAAACTTTGGATACCAAGGTTGTCAGTCGGCCATCGAATCTTTAGTCACTCGAAACGACGTGATCGTGTATGACTCTGAGTCACACGCTTGCATGATTGATGGTGTTCGATTGCACCACGGTAAAAGATTTGTTTTTCAGCACAACGACATGGATAGCTTCGAAAAGCAGCTTATTCGTGCGAAAAAATTAACTGAACGCACCGGTGGTGGTATTTTGGTAATTACTGAAGGTGTCTTCGGTATGGCTGGAGATCAAGGAAAACTGAAAGAAATTGTAAGCTTTAAGAAAGAATACGGCTTCCGTTTGTTCGTCGATGATGCACACGGTTTTGGTACTATCGGTGAAAACGGAAGAGGAGCGGGTGATTTTCAAGGTGTTCAGAAGGACATTGATATCTACTTCGGAACGTTTGCCAAAGCTATGGCCACGATTGGAGCCTTTGTTGCCGCCGATGAACACGTGATTGATTACCTCCGTTACGGTATGAGATCGCAAGTTTTCGCGAAGTCCTTACCTATGCCTATTGTGATCGGAGCGTTGAAACGCTTGGAGATGATGCGCACTCGCCCTGAATTCAAAGATAATTTGTGGAAGATTGCTACTGCTTTGCAGACGGGCTTGAAAGACGCAGGTTTTGACATCGGAAAGACCAATTCGGCCGTAACTCCAGTTTTCCTCAAAGGATCATTGGCCGAAGCAACGAATATTACCATGGACTTACGTGAGAACTATGGCATATTTTGTTCGATTGTAGTTTATCCAGTAGTCCCTCGTGATGTGATCATGTTGAGGTTAATCCCTACGGCAGTTCATACGCTCGAAGATGTTGAGTACAC
The DNA here is from genome assembly GCA_015665315.1 of Flavobacteriales bacterium. Taxonomy (GTDB): domain Bacteria; phylum Bacteroidota; class Bacteroidia; order Flavobacteriales_D; family Sanyastnellaceae; genus JADFAK01. The sequence goes on along the minus strand of JADFAK010000047.1, from coordinate 32,845 downwards.
CATTGAAACGTTCAAAAAAGCTGCCAAGAAATTGCACGCCGGAGAATATCAAGGTGAGGCTATCGCGAGTTGGTCATAAGATCAATTCAGTTCAAAGAATTACGAGATGGGCCCTGTGTCCATCTCTTTTTTTTTAGCACAAGGCAAATGCCTCAGCTCCTAGAATTAATCGCTCTTTTGAAGTGCAAGAGCTTTGTAATAAATTAGTCCTTTATACCTTAATCATTCATTCCACCGTCATGGACTCTCTAAACATCAACTCAATCGGTGAATTTCTTATCGTTCTACTAAAAGAGCACGGACCCGGCTTGCTGCTGGCATTGGCAATCCTTTTAGTAGGCCTGCGCGTTATCAAAGTATTGCAGAAGGCCGTGAGAAGCGCTTGCGAGAAAAGCAAGTTGCAACCCGAACTCCAGAGTTTCCTCTCCAATTTGTCAGGCTGGATACTAAAAGTACTACTGATTGTCATCGTTGCCGGAATGGTAGGGATGGAAACGGCTTCCCTGGTTGCTGTTGTGGGTGCTGCGGGTTTGGCCGTCGGACTAGCCTTGCAAGGAACGCTGGCCAATTTTGCGGGCGGTATCTTGGTCATGCTGTTCAAACCATACAAAATAGGGGATCTTGTAATCGTGCAAGGTGAACATGGCTTCGTGCGAGAAATACATATTTTCAATACCATCCTTGATACACCTGATTGCAAGACCGTGATCATTCCCAATGGCGCGATTATGAATGGGAGCATTACCAATTTTACCGAGAACGGAGTAATAAGGGTTGATTTGGTTATTGGAATCTCCTATGAAGCCGATATTGATGAGGCCATTGAAATTCTTCGTGAGGTGTGTGTCAATAACAAAGACGTGCTCGAAGATCCAGCCCCATTTGTGGACGTGTTAGAACTGGGCGATTCTTCGGTTAACCTAGTCGTCCGACCTTATTGCAAGCCTGAGGATTATTGGGATGTGTATATGTCTACCACACGTTTAAGCAAGCAGGCTTTGGATAAAGCCAAAATTTCTATTCCTTTCCCACAAAGAGACATCCATATTATTGGCAAGGGAATGCCCGCTTGAAAATGGCCACTTTTTGCGAATTTAACTTAGTTGTTAATATTTACCCATGTGGGTAAAAAAGTGATCTTGGTTACACTTCGTTTTCCAAATACTTCGTACACTTGCTGAAAAATTACCCAAATGGGTAAAAGCGAGACAGAAAATAAAATCATACAAGCGGCAACAGACGAGTTCATTGAAATGGGCCTCGACGGTGCACGGATGCGTGCTATTTCTGATAGGGCAGGTATCAATAAAGGGCTAATACACTACTATTTCAAGTCCAAGGAGCTACTGTTCTCCAAAGTATTCGAGGTGCTTTTCGGCGTATTAGTGGGCCGACTCAACGCGGCGATGGGGGAGGAGAACCACCTTTTCGACAAGATTCGAAGTTTCGTTTCGATTTATGTCGATGCGATTCAGCGCAATCCGCGGATTCCAAAATTTATCATCTCCGAACTCAATCGAAATCCTGAACGAATGTTCAAAATGATGAACGAGAAAAAGAAATTCGATGCTACGAAAGTTTTCAAAGAATCAGTCGCACAGGCGGTTGAAAACGGAGACATTGTGGAGATTGACGCACATCAGCTGTTCACGAATATGCTCTCAATGTGCATCTTTCCCTTTATTGGCCGACCGATGATTCAATTCGTCACTGGGATGTCGAATAAAGAATTTGAGTCCTATATAGAAGTACGCAAAACGGAAGTCGCGGAGTTTATAATCCGCTCAATCCAAAAGAAATAAGCATGGAAAAAAGACAAATAATTATTGTAATCGCGTCTATCTTGGTCATCGCGGTTGGTGTTTTGGCATCCAACGGCCTTTCAAGTCTGAAAAAAGCACCGGAAAGGAAGGAAGATCTTCGCTCACCCCGTGTAGTCAGTTTGACCGAAGTTCAGAACGAGGATATCCCCTTAGAGGTTTCAATCAACGGCCGACTGAGAGCTAGTAGCAAGGTTGAAATTTTTCCAGAAGTCACTGGAAAGATCTTGAATGGCACGACTCCATTTAAAGTCGGACAAGTCTATCAAAAAGGACAAGTTATTTTATCAATCGACGGCAGTGAGAGCCTCCTCAACTTAAAGTCTCAGCGCAGTGCGTTCAAGGCACTTATGAATGGAGTGCTTCCAGACATAAGTTTGGATTTTCCCGGTGATTTTGATGTCTGGAAGACTTTTATGGATGAAATCAATCCAGAGCAACAATTGCCGGAGCTCCCTGATCCGGTCGATGAGAAGTTATCCAATTTTATGTCGGGCCGCTCAGTATACCAGCAGTACTACGCCATTAAAAGTTTGGAAAACCGACAGTCCAAGTTTACAATCTACGCGCCTTTCCATTGTGTTGTGAGCTCAGGTGACATCAATGCGGGGACGCTAGTTCGTTCGGGACAGAAAGTTGGAGAGCTTATCGCCATTGGAAGTTTCGAATTGGAGGCTGCCGTCGCGGGTAACGATCTAGGTTTAGTCAACGTGGGCGACAATGCTGAGCTTGAAAACAATGGAAAAGTATACCAAGGAAAGGTCATCCGTATTGGAAAGAATGTGAATGAGGCAACACAACGAGTCCTCGTCTATTTGTCTGTAGAAGGGGCCGACCTAAAAGATGGTCAGTACCTAGAAGGGGCCATCCAAGCCGATCTCATGTCGCAGGTTTATCCGCTGAATCAAGGCCTTTTACTTCCTGAAAACAAGGTTTATTTCGCACAAGATTCTCTGCTGGCAACCAAGGATATTGAACTGGTCTATTCTTCGGGAAATACGATGTATGTCAAAGGGTTGGACAATGGAGATCGTATTCTTAACCAAGTGATCGACGCAGCGTATCCAGGCATGTGGATCAAGACAAATTCTGAAAACTGATGAAAAGCCTAATTACATATTTCATCAAATACCCGGTTCCTGGAAACCTGTTGATGCTCATCATCTTGATCTTTGGGTATTTTGGTCTGCAGAATATCAAGTCGACTTTCTTCCCTCAAAGCGAAAGCAGAATCATTCAAATCCAAGCGGTATATCCAGGAGCTTCTCCTGAAGAGATTGAGGAGGGAATCATCACCAAAATCGAAGACAATCTAAAAGGTGTCACTGGGGTCATTGAAGTGACCTCGATCTCTTCTGAGAACAGTGGCATTATCACGCTTGAAGGCGAAAGAGGATATGATGTAGATTATTTACTGCAGGATGTCAAAAATGCAGTGGATCAAATTAGCTCATTTCCAGTCGGAATGGAGCCTGTAGTCGTCTTTAAACAGGAAGCCAGAAACTTCGTCATCAGCTTTGCTTTAACGGGTGATGTTGATCTGCACACGCTGAAAGAGAAAGGACGCATCGCCGAGGACGAACTCCGAGCGATGGACGGTCTTTCCAAAGTGACGCTGTCCGGGTTTCCCGATGAGGAAATTGAAATAGCACTCGATCCTTCTTCTCTTGAAGCCTATAATTTGACTTTTGACGCCGTTAGTCAGGCCATTGCTCGATCAAATATTGAAATTACGGGAGGTACCATAAAGGGTCCGCGCGAAGAACTGCTCATTCGAGCCCGTTCCAAGTCCTACCGTGCGTTTGAACTTGAAAATATTATTGTCAAGGCCACGCCAGATGGAATGATTGTACGACTTGGAGAAATCGCAGTTCTTACTGACCGCTGGTCTGATTTGCCCCAACGCAACTATTTCAATGGCAATCCTTCGGTAACGCTGACGGTGCAGAATACCAATGACGAGGATTTTTTGGCCATACAGGAAAAGGTTAAGGCTTATATCATTGATTTCAATGCCAAGAATGATGTGGTACAAGCAGCAATTATTCGTGATGCGTCGACCACGTTGATTGAGCGTATTGCCCTGCTGACAAGCAACGGTCTAATTGGATTTATTCTTGTAATTATAATTTTGGCCTTGGTACTCAATGTGCGATTGGCATTTTGGGTTGCCCTGAGTATTCCAATTGCTTTTGCTGGGATGTTCATACTAGGTTCTTCGTTCGGACTCACCATCAATGTGCTCTCGTTATTCGGAATGATCTTGGTTGTTGGAATCTTGGTGGATGATGGAATTGTCATTGGTGAAAATATATACCAGCATTACGAACGAGGTGAAACGGCGCTTCAGGCTGCGTTGAAAGGAACCATGGAAGTGGTCCCTGCGGTTACTTCGGCCGTGCTGACTACCATCGTGGCCTTTGGTACTTTTTACTTTTTGGATGGTCGATTGGGAGATTTTGGACCTGATCTAGCATTTGTTGTGATTGCGACCTTGCTCTTCTCTCTTGTCGAGGGAATTCTTATTCTTCCTGGCCACATCGCACATTCCAAAGCACTTTCGGGAAAGGTGAAAAAGAGCAGGTTGGTCCGCGGTTCTGAACGTGTCATGAATTACTTAAAGGACAAGTTGTACTCTCCAGTTCTTCACTTCTCGATTCATAACCCATTGCTAGCTATGGCCATTCCTACGGCCATGTTCATGATTACAATTGGTGGATTTAAGGGAGGAGTTATTCAGACGACATTCTTCCCAACGATCGAACAGGACAACATTGCCATTGCGATTGAGATGCCTCCAGGAACGAGGGATCAAATTACCGAAGGTGTTTTGAATTACCTGGTAGAAAGTGCTCAGAAGTTAAACCAAAACCTGAAGTCGGAAAGGGCCGATGGTGAGGATGTTGTGATCAATATAGAAAAGATCGTCGGACCCAAAACCAATCAAGGTTCAATCAATATTCAGCTGCTCAATTCGGAACAGCGAAATATGAGCGTTTTCGAGATCAATCAGGCCTTGCGTTCGATGGTAGGCGTAATCCCGGAGGTGGACAAGATGTTATTTGGAGTGGCAACGCCATTCGGCAAACCTGTCTCGGTGAGTATGCGTAGCAACAATCTCGAGCAATTGGAAGCCGCCAAAACCTTGCTCAAGAAGGAGTTGGACAACATCGCCGATTTGAGCGATGTGACCGACAATGATCAACGGGGCATTAAGGAGATAAATATTCAATTGAAGGACAAGGCTTACTTGCTAGGCTTAAATTTGCAGCAAGTGCTTGGTCAGGTTCGTCAGGGATTTTTTGGCGCAGAAGCGCAAAGGCTGCAACGGGGAATCGATGAAGTTAAAGTCTGGGTTAGACTTGGAGAGGAAGAAAGAGCATCAACCGATGATTTGGCCGATTTCTTAATACGAACTCCTTCGGGGCAAAAGATTCCCTTGAAAGAGGTGGCCGACTACGAAATCGAGCGTGGCTTGATTGCCATAAATCACCTCAATGGTAAACGAGAAATTCGAGTTGAGGCAGAGTTGGGAAATCCTGAAGCTAGTGTTTCAGCTATTCAGGAGGATATAGGCACTTCGATTATGCCCATGATTTTGAGCCAGTATCCAGCAGTTCAGTATTCATTTGAAGGGCAAAATAAGGAAGCCAAGAAGACCCAGGTATCTTTTGCCAAGGTTGGGCCGATCATCTTGCTCCTGATGATTTTCATTATTGCGTTTACCTTCCGAAGCGTGCCACAGGCTTTGGCCGTGATTCTTTTAGTGCCGCTTGGTATAGTAGGCGTGGGGTGGGGACATTGGATCCATTCTTCCGCACTTAGTTTGCTTTCTGGATTCGGAATCATTGCCCTCATTGGAGTAATGGTAAACGACAGTTTGGTCCTTATAACTGCGCTGAACGGAAATCTAAAGAAGGGGATGCACTTCAAAAAAGCATTGTACGAGGCGGGGCTGTCAAGATTCCGACCGATCATTATGACTTCATTTACGACGGTAGCCGGCCTTGCACCTCTCATTTTTGAAAAGAGCTTTCAGGCCCAGTTTTTGGTCCCAATGGCGATTGCGATCGCTTACGGATTGATCATGGCTACCTATACAACCTTGCTCGTTTTGCCGGTTGTTCTGAATATTATTAATAGCATGCGTGTGTATTTGACCTGGCTCTGGACAGGCACTAAGCCTGAGCGACACGAGGTTGAACCAGCATTCAAAGAATTGAAATATGAGAATGAAATATAAGTACTTCGTCTTAGCCCTTACCTGTCTATTATTCGGACAAGTACACGGTCAGCTTGAAGGGGGGTATTCGTTGGATCAAGCAATTCAAGCGGCTCTCGACAACAATTTCCAGATCGAAATTTTGGAAAACAACAAACAAATGGCCGACAATAGCGTGCATGTTGGAAATGCAGGATTGTTGCCTTCGGTGAGTGCCAAAGGGTCATATAGCTATAGTCTGACAAGTTCCCAGCAAGTTTTCGCTGGTGGATTTCCTCCTGTGGATGTCGACAATGCGGGGGCTACAAATGTTGCGGCTTCGGCAAACTTGAATTACACCCTTTTCAACGGACTATCAGGCTGGAACAACTTTCAGAAGCTGAAAGTCAACAAGGCGGCCGTAGATGCGCAATCCAAAGCTGCTATTGAAGCGGTGGTAATCCAGGTGAGTGAGACTTTTTTATCCCTGCTCAGAGCTCAGGACCAAGTAGCTATTTCAGAACAGAATCTCGCGATATCTCAGAAGAGATACAAGCGTGCTGAAGTAAGCTATTCCCTGGGTGGGAATATGCGCACGGAGCTTCTTAATGCCAAAGTAAGTCTGACCGCCGATAGCTCCCAATTGATCCAAGCCGAAATGGCAGAAGAGACCTACCGGACGCTTTTAGCTCGATTGGTCGGGAGCGAGCTGCCCAATTCCAAGTTGCAGGAATCGGCGCTTGAAATTAGAACGTGGACGAAGGAGGAACTATTGGAATTGGCAAAGAATAACAATGCCGCTTATACAGGCGCATTGTTGCAAAGTGAACTAGCACAGGCCGACTTGAAAATTTCTATGGCTTCTATGATCCCATCATTGTCATTGTCTGCCGGATATGGCTACAACCAAAGTATTAACGACGTTGGAATATTACTGGAAAACACGTCGATTGGTCCCAATGGAGCTCTATCGTTGAACATTCCAATTTTTAGCGGAATGCGGAACAATATACAACGTCAAAACCTAAAAATCGCGCTAGAGAATGCACAGTTGTCCGAACAGGACACTTGGATGGGACTGCAGGCAGATATCGAGAATGCCCTATTGGCTTACAACCAAAATTTAAAATTGTACTTACTTGAAAACAATAACCTGGAAGCGGCGGAAGCCAATCTTGAACGAAGCGAAGAGCTGTTTAAAGCGGGGCAAATAACGAACACCCAATTTCGCGAAGCTCAGCTTAACTTGGCATTAACTGGAGATCGAATAAGTGCATCCAAGGTAAACGTCTTGAGAAGCGAGCTTACGATTTTAAGATTGATTGGTGCTTTGTTGTCTTAGACACAGATTACTCTTTTTCGAACGCCTTGATAGATGATTCAAGCACAGATTGTGCTTCAGCTTTATCGCCTGTGCCTAGCACCTCAATGTGACCTTCGCCTTTGTAATTGGCCAGCCAAGTTGTCAGAATTTCAATAACTCCTGGGTATTTCTTTTCCAGTTCTTCAATAGTTTGAATATTGGAAAACGGAGTGTTGTCTGTCACCGCGATTAATTTGTCGTCCTTTTCTCCTCCATCAATTAGTTTAATCATGCCGATGATTTCTGCTTGAAGAATAGATCCACGGTCTACAGCTGCCCCTAAAACAAGAACGTCCAGCGGATCACCGTCTCCACCATTTTTTTTGGACAGGATCGTTTGTGGAACGAAGCCATAATTTCCGGGGTATCCTATGTAATCAACAATACGAGGCACTCCAGCTTTTATCTCCCATTGTAAGTCACCAGATTCTTTGTTGACTTCCCACTTTTGCAGTGTTCCCGTCGGAATTTCAATCACGACATTCACTGTTTTAGCGCCATTCCGTGCAGGAATATCTTTGACAAGATGCCTCTGGGCGTCCAAAGTGTAGTCGTCAATTTGTCGATAGTAAGGAGTCACATCTTCCGAATTGGAGTCTGATGTGGTTGATACACAGGAGTTTAATGTAAAAACGAGTGCAATAAGAATGTATCCGTAGTACTTCATGTTTTCGCAATAAGTCGGACCATGAAATTAGTCAAATGAGGGCTACCATTTACTTGGTGCGGCATTCCATTTTGAACATCTATTGCACAACTTGTGCCCAGGCGGTCCGTTTGATTTCAGTCACGTGTTGTCTGGCCACGTCATCGTCTACTCGAAATTCGTGGTCTGAAACGCGTCCTTTTGGCCGTGCTTGGACGAAGTTCATTTTGCTTCCTTTTTCACGTTCTGTGGTTTGTCCGCACGGAATTAATAACCTCACCAATCCGTCTTCACTCGTACCATAAATAATCTCGGCAAAGTCAAAGCTACCGCAAGATGAGAGGGCGGGCTGACTGCGAGTTATGGTAATTGAAAGCGTGTCTGGAATCATAAAATATTTCCAACCATCGGCTGGAGAATAGTCGAATTCGAGCGTAGTGTGAGCGTGTTCAATTTCTATCAATACACTGTCTTCGAGATACGTCTGACCAATTCCACAAAAACAGAAGAAAGAGAATAGGGTAAGTAGGGTAATTTTCATCTTGAGGGCGTTAGTTGAAATCTTGAGGGCAAAGGTGATGCAAATCCTGCGCCAAAACATTTGCCTTGTGCTAAATCAAAGTAAAAGTTAAGTATAATTTACAAAGTAGAGTCGTCGTAGAACTTCAAATCCTTATTTACCAGCGACTTAGTGAGAAGTGCGATTTGGCCAGTGTGGTAGGAAAAGTGCTCGGCCACGTGGATGAGAATCCCTATTCCGGAGAGATTAAAACACTGGACATGGTAGGATTTTGTCAACTGATTTTCGGAGATGTTTTGGATGACCTGCTGAGCTTCGGCCACTGTTTCTGTCAAAGAATTTATCAATTCGTTTTTGTTCAATCCCTTGGTGGTACTGAATTCTTGCGGACGATTTCTCGTGTCTTTCGTTTCAGTCAGCGTGGAAATACTATACTGGCGAATATTGCCACAGAGGTGAAGAATAAGATTTCCGATGCTATTGGACTTTTCGTTTTGGCGTTCCCAAACTTGGTCTTCGGTGAGGAGGTCAAGGCACTTGGCAATGCGCGGTGGGTTCTCGTTGATTCGCAAGATAATTTGAGCGACAAATTCGTCTCGGAGGGTGCTCATGGGGCTAAGTTTTTATCCAATTGATCTTCGCAAACACATCGCACGGCAAATCTGCGTGTTCTTCGTGGCAAATCGTTGATATTGTGATCGTGCGCATGTTTATTTACCGCGTCATTCGAGATGTGAAAATGAAAGCGATAATCTCCATTCTCGGCATCCACAGCCCAAAAGGTCGTTGACTCCATTTTTTTATGTCACTTGCCTTGGATCCACCCGTCGGACCCCAGCTGCAGCAAATTGGCCTCGGAGAACAGTTGTAAAAGTCCTGTTGTATCCTTCATCATCATGGTGCTGTTGGGCGTGGGTATGGTGTCCATCAGAAGCATGTCGAGAGATAAATTACGTTGGGCCAGGATCCAATCGATGTAAGCCTCCCAGTCGGACCTTGTCGCCACGTGCCAGCCCTCAGGACATACGGAGTTAAGCTCTTTGTTGGAATAATAATTTGCCGACCGACATTTGCCTTTGAGTTTCTTTTTCCCAGCGCAGTAGCACAGTTCGCTTTCGAACAACAGATTTTCGTTGAACCACCAATTGGAACCAACTTTGACTACGTCATATTCATTACCATCTCGTGGATCGACGAAAGAGTCGCTTGGAGTGAGGGATAGGAGTAGGGCGGACAGATAGATAGTGATCAGACTTACATTCACCGATTTGGGGCTTTGTATTCTTAGATGGCGCGCATCCTGTTGTTGCGGGCGTTGTGCTCGAGTTCCGCAAGTCCAAGGTGTTCTAGAATAGGAGGGATGTGATTCCCGAATCTTCCGCGGAAGCCTTTTCGCAATCCGTAAAAGCCTCCTACTGGATTATCGGCTGCTCTGCCCCATGCCTCAACGGTATTCTCTTTTGCCGGTTTCTGCTCGTCGGCGTTTCCAAGCAGCATCCAATCACCGTGTTTTTTTAGCATTTCATGCAAATCTTCGATACACCTAGCATGGTAGCGTAATTCGTATCCGCTCACCACGCAGACGATAGCTGGGACATCAGCATCTTCTTCTTTCCAGGCGATAAACTCGGATTTTCCGGGCGGAGTGGTTAATTTCCAAGGGTCTTCTTTTGTTCCTAGTGCCATATTCTTTTTTATGCAATATATAGGTAATGCTAAAAATGGACGAATATTTCAATGGCGACAATTGAAATTCCTAGTCGGTCTTGATTTTCATTTGCATGACGGTTGCAATGGAAATAGCTCGTTGTTTGGCAAGCTCGGCATTTTGGCCTGAGAATAACTCGTCGACTGTTTCGGTGAAAAGGGCTATCCATCGCTGGAAATGTTCGGCCGACATAGAGGAAAGAGCATTGACCTTTTGGTGTACTTGAATTGGATTGCCAGAGTAGAGCGCTTTATGAAAGATGGTCGACTCCCAGAAATCATACATTTTTGGCAAGTGGGCATCCCAATCTACATGGATGACCTCCTCGAAGAAGTGAGCGATTTGGTCGTCTTTTTTTACTTTGTCGTAAAAGGCGTTGACCAATTGAATGACCTCTGTACGTGAGTGAAGTTCGGCTTTCATTTGGGCTGCAAGTTCCGAAAGAAAGTGATTGGTAGTAAAGAATGTGGTCTGTAAAATATCATACCCCGTGCGGACAAGAATCAGAGCACTGGTCGGCCTTCAGTTATCTTGCTGGATTTGAAAGCGCAAAACTTGGATTTCCTGGCCGTGTACAATCCGAACTATGTAATTGCCTTCAGCCAATTGATCGCGTGCGCTGACTTTGAAATTTCCATGGCTATTTGCGGACCTTCGTTGTGTAAAGACTTTCTGCCCTAGAGCGTTCAAGATTTCGACCGTTATTTGTTGGTCGTTCCAAGAATGAGTGATCGCAAAGTCGCCATTGTTTGGGTTTGGGAAGATGGCCAAAGGAGCCAAGTCGATTTCTTGAACTGAAATAAAAAAGCAGCTATCTGTGAGGAGGTCGGAAGTCATTGTGCAATCAATCTCGTCGGCAGCGACAGTAAAAGTTAGATTCGAGTTGTTGGCAAATGCACCTAAATTGTACACGCCAGTAGCCGGGACATTCTCCTCTGAAGCATTCACATCGTTGGAAACAGTAAAAGGGAATCCGTTGCTTGTTCCGGAGACTGTGACCTCTACATAAAAATTTTCTTCGTCACTCTCTTCACAGTAAACGCTGAATTCGAAACTAGGGAATTCACAGTCGAAGAAACAAGACCCGTCTTCAATTAAAGCGGTCGAGTCAAAGTTCAAAGCGGTGCTATCTGTACATCCCGCGCAAGATTCGAATTCGCATGAGTTGTCGGCAATCGTTGCTGTTGAATCGAAGTTACAGGCTTCCATGTCCATGCATCCCGCGCAAGATTCGAATTCGCATGAGCTGTCAGCAATTGTTGCTGTTGAGTCAAAGTTGCAAGCCTCTATGTCCATACAACCCGCGCAAGATTCAAACTCACACGAGCCGTCATCAATCGAGACGTCAGGGCCAAAGTTACAGGCTAAGCTATCCGAGCAACCAAAGCATGAATAATCGCACGAATTGTCATTCAGGCTTGCTGTGGCGTCGAAGTTACATGCTTCTGTGTCCATGCAACCGAGGCATGAGTAATTGCATGTGCCGTCGTCAACAGTTGCCAACGGGTCATAATTATCTGCGTCCATATCTGTACAACCCAGACAAGTATAGTCGCAAGAATTATCATCGACGGTCGCTGTCGAGTCGTAATTACAGGCATCCCCATCGGTACAACCCGTGCACCCTTCATATGCGCAGGAGTCATTATCTATGGTCGCTATTGAGTCATAATTACATGCTAGGTTATCGGTACAACCTAAGCATGATTCGTATTCACACGAAGCATCGTCGGTCAATGCCCATTGGTCAAAGTTGCAAGCAGTGGTGTCCATGCAGCCGGGACATGAACCATACTCACAGTCGCCGCTGTCTATTGTAGCTTCATCGTCGTAGTTGCACGCTAGTGTGTCCTGGCAGCCGGAGCAGGTCTCGAATTCACAGGAACCATCATTCTGTATCGCTACAGGATCGTAGTTGCAAGCTGTTGTAGAAGTACAACCCCAACTCCATAGTTGACAACCTAGATCGAGGGGGTATTGAAGTCCTATAGTAGATCCGTCAAATTCGTTAGCATCCACCGTGTTACATGTGCCAACAGTTAGAATCGGGTCGCTACCATCTCCACCATTGAAGATCTGAATGTTCAAGGTATAAACTATGTCATCTGTCGATGGAATCGTCACCTGAGCGATAAACACCCTATTCGTAGGCCCTATGCCAAATCCGTTATCGTTGCAACCAGTCAGATTGGTAGTAAACCACGCACCGTCTTGCATTTCCAGGTTTGGAGCAGCGACATTTGTTCCAAATGAGTCGGCAATAACAGTATTATTCGGACTAGAAGAAACTGTAGTGGTCGCTTGGCCACATCCAATGGGATTGCACTGGTAGTCGGTGCTGCCGAACCACCCAACAGTGACGAAAGAATCAAAGCACAATTCGGGAACGAACATACAAAAGCTCGTGGCCAAGGCATCCCCGACGGTGGCTCCACTAGAATTGTTGACTATAATATCACCGGTCCCACCAAGCAACAAATAGTCGTTGCCAGCGGCATAAACCGATGATAAAAAGTCATCAGAGTCTTGCAAGTTTGCAAATATGCGGTAGGTCGTTAACCCTGGACCTGCCAGATCGACAGCAAAAACTTCGTGAAATACAGCGGTGACTTGTGCAGACAAGGAACCACCGAGGGTCGTGCACACGAGCAAGAGTGACAGGAGATTTCTCATAGTTTGTTGGTCGTTTCTTTTTACCAGATAGACTCAAGTTCTAGAAACAGTTATAGTTTACAATAACTAAAGTATTGATAAAGAATCGGTTTAGCATAAATGATAAGACCTTTTGCTTAAAACGTAAGTCTTGAGCATAGATAAATAATCGGGTTTTTCGCGGGTTTGGGACTTACGTTTCTACGCCCAATACTAGGAAGGACAGTGCATACAAAAAGAAAGGGCCGCCCACTGGGCAGCCCTCAATTTGAAGTCGTTCACGATTACTTTTGGACGATAATGCGCATTACTTGGATTTCGTTTCCTTGAGAAACGCGAACCATATAATTGCCTTCAGCCAATTGATCTAGTGCGCTTACGGTGAAATCACCGTTGCCATTTGCAGAAGCTCGTTGCGAGAAGATTTTTTGTCCTAGAGCATTTAATACTTCGATAGTCATTTGCTCATCGTTCCACACATTGGTGATAGTGAAATCACCATTGGTAGGGTTAGGGAAGATAGCCATTGTTGCCACATCGATTTCCTCCACTGAGTCAATAATACAATTGTCAGTAAGAACGTCAGAAGTCGCAGAGCAATCTATGTCATCCGAAGCTACGGTGAAAGTGACATTGGCGTTATTCGCAAATGCTCCTAGGTCGTACACACCGGCGCCTGTTATGTTTACTTCCGATGCATTCACATCGTTAGAAACCGTGAAAGGGAATCCGTTGCTAGTTCCTGACACAGTCAATTCAACATAAAAGTTGTCTTGGTCGGTCTCGTCGCAATAAACTTCGTACTCAAAAGTTGGGAATTCACAGTCGAAGAAGCAAGAACCGTCGTCAATCGTCGCGGTAGAATCATAGTTTAGGGCTGTACTATCTGTACATCCAGCACAAGAGTCATAATCACAAGAATCGTCGTCAATGGTAGCTGTTGAATCGTAGTTACACGCTACCGAATCTGTACATCCAGCACACGAGTCATATTCACAAGAACTGTCGTCTATCGTCGCTGTTGAGTCGTAATTACAAGCCCCCATATCGGTACAACCTGCGCAAGATTGGAACTCACACGAGTCATCATCTATAGTAGCAGTTGAGTCGAAATTACAAGCCAAGCTATCAGTACAACCTGCACACGAGTCGTATTCACACGTGGCATCATCAATCGTTGCTGTCGAATCGTAGTTACAAGCATCCATATCAGTACAACCTAGGCAAGAATAGTCGCAAGAAGCGTCGTCAATCGTTGCGGTTGAGTCGTAGTTACAAGCTCCCATATCGGTACAACCTGCACATGAGTCATACTCACATGAGGCATCATCAATCGTAGCCGTCGAATCATAATTACAAGCTGTCATATCCATACATCCAGCACATGAATCGTATTCACAAGAAGCATCGTCAATTGTCGCTGCAGCGTCGTAGTTACATGCGCTCATATCGGTACAACCATAACAAGAATAGTCGCACATAGAATCGTCGATCGTAGCCGTTGAATCATAGTTACACGCACTTGAGTCGGTACAACCTGCGCATGAATCATACTCACATGAGGCATCATCAATGGTTGCCGTTGAATCGTAATTACAAGCCATCATATCCATACAACCAGCGCATGAATCATACTCACATGAACCATCGTCGGTCAAGGCAAATTCATCGTAGTTGCAAGCCATTGTGTCCATGCATCCCTCACAGGCGCCAAAATCACAACTTCCATCGTCCATTGTCGCTGTCGAGTCATAGTTACAAGCTGTAGTATCTGTACAACCATAGCATGATTCGAAATCACAAGAACCGTCATCATTGGTAGCTGCAGAATCGTAGTTACATGCTGTAGAAGATGTACATCCATCTACAACAGGTGAGCATTCTTCGAATGGATAATGAAGTCCAAGGCTTGAACCATCAACTTCACCCTCATCCACAGTGTTACAATCTCCTACAGTGAGGATTGGGTCGTTTCCAATAGCGGCATTGAAGAGTTGAATATTCAAGTTATAAACCAAGTCATCCGCAGAAGGAATTGTTACTTGCGCAATCAATACTGTGTTGTTCGCACCAATACCGAAACCGTTGTCGTTGCATCCGCTGAGGTTTGTCGTAAACCATGCACCATCTTGCATCTCTAAGGTAGGCGCTGTAGTAGCTGTTCCAAATGAATCTGATATAACTGAAGAAGATGGCTCAGACGCGATTGTGGTAGTCGCCTGACCACAGGCAATCGTACTACCATCATACGCTTCATTGCCGTACCAGCCAATTGTTACGAAAGAATCAAAGCAAACTTCAGGAACAAATCCACAAAATCCAGTTGCCAAGGCATCTCCAGTTGTAGTTCCAGAACCGTGGTTAGAAATTACACCGCCTGATCCACCTAAAATTAGATAGTCATTGCTTGCAGCGTACACCGAAGACAAAAAGTCATCAGAATCTTGCAAGTCGGCAAATATTCGGTAAGTAGTGAGTCCCGGACCAGCCTGATCTACGGCGTGTACTGAGTGATGCACAGATGTAACCTGCGCTGTTAGCGAGCCACCCAATGTGGCACATGCGATTAAGAAGGTAAAGAGTTTTCTCATAATGATTGAAATAGTGTCGATTACTTGTTTTGTCCAGTTGATAATAACTGTGACAGGTTGTAGCCGTTAAAAGTATTAATTATGACCCACCTACGCGTGATTGCAGCGTCTTTTTTGAACGACAGGTTTTTTAAAGTGGATTTGGCCATGCAATTGTCTCACGGCAGAGGATGGAAAATCAGAGAGCAACTTTCAAGTCTATGCGCCACATAGAACAGATTGAATTATTTTTCACAGTCCGAAAGCAAGCTTAAGCCCGGCATTGGATTGCAATATTCAGCAGAGTTGTTTCTGAATCTAATCAGACTTAAAAACGCAAAAGGGCCGCCCAATGGGCAGCCCTTTCAATCAAGTTGTTCTATTTTACTTCTGTACTATTATTCGAATTACTTGGAGCTCATTTCCTTGAGAAACACGAACCATGTAATTGCCTTCAGCTAATCTGTCAAGCGTTTCGACAGTAAAATCACCGGCGTCATTGGCCGACGACTTTTGCGTGAAGACTAGTTGGCCCAGAGCATTTACGATTTCAATCGTGAGTTGCTCATCGCTCAAAACATTGGAGATTGTGAAGTCACCATTTGTTGGGTTCGGGAAAATGGTCATGGCCGACAAGTCAATTTCATCAACTAAGTCGATCATGCAATTTCCTGTGAGCATGTCTGAAGTCATAGAGCAAGAAATCTCATCTGAATCAACCGTGAAGGTTACGATCTCATTGTTGTCAAACGCGCCCAAGTTGAAGACACCTGTAGCTGTGACATTCTCAGTAGATGTGTTTACATCATTTGAAACGGTGAACGGAAATCCATTGCTCGTTCCTGTGACGGTCAGTTCTACGTAGAAATTATCTTGATCGCTATCCTCACAGTATACGTTGAATTCAAATGTTGGCATCTCACAATCATAGAAACAAGATCCGTCGTCAATAGTTGCAGTCGGATCATAGTTTAAAGCCTCGCTGTCTGTACAACCTGCACACGAGTCATATTCACAAGAATCGTCGTCTATTGTTGCAGACGAGTCGTAGTTACATGCTTGCATATCTGTACAACCAGCGCACGAGTCATATTCACAAGAATCGTCGTCTATTGTTACAGACGAGTCGTAGTTACACGCTTCCATATCTGTACAACCAGCGCACGAGTCATATTCACAAGAATCGTTGTCTATAGTTGCAGACGAGTCGTAGTTACATGCTTGCATATCTGTACAACCAGCGCACGAGTCATATTCACATGAATCATCGTCTATTGTTGCAGACGAGTCGTAGTTACATGCTTCTAAATCTGTACAACCAGCGCACGAGTCATATTCACAAGAATCATCGTCTATTGTTGCAGACGAGTCGTAGTTACATGCTTCCATATCTGTACAACCAGCACATGAGTCGAATTCACATGAATCGTTGTCTATTGTAGCTGAAGAGTCATAGTTGCATGCTTCCATATCCATGCAACCAGCACATGAGTCGAATTCACATGAATCGTTGTCTATTGTAGCTGAAGAGTCATAGTTACAGGCTTCCATATCCGTACAACCAGCACATGAATTGTAATCACAAGAATCGTCGTTCATGGTGGCAGTCGAGTCAAAATTACATGCTTCTATATCCGTACAACCGAGACAAGAATAGTCACACGAATCGTCGGCCAACGTGGCAGTTGAATCGTAGTTACATGCCTCTTCGTCCGTACAACCGGCACATGAGTCGTACTCACATGAGTCATTGTCCAATGTGGCAGATGAGTCATAGTTACAAGCTTCCATATCGGTACAACCGGCGCATGAGTCGTACTCACATGAATCACCGTCTATTGTTGCCGAAGAGTCGTAGTTACACGCTTCCATATCTGTACAACCGGCGCATGAGTCGTACTCACATGAATCATCGTCTATTGTTGCCGAAGAGTCGTAGTTACACGCTTCCATATCTGTACAACCAGCACAAGAGTCGTATTCACAAGAATCGTCGTCTATAGTTGCCGAAGAGTCATAGTTACACGCCTCCATATCTGTACAACCAGCACATGAGTCATATTCACATGAATCGTCTCCAAAGTTAGCCGATGGATCGAAGTTACAAGCTTCTAAATCTGTACATCCCAATACTGCCGGTATGAAGATAAAACACGTTCCGTCTTCAATATATTCAACGGTTCCGTCTACAAGTACACCGTATCCGAATATTTCGTCCTCAACGCCTACAGTCATATTGACGCCGCATCCAGACCAGTCAACGACTGGTGCTCCGAACTCATATATAAGTCCGTCCTCATTCAATTCTAAAAGAGTCAATGGGTCATTCTGGTTGTAGTCCGAATAATCTTCACAATCTGCAAAGAAGAGCAACCACTCGTTGGCAAAAAATCCTGGGTCGGGACCATAAGCACATGAACCGTCATCCACTAGGGCCATGTCATCATAGTTGCAGGCAGTTGAATCCATGCAACCAGGGCAAGATCCATATTCACATTCACCATTGTCGATGGTCGCATCGGCGTCGAAGTTACAGGCTGTGGTATCGGTACAGCCGGCGCAGACTAGGTAGTCGCACGACGCGTCATCGATCGTTGCGGCTGAATCAAAGTTGCAAGCAGTGGTATCCGTACATCCGTAACATGAGAAGTCACAAGAATCGTCGTCGATTGTAGACGTGGAATCATAGTTACAAGCCGCCAAATCAGTACATCCAGCACATGACTCATACTCGCAAGAATCGTCGTCAAAGTTGGCCTCGCTATCAAAGTTACAAGCATCTGCATTAGTACATCCCATAAGGCAATCGCCGGCAGGGTAAGTAAAGTCTGTAATGGTAAGTTCACCTACACCACAGCAGTCGTCGGTTGAGTCGATTCCAAATCCAATCACATCTCCTTCAATGGCATCGAAGGAAATCGCTCCTGCTTGTGTGAGGCCTCCATCTACTACGGTTAAGTCATATCTAACACCGTTGATGTAGTAGGCAATGTCGTATTCGGGTCCGTCCTCTGTGGTATAGGACCAACTAAAAGTGTAGGTACCCGTTGCAGCTGCAGCACGGGAGACTTGAGTTAGCATTTCAAAATCACCACCTCCACCTTGGAAGCCTTGTCCTTCGATTGCAAACTCTTCATCATCTTGCGCGTTTCCACCGATTATGTGGATATATGTCTCTTCAATTTCTATCGTTCCATCACTTTCAATGAGTAGGTCCCATTGAGATGAACTATAATGTCCGATGAAGTCGGTACCAAGGCCATCCATATTCGATATCGTGCCGCAAGGGTCAAGATACAAACATGATCCATCGTCAATGGTTGAAGCTGAGTCGTAATTCATCGCCTCATTGTCTGTACATCCTGCGCACGTCTCGTATTCACAAGATTCATCGTTGATTGTAGCCGTAGAATTAAAATTACAAGCCATCGCGTCTAAGCAGCCCGCACATGTTTCGAATTCACATGAATCATTTTCTATCGTTGCTGTAGAGTCATAATTACAGGCTTCGGAATCCATACATCCAGCACATGTTTCATAATCGCACAATTCATCAATGGTGGCTGTCGAGTCGAAGTTACATGCTGCCGAATCCATACAACCAGCACAAGTTTCATAATCGCACAATTCATCAATGGTGGCTGTCGAGTCGAAGTTACATGCTGCCGAATCCATACAACCAGCGCAAGTTTCATAATCACATGATTCATCAATCGTGGCTGTCGAGTCGAAGTTACATGCTGCTGTATCCATACAACCAGCGCAAGTTTCATAATCACATGATTCATCAATGGTGGCTGTCGAGTCGAAGTTACATGCTGCCGAATCCATACAACCAGTACAAGTTTCATAATCACAAGATTCATCGTCGTAGCCGGCCGTAGCATCGTAATTGCAGGCTTCCGAGTCTGTGCATCCACCTTCACAATCTCCTGTTTCACTCATGAAATTGGTGATTGTGAGGAATCCACCACCGCAACAACCGTCTGTTGCGTCAACGCCAAACCCCAATAAGTCGCCTTGGACTACATCGATGGTTATCACACCTACTTGGGTTAATTCTCCGCTACCATTGTCTAAATCATACCGAACTCCGTTGATATAGTAACCGAGGTCATAACCTGTTCCATCTTCATCTTCGGTAGTGAAATTCCATGAGAAGGATACAACTCCAGTGCTCAAAATCGTAATCGTGGCTTCTGTTAATTCACTATTTGGTTCCGGGTCTTCATCTACACCCACGATGTACATTTGGTCGTTGGTGATGTCAATAGTTCCGTTGCCACCAAGAAAAATGTCCCAGTATTCTGGGGCGTAATAAGCCGTAAATCCATTGACAGTCATACCGTCTACATATAAGTTTCCGCAAAGGTCCTCGAACCAACAATTTCCATCTTCAATAGTAGCAGTGCTGTCATAGTTTTCAGCATCCGCGTTGGTGCAGCCTGCGCATGTCTCATATTCACAACTGTCATCATCGTAGTCGGCCATAGAGTCATAATTACATGCTCCTGAATCGGCACAACCACCAATACATTCGGCTAATTCACTCGTGAAATTCGTTATCGTGAGGAACCCTCCCCCGCAACACCCATCGGTCGCATCAACTCCAAAACCAAGAAGATCTCCTTGAGTGACCTCGATAGTTACGACACCCACTTGAGTGAGGTCTCCACTTGAATCGTCTAGGTCATAACGTGTTCCATTGATGTAATAGCCCAAATCATATCCGGTACCATCCATGTCTTCCGTCGTGAAGCTCCAAGAGAAAGTTACTGTTCCAGTGCTGACTACAGAGATAGTCGCCTCGGTAATTGCATCAAATGCTTCCGGATCTTCATCGATTCCGACAATATAGATTTGAGAGCTTGTTATGTCGACGCTTCCATTTCCACCTGTGTATATGTCCCAGAATTCCGGTGCGTAAAATCCTGTAAAGTCGGTGACGATCAAATCATCTCCATATACCTGACCACAGGGATCTACGAACAAACAAAGGCCATCGTCTATGGTTGCCGTGCTATCGAAATTGGTAGCTTCTGAATTGGTGCACCCTGCGCATGTTTCAAACTCGCAGGAGCCATCATCAAATTCCGCTAAGGAATCATAGTTGCAGGCCATACTGTCCATACAACCGGGAAGTAAATCTCCTTGGAGATTGTCTTGGCCTAGTAGTCCTAGTGCCGAGCATGTTAATGCAAATAGTAAAATCTTTCTCATGTCTTTTGTTTTCAATTAATTCGGACGATAGAAAATCCGACTGCGATATTATGGTCTAGCTAACAGCCTAGCTGTAGGAAGCCAGCCTAATGGCCTGTAAGCGAGTGTTGATGATCTAGTTCAATTCAGTAGCGGAACCCCTTGTTGACGCGGAGTTGTGAATGAATACGTTTTAAGGGATCAAGATGGTATGAGAATGAATATGGGTGTGTGGCAACCAGGTTCAAAGACATTTGGCACCGGGCGACTATACTTCAAACCTCGCCATTCATGCACAGGGATCACCGTTGAAACAAAAGTTGGCCTTAGTGCTTTGATTTTTACGAGATTGAACTTCTCGAATCTTTTAAAATAGACGTATGTACAGACTAGGAATTACCGTTTGTTTAGTATTGGCTAGCTTGGTTTTCTTTGGGCAAGAATCGCCCAAAGATGCAGTTCGCAAGGCTTGTCAGGATTACATCGATGCTTTTTATTTGGGCGACACCCTGGCTGTAACACGGACTTTTAGTCCGCACTTGAACAAGTTCGGTTACTGGAAGGACGACAAAACCAAGGAATATGTCTTCGAAGGTTATATGACATACGAACAGGCATTTGCGTATGCGAAAAACATTTCTGAAACAAAGAAATACCCAGGACCTAAGGCACCCAAAGAAATAGTTGTGCTCGACGTGATGAACCACATTGCTTGTGCAAAGATTGTGGCTTGGTGGGGTGTGGATTATCTTCAATTGTCTCATTCCGACGGAGTATGGACTATTCAACAAGTAATATGGGAAGGTCCTTTGGAAAAATGAAGCTGCATTTCGGGACCATCATTTGCGCTTTGTCGCTAATTGCATGCCAGGAAAATGTGGAAGAATTGCCTGTGCCCGAACTTGTCGAAACAACGTACGAGCAGGTAGAGTGGAAGTCTTTTATTGGTCAGGACTGGCTCATAGATGACCAACATTCTTATGTGGGTTTTAAAATCAAATATTTCGGTTTTAGCCCAGTGCGTGGACGGTTTGATTCGTTTGATGGAACGCTATTTTATAATTCAGACTATCTCAGTCAGCTTTCAGTGCGTGTGTCGATCCCAGTTACTAGTATTAATACTGGACAAGAAAGACGAGATCAGGACCTGATAAATGAGGAATCATGGTTCAATGGCATCGAGCATCCATTCCTTGATTTTGAAAGTAAGGAGGTGATCATTCGCGGTGATGGACGTTTTGATCTCGTGGGTGAGTTGCAGATGAATGGCATTCGATTGATAGATACAATCGCTTTTGCCAAGCCTACACCTATTACCAAAGATTGGGCGGGAAATGATCAAGTAGATTTTTCGGGAAAGCTTACCTTGAACCGACAAGACTACAAGGTCCGAGGCGGGGACTTTTGGAGCACAATTATGGAGAATGGCCTCACGCAATTGTCGGACTTGGTCGAAATTGAACTCGATATGCATTGTCGGCGGGCAGACTATAATATCCGATACGCCGACGCGCTCGAAGATGATCTTGACAAAGTTTTACTCGATCAAATTGACACCGAAGGAATCGACGAAACGCTGCGGAGAATGGCAATGTTGTTTTCTTACCAAGAGCTTTCTTCTGGCGTGATGAATACCGTTGGAAATACGTTGAATGTGCGAGGCAAGCATGAGGAAGCATTGGCCGTCTTTAGGAAAAAACAAGAATTCTTCCCGCTTAAACACACCACGTTAAACCAACTTGGTATCACCTACCTGCTCCTAGACCGAAGAGAGGAGGCCAGTCGGTGCTTTAAGGACTTGCTAGAGGAGCAGCCTACAAATTCCCGCGCCATGCAATACCAAAGTCTAATAAACCAGATGGCCCTCGACTAAGGTGTTTTCCGGTGATGACTAGTTAAAATATGCATTCCCATACCAACATTTGCGCTTGTCGCTTGTTATCTAAGGTATAAAATAGGAGGAATGTGAGCTAAGTGAGAGTCAAGCGCTGGTAGAACGTGTGCATTTTCGAAAAATTCGAGATTTATTCGTGAACCGGTACATTATTCTACAGCTTTACAAGCCATCCTTTGTACCTTCACCCCCTAATCAAGAAAAAATACCATGGCAGAAGAAATGCCCAATTTTGATCAAATCAAGGACGAAATTAAAAAGGTCGTCTCCAAAGGCAAGATCATTATTCCAATCCTCGTGGTTGTCATACTTTTTATGGCCTCCTTCTTTACTGTCGAAACGGAAGAGGTTGGAGTGATTACGCGTTTTGGGAAATATGCGCGGACGGTCGACCCAGGTTTGGAGTTTAAAATTCCGTTTGTCGAGCGGGTGTACCTAGTTCCTGTTGAGCGCCAACAAAAAATCGAGTTTGGTTTTAAAACCGTGAAAGCTGATATCCGATCGGAATACAAGCGTGGAAAAGTTGAGCAGGAAGAATCCAATATGCTTACCGGCGACTTGAATTTGGCCGATGTCGAATGGGTTGTTCAATATCGAATTGATGACCCTTATAATTACTTGTTTAAAGTACGTGATCCAGAATCTACCCTGAGAGATATTTCGGAGGCGACGATGCGACAAATTGTTGGCGATCGTACTGTTAATGAGGTGATTACCGTGGGGCGTGCGCAGATCGGAACTGAGATGCACGAGTTGCTTCAACGGATTTGTAGAGAGTACTCGCTGGGAATGAAAATCGAACAAGTCGTATTGCAAGATGTGAATCCTCCCGGACCAGTCAAAGCTGCATTCAATGCCGTGAATGAGGCCGAGCAGGAGAAAGAAACCTTGATTAATCAAGCCGAATCGGATCGAAACAAGGTAATTCCAAAAGCAAGCGGTCAGGCCCAAGAGACTATTCAAAAGGCCGAAGGATATGCTACAGAAAGGGTGAACAATGCCCTGGGTGAAGTGGCGAGATTCAACGACCTATATAAAGAATATGCAAAAGCCCCTCAAGTTACCCGTCAGCGAATTTACCTCGAAACGATGAGTGAGGTATTGCCGAAATTGGGCAACAAGATCATCACCGACGACCAAGGGAACAATGTATTACCGTTGTTGCAAATGCAACTAAATAAGGCGAACAATGAAAAGTAGTGTTTTAAAGATAAGTCTGTTATTGGTTGTCGGATTGGTCGTGGTGCTCTACGCATTCATGTTTGTCGTCAATGAAACGCAGCAAGTCGTAGTTACCGAATTCGGAAAACCAGTAGGTGAGGCGATTACCAAGCCCGGCATTTATTTCAAAATTCCATTTGTTCAGAAAGCCAATTTCTTTGACAAGCGTTTTTTGGAGTGGGATGGCGACCAAGCGCAAATTTCAACTCAGGAGAAACAACTCATTTTTGTCGATACCTATGCGCGCTGGCAAATTACCGATCCACTTCAGTTTTTCAAGCGTTTGACCAACGAACGTGGAGCGCAATCGCGAATCGATGATATACTGGACAGTCAGACCAAAGACCATATCGCCAAGAACAAAATTCGTGATTTGGTGCGCTCGTCGAATAGAGAACCTTTGCAATCGGAATTACATGATGGCGAATTGAAAGACTCGCTCGTGGCGATCGAAGTAGGGCGTGCTCGAATTCAGTCCGACATTCTAGCTTCGGCCAATGTGCAGGCCGCCGACCTTGGAATTGTTATCCTAGACTTTAGATTCAAGCGTATTAATTACGTGCAAGAAGTAAAAGATCAGGTGTACGAGAGAATGAAAAGTGAGCGCTATCGAATTGCCGATAAATTCCGCTCAGAAGGCCAAGGTGAAGCTTCGAGAATCAATGGAGAGAAGGAGCGCGAACTGAAAACCATTCAATCGGAAGCGTTTAGAACGGCCGAGGAGATTAAAGGTAAGGCCGATGCCGAAGCCGCCGCGATCTACGCCAATGCCTACGGAAAAACTGCTATGGCCAAAGACTTGTACGGTTTCTTGAAGTCTATGGAGACTTTTGAGAAGACATTTGACGGACAAACCTCAGTGATCCTTTCTACCGATAGCGATCTATTTAAGTATTTGAAAGGCATGAAGTAATTGCCTGAGGGTAGTTTCTTTTATGCTGTAAAAACAGACCAGTCTTGAATCCGTTTGGGTTGAAGGTGGTCTCTTTTTATGATCTTAATTTATTCATTAATTGTTCGGAATAATTTGCCTTGAGCATCTTTTCCATTCGTTACCTTTGCCCCTAAATTTTAGAACATGAATCGTCAGCTTATTGAGTGCGTACCTAATATTTCTGAAGGACGCGATGCAGAGAAAATTAAAGCCATAAGTTCAGTAGTGGAGACCGTTGAAGGTGTCACATTGTTGGATGTTGACCCCGGTAAAACGACCAATCGAACAGTAATTACTTTCGTTGGAGAGCCAGGCCCAGTCATTGAAGCTGCTTTTCTACTCGTCAAGAAGGCTGCCGAGTTGATCGATATGAGCAAACATTCGGGAGAACATCCTCGCATGGGAGCTACCGATGTATGTCCGCTTATTCCTGTGTCGAATATCACCATGGACGAGCTTATTCCTTTTGCCCATAAATTGGGAAAAAGAATTGGCGAAGAGCTAGGCATACCAGGCTATTTTTACGAGTCGGCCGCATTGCTTCCTGAACGTGCCAATCTCGCTTACTGCCGAAAAGGACAGTACGAGGGTCTCAAGAAGTTAAGTGAGCCGCAGTGGAAGCCCGATTTTGGCCCCGCTGAGTTCAATGAACGAGCCAAGGGATCTGGAGCAACAGCAGTAGGAGCACGCGATTTCTTGGTGGCCTACAATGTCAATTTGAATTCTACTTCAGCGCGTCGCGCAAATGCGATTGCTTTCGATATGAGAGAGGCCGGACGTATCATGCGAGCAGGTGATCCGCTGACGGGCAAACAAGTGCTCGATGAAAACGGAGAGCCAAAGCGTATACCCGGTTCACTAAAATGCGTCAAAGGTATTGGCTGGTTTATCGAAGAATATGGCATTGCTCAATTGTCGTTGAATTTGACCAATATCAGTGTCACTCCAGTACACGTAGCTTTCGATGAGGCAGTTGCAAAAGCGGCCGAACGAGGAATTCGCGTTACGGGAAGTGAGGTGGTCGGACTTATTCCCCTCAAAGTACTAATCGACGCGGCCGATCATTACCTGATCAAGCAAGAGCGGTCCTTGGGTATTTCCGAAGCCGAAAAGATCAAAATCGCCGTGAAGTCTATGGGTATGGATGACCTTGCGCCATTCAATCCGCGAGAAAAGATTATCGAGTACCTCATCCAAGACATGGAGAAAGGTCCCAAGAAGTTGATCGATCTTACTTTGGTAGATTTTGCCAACGAAACCTCGTCTGAAAGTCCTGCCCCCGGCGGTGGTTCGATTTCGGCGTATTGTGGCGTGTTGGGTGTTGCATTGGGTACTATGGTTGCCAATCTATCGGCCCACAAGCGCGGTTGGGATGCGCGTTGGGAGGAGTTTAGTGATTGGGCGGTGCGCGGACTAGCCTACCAGAACAAGTTGTTGAGCTTGGTCGATGAGGATACCAATGCCTTCAACAAGATCATCGATGCTGTGAGGATGCCCAAAGCGACAGCCGATGAGAAAGCGGCCAGACATCAGGCGATGCAAGCCGCAACCAAGTATGCTGTTGAGGTTCCTTTGGACGTGGCTCGTACGTGTTTAGCGTCTATGGAGGTCATGAAAGCCATGGCCGAGCACGGTAATCCGAATTCTGTAACTGATGCTGGAGTAGGTGGAATGTGCGCGCGCACGGGTGTGATTGGAGCTACGATGAACGCGCGAATCAACGTGGGTGATTTGGATGATAAAGACTATGCCAATGGAGTTCTTGACGAGTGCAAGCGACTTATCGACGAGGCCGAAGCCCTGGAACGAGTCATTCGCGACATCGTTGAGTCGAAGATGTAAGCCGGATTTTTCCTGCCCCAACATTTGCCGATAGGCTTAACCATTTCCTTCTTTTTTAACCAGTCAGTGGGAAAGCAGCGCGAAGATTGTACTAAGTGTAGAATCCCAGTCGATAACACTCCTATTTCGGGCGATTCTGACCTATTATCTACCTAATTGGTGAAAATGTGGTCTTTTTCCTACCTAAATAGAAACCTTTTCGACACTTATAAGTTCAAGGTATTGAGGCATTTACACGATGTTTTCAATGTATATTTCGCACAAGGCAAATGAATTGACCGCAGCCGCAGCAAACATATCGACACGACAGCGCATTGAAAGGATACTTTTCTTTTTTCCCTTTCAGTTGGTGCTCCTCCATTTGAAGAAAAATCATTTCCTACTTTTCTTCTGGATTTTACTTTTCGGAGTGACGCAAGGCTTTATTGGCTTGAAATACGGCGTGTGGCACCAATTCTTGTTTCCCGAATACATGGGAGAAACCGGTCCGCTTGCGTTTATGTTGTTGGGCTTCTCCTTTGGCGGATTTATCTTGGCTTTCAATCTGTATACCTACATCCTCCATGGCTTCAGGTTCCCGTTTATCGTCACTTTGAACCGACCATTCGTCAAGTTTAGCATCAATAATTTTGTCATTCCTGCCTTTTATCTTGTGTCCTATGTTTATTGGACGATCCAATATCAAATGAACCAGGAAATTCTCGACTCGTGGGAAATTGCCGGAAATGTAGGTGCCCTATTTGGTGGTGTTGTCCTATTCTTGGTGTTGTCGAGCGTCTATTTTATCACGACCAATAAGACAGTGAATAGTTTTGTGCACCTGGATTCGGGTTCACAGAAATCGAAGAAAAGGAACAAGGAGACCATGGCGCAGTCTACTTTTCACAAGCAGAGGAAGTGGTACCAAATCCGTCAAAAATCGTTTCGTTGGAGGGTGGAGACGTATATGTCTGGTTTCAATAGAATTGCTCTAGCGCGGACAGGTGATCACTACGATAAGGAGGTCTTGCAAAAAGTGTTTTCTCAAAATCACGTCAACGCTTCCTTCTTCGAAATTGCGGTGGTCATCACCTTTATTTTGGTGGGATCTTTGCGGGAAAGTCCCTATTTCGTCATCCCGGCCGGTGCGAGTGTGGTGCTGTTTTTTACCATGATGCTTATGGTTACGAGTGCATTGTTCTCCTACATTCGAGGGTGGACGCTCACTGTACTCATCTTGGCCTTTGTCGTGGTCAATAACTCATACAATGACATTCCCCTGCTCAACGTAGCAAATCATGCTTACGGTTTGGATTATAAACACGAGAAGGCACCGTACATGCCTGGAGTACCTATGGCCGATGAAGTACGAGACAGCCTTGCCCTCGCCGATTCACAGAATACCCTCCTCATCCTTGATAACTGGCTCGCTAAGCAGCATCATCTGGGACATGAAAAACCAAAGCTCGTGCTGCTCAACTGCAGTGGTGGCGGATTGCGCTCGGCCTTGTGGACCATGAAAAGTTTGCTCACGGCCGATAGTCTTTTGGACGGCACGCTTATGAGTAATATCGTTTTGATGACTGGAAGTTCAGGGGGCGTAATGGGGGCAGCCTACGCCCGCGAATTGTACCACATGGACCAGGGTGGAGAAGATATAGACCTGTACGATTCACAATACATCCATAACATTAGTCGAGATTTATTGAATCCGATCATCTTCACGATAGCGACCAACGACTTTTTTATCCGCTACCAGAAATTTGAAGAGGGAGGAAACACCTATACAAAAGACCGTGGCTTTGCCTTTGAAAAGCAATTCAACATCAACACGGGCAATGTCCTCAACAAGCGATTGATTGATTATACAAAGCCGGAACGTGATGCTGTTATTCCGATGCTTGTCATGTCGCCGACTATCGTTAAGGACGGACGTAGAATGATCATTTCGGCGCAGCCAATGTCTTACCTGACCAACAACCAACCCTTGGACAATGTAAGTTCGGAGGTGGTGCAAGAGGATGTAGAGTTCTTGCGCATGTTTGAAAAACAGCATGCGACCAACTTGAGATTTACCAGCGCACTTCGGATGAATGCTACATTTCCTTACGTCTTACCCATGGTGACCCTTCCTTCCGAGCCACCCATTGATGTTATGGATGCCGGTCTGCGAGATAATTTCGGATCCAAGACTACCATGCAATTCCTCTATACTTTCAAGGAGTGGATCAATGAAAACACGAGTGGAGTAGTTCTATTGCAGACACGAGATATCCAGAAGAATTTTCAAGCTCAAGAGTCTGAACCCACCTTATGGTCGCAATTTACCGCTCCACTCGGAACGGTCTACGGAAATTTCACCAAGATCCAGGACTACAACAGCGATCAGATGATGCGCTACCTCTCAGCCTGGTTTGAAAACGACATTGACTTGGTTACTCTGCAGCTCAGACAAGAGGCAGATTCCAAGATTTCCTTAAGCTGGCACCTGACTGAAGCCGAAAAGAGAAAGATTCTCAAAGCGGTTGAACAGGAACAATTTGTTAGTGAGGTAGGCCGATTGAAAAGACTTTTGGCTCCAAGCCAAGGAAACTAGCATTCGGGACACTTCCCATGTAAAACATCCAAGCATTTTAATTTACTTGCACGCTTCAATCTACACCATGATTCTAGAAGCTTGTTGCCAGTCTGTCCAATCTTGTTTAAACGCCCAAAAAGGTGGCGCGTGGCGCGTTGAGTTGTGCAGTGCGCTGGAACTCGGCGGACTGTCTCCGTCGTCGTCCACTATTCAATTGTCACGATCCTATATCACCTTACCGATAATGGTTCTGGTTCGTCCGCGCACGGGTGACTTTGTTTACGACAGAATAGAAATTGCAACCATCAAGCGGGAGATTGAGAACTGTAAAATCATGGGCATTGAGGGTGTCGTTATCGGTTTGCTTGACAGCGACGGCGAGGTTCCCTATCAATACTTGAAAGACCTAGTAAAGGCTGCCCATCCCATGGAAGTGACATTCCACCGTGCATTTGATGTGTGCTCGGATCCCATTCAAGCAGTAGAAACAATTATTGAAGCTGGGTGTTCGCGTATCCTTACATCAGGTCAAAAGCCCAAGGCCATTGACGGAATTGATTTAATAGCTCACCTAAACGACACCTACGGCGAAGACATTGCTTTCATGGTAGGCAGTGGAGTGAATGCGTCGAATATTCCTCAATTTGCTGCGGTCGGCATAACAGAATTTCACATGAGTGGCAGCACGACCATCGATCGTGGAATACAGTCGGACATCCTCGAAATGAGCTATACAGAAACCGATATAGACGCCATCAAAGAGGCCAAAGAACTTATTCGATCGCTGCGGTCGGGTAAGGGATAACTTGAATATTCGGCTGAGTGAGACGCACTTGGAACCAGTGAATCAAGCGGGCCTCCAATCGTTTTTGCTGTTCTACTGTTAAATCAGGTTGCCAGTCTATCATCAAGGTTGGCAATAGGTTTTTACTGCCATCTCGATCCAAAACTGAATATTCGGCATAACCTGACCGTACGATTTCGGGAAATACGATTTGAGCCTCTTCCATAATGCTTCTGGTGGCCTCTTCGCGTTTCGACAAGGTATTCAACGTGATTTTTAGTGAGTCTAGTTCTTGCTCTTTTCGCTGCAACATATTCTCTACCAAGCGCCTATTTTGCTCGAAACTCTCTTCCTGAAGATCAGAAAGGACGGTCGACATACTTTCGTTTTGAAAGATGACTAGTTCACATTTATTCAACTTCATTTCCAGCATCTGATTCTTCCATTGAGCAATGGTCGGATCTGGAATCGTAGCACCTACCAAGGCCAGTTTTAACACGCGCATGGTATCATTTTCGATTGTTTCTGAATAGGCAATGGACGTGGCAGTTCCTTCAAGGTTCTGTTTGATGTGCTTGACAAATAGCTCGGTATTTTTCTCGAAGAATGACTTGGTGAGCACTTTGTAAAATGCGAATCCACTTGGGATTATAATAATCAGGATGAATGCGAAAATGAGCCGCTTGATTTTTTGCTCACGCAGCGGATCAACAAAGGCTTTGACCGGAAACTTCATGTAGCGGATATACACATAGGTAGGCACCGCGATGAACACCGAGTTGATAAAAAACAAGTACAGCGCACCAAAGAAGAAGTCCATTTGCCAACTGGCAAGTCCGTAACCCGCAGTACATAAAGGAGGCATAAGTGCAGTGGCAATCGCGACACCAGGAACTACATTGTTTTTATGTCGGCGCGAACCAGCAATAATCCCCGCGGCACCACCAAGAGTAGCTATTACAATGGCCGTGAGCACGGCGCTTCTGCGCGAAAGCAGCTCGGAGGTCACCGAAATTACTGGGTTGATAAGAAAGTAAACTGTCGAAATAATCAAGGTAATGGAAACGGCCAATGCAAAATTGGTCAAAGACTTTTTGAGCAAGGCAAAATCGTTCGTTCCAGCCGCCAAGCCTATACCCAGAATTGGCCCCATGAGCGGGGAGATAAGCATGGCACCTACAATAACCGCGACATTGTTTTCTCCCAGTCCGATGGATGCAATGAGCGTCGAGCACACCAAAATCCAAGCCGCAGCTCCCCGAAAATCTACGTCCCGACGAATTCCTTCGATGGTTTCTTCCTTTTCGACGCCAGTATTTAGACTCAGAACACTCTTTAAGTATTCCCTAATCTCCTCGATCGTGCTCGATAGGCTCCGCGAAACCTTCGTCTTTTGAGCTTCTATGTGCTCGTTGTCCATTTGATCCTGCTCTTCCATATTCAAGATCAAGTATACTAAATTGTTGCAACCTTTTACTAAATCTTTGTCATTCTATTGCGACGATTCGGATGTCCTGCCTAGCAGGGCATCCCCCCATTTGGGGACTTAGTATTATTTAACCTAATTGTCGCACCGAACATAAGAAAAATAGGTAGTATCGCGTTTCAATTGTATCAAAATAAGAGGCTAGCCGTCTTACGATTACATTATTGAACTTCTTTAAATGAAACTCTCACCGTCCAAAGAATTTCGCTTTCCCCATTTGCGCTTGTCGCTTATTGTCTTGATTTCCTGCGTGTTGAGCTTTTCAATGCATGCTCAATCTATTCGAAACCTCACTTTGGGCCCCTGTGATTTACATGCGATTTCGTACTGCGGTGCGTTGGAAGTGCTAGAAGAACAGGGCGCTTTGGCTTTTGTAGAGCGCATTTCAGGAGAAGAAGGAGGTTCGATTGTGGCCACTCTTTTGGCCATCGGATATTCAGCCGAGGAGGTAAGTGATATCATGGTTTACACCGATTTTTCGCTCTTTATTGGGGTCAATGAAACAAACGCTTCCGAGGATGTACCCCTCCATTTTGAAAACGATGCCTGGAAGGGTTGGCTCGAAAGTCATGTGGCGAAAAAATTGGGTTCTTCTGAAACTACTTTTAGTGAATTACACGCCTCTCGTCCTGGAAATGGCCTGTTCGATTTATTTGTTTTAGCGACAAGCGCAAATGGTGAACGAGTGAGTTATTCCCACGAAACACATCCTAATTTAAAGATAGTCGAAGCGGTTTTCCTTGCTTGCAAGAAGATGAATTGTACCCTTGAAGCAGCTAAAAACAAGAATCAAGCCAATGAAACCGAGGCGATCGAAGTGGAAGCCCTGTTTGACGATCCCAAGTATTACAGCGGTATCACTGTCCAAGCGTTCGAAGAGGGATTCCTGAATTCTCAAACACTTTGTCTGCGCATGACAATCAATCCCGGCCAAGCACAAGAAGCAATTGACACCTTCGACACCACGCGTGTACTAAGCATTCCCGTGGATAATGTGGAAGACGGAGAGCAATTGTTCATGTTTCCACTTGGCAAGGCCGAATTACTCAATGAAGGTCGAGATGCTGCCTTGGAGTACTTAGCCATTGATTGACTCTCGCTATTTCTTCTGCAATACCGCCCGGTGTGTATGCTCACCTTCCAATATAAGGAGGTAGTAAATTCCTTTTTCAATCTTACTCAAGCCTTCGTGATAAATGTACTTTCCATTGGAATATTGGATGTCCGACGCCCTGGCAAATCGGACCAAGGCTCCCGTTTCACTGTACAGTCTGAATTCAGTATCCGGACTCCATTTCGTGCCGGCTTCAATGATTAAGCGAGATTCAAACGGGTTGGGATAAACGTTTACATCTGAGGTGGTCGACTCGCCTATGTGTGTTATGCTCACTTCGATTTCATTGGACATGGCGGACGGACAATTCTGGTTGGAAATAGCTGCGGTGTAC
>JADFAK010000006.1 GCA_015665315.1 Flavobacteriales bacterium | reverse complement strand
TATCGATCAACTTATCGACGAAGAACAATCGGCTTTCAAACATTTTCTGGTGTACGAGAACGCTTCCCCTGGCTTGTGTTGCGGTCACAAGGGCGATACTTATAAGGTCGGGCGTGAATCCCGGCCATGGCGCATCGCTTATTGTCATGATGGAACCGTCGATGAAGGATTCGATTTCATAATGATCTTGTTCTGGAACTAAAATGTCATCTCCTTCAATCTGTAATTTAATTCCCATGCGAGAGAATACAGTTGGGATGATGCCTAGGTCTGGCAGACTAACATTTTTAATGCGAATTTGGCCTTGTGTCATAGCTGCCATTCCGATGAAACTGCCAATTTCGATCATGTCGGGCAGACAACGATGCTCGCAACCTCCGAGGTATTCGACCCCTTCAATTCGCAGTAAATTACTTCCCACTCCGGTGATTTTACCACCCATCGAATTGATCATTTTACAAAGCTGTTGCAGGTATGGTTCACACGCGGCGTTGTAAATTGTGGTAACTCCTTTCGCCATGGATGCGGCCATGAGAATATTTGCAGTTCCCGTCACAGAAGCCTCATCGAGCAGCATATACGCTCCCTTGAGTTCCTTGGCTTCGGTCTTGTAGAAGCTGTTTTTTTGGTCGTAAGTGAATTTGGCACCAAGTTTTTCGAAACCGATAAAGTGGGTATCAAGTCGTCGTCGGCCAATTTTATCTCCACCAGGTTGTGGAATGTATCCTTTGCCAAATCGAGCCAGGAGTGGACCGACGATCATGATACTACCTCGCAGGCCTGCGCCCTTTTTCTTGAAATCGTCCGTGGTAAGATAGTCGACATCTACATTGTCGGCTTGAAAACTGAAAGTTCCTTCCTCCAATTTCTCAACCTTCACGCCGAGATCGCTTAGAAGCATTATAAGTTTGTTGACATCAACGATGTCTGGAATATTCCGAATGATGACTTTTTCAGGGGTGAGCAGCACGGCGCAAATAATCTGCAATGCCTCATTCTTAGCACCTTGTGGTGTAACTTCTCCCTTTAATTTATTTCCCCCTATTATTTCAAATGTTGCCATGTGCCAAATTTTGTCTTGTTGTCGCAAGAAGCATATAATTCACGCTGTCAAGGACAAGGTCGTCAGAATTTATTGACAATGGGTGTAGGAAAGAGTAAGCGACGAGCGCAAATGACTAAGCGACCCGAGTGAGCAACAGTTCGTTATCTCTTTTTTCGCTTGTAGTTCTTTGAGGATTTCTGAGGTTTAGGAGCTGTAAGAACTCTAGATCTGCTGATGAGTTCTGAGGTTGGAGTCAATGTCTCACCTTCTTTGAGGGTGACTTTTCCATTAGAAAGAGCGGTTAATTGCTTCAAGATTGTTTCATCGTCAACCGTGTCTCTATTCCACGTGAGATAATGTTTCTTCATCAAATTGGCCACAACCAATGCAAATTGATCACGATCTTCTCCTGGCTCATAATCGGCCACTTTGGTGATCATTTTCTCTAAATACTTGCCGTAGTGGCCATAGCGAAAACTCTTGTCAGGATATTCAATTCGGTGAGGTGGCTCTAGGAATTTCTCTGGAGTAGGCTTCTCGTAATCGCTATCAACGTCCAATTTAAAATCAGACATAATGTGTAGGTGATCCCAAAGCTTGTGCTTGAAATCTTCAATATCTCTTAGATAGGGGCAAAGCTGACCCATCACAGAGATAGTGGCATTGGCAACTTTGTTTCGTTCCTCTCTGTCTTCAACGGTCAAGCAATATTCAATCATGCGATGAACATTTCTACCATATTCTGGAATAACCAAGTCGGGACGTTGGCTATTGTATTCTAATTTCAAATCTATTTCTTGACCTTGCATGTGGCAAAGATGTTCATTAATGGCGGTAACTTGAAATAAATTAAGATTTATTTGTAGTCGACTTAATCCAGAATCTGCAATTTGGCAAATCGCAGGAGTAATTGCTTTTGACCTACTTTCGGAAAAAACACGGTCGCTTTTTTATTGGCTGGGTCACCTTCAACGGTCAATACCTTTCCTTTCCCAAAGCGTTCGTGCATCACTTGATTTCCAGGCTGGATAAGGTTTGCATCAGAAGCTTCTATTGGATTTGCTGCTGAAGGGGTGGCTCTTTTCATGCCTGGTGGTGGTGCAGAAGGTTGGCTCGGTTTGTTGGCATGGCGAGCGGCAAACTTATTCCGTTCGGCAGTAAAGTCCATGGAATAGCCTTTTGGGGTAGGTGTTGTTGGGAGCGAAAGGAACTTGGGATCAATCTCTTCGATAAACCTACTAGGTTCAGCATGAGTCAGGTTGCCCCAGCGGTAACGGGTGGTAGCGTAACTGAGTGTTGCTATTTCTTCAGCCCTTGTCAGCGCCACATAGAATAGTCGGCGCTCTTCCTCAAGATCTTCGCGGGAGTTGAGTGAAAGCTGACTGGGGAATAGGTTTTCTTCCAGACCAACCACATAGACGACGGGGAATTCAAGTCCTTTTGCCGCGTGAATCGTCATCAAGCTTATCTTATTGTCATCATCATCGTCGGCATCGGCATCGGTGAGCAGTGCAACGTCGATCAGAAAATCACTCAAAGAGAAGATTCGATCTGGGTTGTCGGGATCGTTTTGATCGGAGAAGTTTTTCATTCCATTGAGCAACTCCTGAATGTTTTCATATCGCCCGACTCCTTCTGGAGACTTGTCATCGTACAGATTTTTAAGCAAGCCAGTCGATGTAGCAATTAAATGGCCCATTTCGTATGCTGGCTGTTTATCGAGTTCAGAGGCAAAGCTTGAGATCATGGTGGCAAAGTCATTGAGCTTTGCTTGAGTGGAATTATTTACACCAGTTCTATAGGTGCCGGGGTTTGTGATTACTTCCCACAGGCTCACGTTGTGATCTCCGGCGGCGATTACAAGTTTTTCGATGGTTGTTTTGCCAATACCTCGTCCGGGATAATTTATAACACGTTTGAACGCTTCCTCATCCTTATGGTTGGCCGATAACCTAAAATAAGCGAGGAGGTCTTTAATTTCTTTCCTTTGGTAGAAGGATAGTCCACCATATATCCTATAAGGTAGATTCAGTTTCCGCAAGGCTTCCTCGAAAGACCTAGACTGTGCATTGGTTCGGTAAAGAATGGCGAAGTCCTTGTGGTGCTTCTTTTGCCTTGTGCTAATTTCAAAAATATTTTCGGCGACAAACTTTCCTTCTTCGTTGTCGGAGTAAGAACGATGAACGACAATCTGGCTTCCCTGATCATTATCGGTCCATACTTCCTTTTGAATTTGGTCTTTGTTTTTGGCTATTATGCTGTTGGCCGCATTGACGATAGTTTGGGTCGATCGATAATTCTGTTCTAATTTATATTGGCCAAAATCGGGATAGTCTTGTTTGAAGTTCAGAATGTTTTGGATGTTGGCACCTCTAAATGCATAGATACTTTGTGCATCGTCTCCAACGACACAAATGTTTTGATGGGCCGCGGCCAGTTGTTTGACTATTAGGTATTGACTGAAGTTCGTGTCCTGGTACTCGTCTACCAAAATGTATCTAAACTTATGCTGGTATTTGTGCAGGATGTCGGGGAATTTACGCAGCAAGACGTTGGTATTGAAGAGCAAGTCATCGAAGTCCATGGCTCCTGCTTTGAAGCATCGTTGCTTGTAGGCAAGGTAGATTTCTCCTAGTTTGGGTTTTCCTGTTTGGTGATCTTCGGCGAGCACGTCAGAGTTTTGCAAATAAGCTTCGGGAGAAATAAGGTTGTTCTTGGCTGATGAAATTCTACTGTAAACGACTCCAGGTTTGTAGACCTTTGGATCAAGGCCCATTTGTTTGATTATATCACTGAGCAGACTTTTCGTGTCTTGTGTGTCGTAGATGGTAAAGTTTCGTGGGTAGTTGAGGTGGTCGGCTTCAATGCGTAAGATTCGTGCGAAAATGGAGTGAAAGGTACCCATCCAAATATTGCGGGATTCACTTTCGCCTACGATTGTTCCTATCCTAGATTTCATCTCGCGTGCTGCTTTGTTGGTAAAGGTCAGCGACAAAATGGAAAATGGATCAACGCCATTGTTTATAAGGTGAGCTACGCGATAAGTAAGTACACGCGTTTTGCCGGACCCTGCTCCGGCAATGACCATCATGGGGCCATCTAATTGTTCGACTGCAGCACGTTGTGCAGGGTTGAGTTCATTCAGATAATTCACGGCTCAAATGTAGCGATTTCAAATAGGGGATTTAGTCAGTTTTAGGCCAATTTTTATAGTTTTTTGGATGTTTTTTTCAGAAGTTGTGGGGTTCACAACCCTAATAGTGATGGGCTTTTAGTGCAATTGAAAACATTATCTGCATGAAAGTCAGAACATTTTGAACAATGGATATTGTATTTGTGAAGATAAATCGTACATTTGCAGCCCCAAAAAAATTGCGGGATGCATGATTTTTATGCAAAACCTTTATAGGATAACGAGATACTGCGTATGCCTACGATACAGCAACTAGTAAGAAAAGGAAGACAAACCATCGTCAAGAAAAGCAAATCAGCGGCTCTTGATTCTTGTCCACAGCGACGAGGAGTTTGTGTGCGTGTTTATACAACAACGCCTAAGAAGCCAAACTCGGCTATGAGAAAGGTAGCAAGGGTTAGGTTGACTAACGGAAATGAAGTGAACGCCTACATTGGAGGAGAGGGTCACAATCTACAAGAGCACTCGATTGTATTGGTGCGAGGTGGAAGGGTGAAAGACTTGCCAGGTGTACGTTACCACATTGTTCGTGGTGCATTGGATACAGCTGGGGTTGAAGGCCGTCAGCAACGTAGATCAAAATATGGCGCGAAGCGTCCTAAAAAGAAATAATACTTCTTACAACTAAAGAACCATGAGAAGAAGAAGTTCCAAAGAGAGAATTACGTTACCAGATCCACGTTTCAACAACGAGGTCGTTACGAAGTTCGTGCACAACATGATGTTGAATGGTAAGAAGAATTTGTCTTACACTATCTTTTATGAGGCGGTTGACAAGATTGCTGAGAAAACTGGTGAAGATGGATTGGAGATATGGAAGCAAGCGCTTACCAATGTGACTCCTGCCGTTGAGGTTAAGAGTCGTCGAGTGGGTGGAGCAACGTTCCAGATCCCAATGCCGATTCGTGATGCTCGTCGTCAGTCATTGGCAATGAAGTGGATGATCGGCTTTGCGCGTAAGCGTAATGAGCGATCGATGGCAGACAAGTTGGCTGCTGAGATTATTGCTGCTTCGAAAGAAGAGGGAGCGACTTATAAGAAGAAGGAAGATGTTCACCGTATGGCTGAGGCCAACAAGGCATTCTCTCACTTCAGATTTTAATAGAAAAAGAATTTTTGATATAGTTCACAATGGCTAAGAGAGATCTTAAATATACGCGTAACATCGGCATCATGGCTCACATCGATGCTGGTAAGACGACCACTACGGAGCGTATCTTGTATTACACTGGAATCAGTCACAAGATTGGTGAGGTACATGATGGTGCTGCTACGATGGACTGGATGGAGCAGGAGCAGGAGAGAGGTATTACTATTACTTCAGCCGCGACTACATCTTTCTGGACATACAGAGGTAATGAGTATAAGATGAACATCATTGACACTCCTGGACACGTTGACTTTACAGTAGAGGTAGAGCGTTCATTGCGTGTATTGGATGGTGCTGTTGCTTTGTTCTGTGCCGTAGGTGGTGTGGAGCCTCAGTCGGAGACTGTGTGGCGCCAGGCCAACAAGTACGGTGTTCCTCGAATTGGTTTTGTGAATAAGATGGACCGTTCTGGTGCCGATTTTTTCAAAGTAGTTGAGCAGGTACGTGAGCGACTAGGAGGTAATCCAGTTCCATTGCAGGTGCCGATTGGTGCTGAAGATTCATTCACTGGTGTTGTTGATTTGATCAACAACAAAGCTATTGAGTGGAATGAGGAAGACAAGGGAATGACTTTCAAGGAGATAGCTATTCCAGCTGACTTGGTAGATGTAGTTGAAGAGTGGAGAGGGAAATTGGTTGAAGCTGCTGCAGAGCAGGATGATTCCTTGATGGAGAAATACTTCGAAGATCCAGATTCGATTACAGAAGATGAGATGATCGCTGCACTGCGTAAAGCGACCATTGCAATGGATATTATTCCGTTGTTGTGTGGTTCGGCTTTTAAGAACAAGGGAGTGCAGACCATGTTGGATGCGGTTATGACTTACCTTCCTGCTCCTAGTGATGTTCCTTCTATTGAGGGAATTAATCCGAAGACAGACGAAGAAGAATCTCGTGGGGCAGATACAGATGCGCCATTTGCGGCATTGGCATTCAAGATTGCGACAGATCCTTTTGTTGGACGTTTGGCATTCTTCAGAGTTTATTCTGGGTTTCTAGATGCTGGATCATACGTGTTGAACACACGAACTGATAAGCGTGAGAGAATTTCACGAATCTTCCAAATGCACTCAAACAAGCAGAATTCTATTCCTACAATTGAGGCGGGAGATATTGGAGCTGCTGTTGGATTTAAAGATATTAGAACTGGAGATACGTTATGTGATGAAAAGAGCCCAATCGTTCTTGAGTCGATGACTTTCCCAGAGCCAGTAATCGGTATTGCTATTGAGCCGAAAACTCAAGGTGATGTAGATAAATTGGGTGTTGCTTTGTCAAAATTGGCAGAGGAAGATCCGACGTTTGTTGTTAGAACAGATGAAGATTCAGGACAAACTGTAATTTCTGGAATGGGTGAGCTTCACCTTGAGATTATCGTTGATCGATTGAGAAGAGAGTTCAAGGTTGAATGTAACCAAGGCGCTCCTCAGGTTTCGTACAAGGAGGCTATCAATGGGTCTACTAACCACAGAGAGGTTTACAAGAAGCAGTCAGGTGGACGAGGTAAGTTTGCAGACATTGTTGTTAACATCGGGCCAAATACAGATGAGAAGAATCCAGGGTTAATATTCAAGAACAGTATCAAAGGAGGTAATGTACCTCGTGAATATATTCCAGCTATTGAAAAGGGATTCAAGGATGCCATGAAGAATGGAGTTCTTGCTGGATATCCGTTGGAGTCAATGGCTGTCGAGTTGACAGATGGATCTTTCCACGCGGTGGATTCTGATTCATTGTCATTTGAGCTTGCAGCTAAGATGGCATACAGAAATGCATTGCCAATGTGTTCTCCAATAATCATGGAGCCTATGATGAAGTTGGAGGTAGTAACTCCAGAGGAAAATATGGGTGATGTTATTGGTGACTTGAACAAGCGTCGTGGTTTGATTGAAGGAACTACTGAGAAGCATGGAGCAACTGTAGTAAACGCTAAAGTTCCATTGTCAGAGATGTTTGGATATGTTACTGATTTGAGAACGATCACTTCTGGAAGAGCAACATCTTCGATGGAGTTCTCACATTACGCACAAGCACCGTCTAGCATTGCTGATGATGTAGTTGCTAAGGCAAAAGGAAAAGTAAACGCATAATAACGCAGTCGAAATGGCTCAGAAAATTAGAATAAAGTTAAAGTCATACGATCACAATTTGGTTGACAAGTCGGCCGAGAAAATTGTGAAGACGGTGAAAACTACAGGCGCCGTGATCAGTGGACCTATTCCATTGCCAACGCACAAGCGTATTTATACGGTTCTTCGTTCACCACACGTGAACAAGAAGGCGAGAGAGCAATTTGAGCTTAGTTCATACAAGCGATTGATCGACATTTATAGTTCATCTTCAAAGACAGTAGATGCACTGATGCGATTGGAGTTGCCGAGTGGTGTAGAAGTAGAAATTAAGGTATAACGAATAATAATTAGACGATGTCAGGACTTATCGGAAAGAAAGTAGGGATGACTAGCATCTACAGTGCCGCTGGTAAAAACATACCATGCACAGTGATTGAGGCTGGTCCCTGCGTCGTGACTCAGGTTAAATCTGAGGAGAAAGACGGTTACAAAGCGGTTCAGGTTGCATTTGGAGACAAATCAGACAAGAACGTTACGAAGCCACTCTTGGGTCACTTCAAAAAAGCAAAAACATCAGCGAAGCAAAAGTTGGTGGAGTTCAAGCGATTTAATCGTGAGTTTGAGCTCGGAGAGGAGTTGAAGGTTGAAGAAATCTTTAACGAGGGAGAGTTTGTTTCAATCACTGGAACAAGCAAAGGAAAAGGATTTCAGGGTGTAGTTAAGCGCCATGGATTTGGTGGAGTAGGTCAATCTACTCACGGCCAGCACAACAGAGGTCGTGCACCTGGTTCGATTGGAGCCGCTTCTGATCCAGCACGTGTTTTTAAGGGTATGAGAATGGCCGGACAAATGGGTAATGGACGAGTGACTATTGAGAACCTCGAGATAGTAAAGATAATGCCGGAAAAAGGAGTAATGATTGTGAAAGGCGCAATTCCCGGCTATAATGGTTCAACTGTTATAATCAGGAAGTAATATGGAACTGGCAGTATTAAATACAAAAGGAGAAAAGACCGGCAAGAGCATTACATTGTCTGATGACGTGTTCGGTATTGACCCTAACGACCATGTTATTTGGTTGGATGTGAAGCGTTACCGAAATGCTCAGCGTCAGGGAACTCATAAAGCTAAGGAACGTAGTG
This sequence comes from Flavobacteriales bacterium, assembly GCA_015665315.1. GTDB lineage: Bacteria > Bacteroidota > Bacteroidia > Flavobacteriales_D > Sanyastnellaceae > JADFAK01. Next base: position 56,510 of record JADFAK010000006.1, on the reverse strand, counting down.
ATGTTAAGGGTAGTACTCGTAAGATCAAGCGTCAAAAGGGAACTGGTACAGCGCGTGCTGGAGATATTAAGAACCCTTTGTTTCGAGGTGGTGGTACGATCTTCGGCCCACGCCCAAGAAACTACGATATTAAGGTTAACAAGAAGACAGCTCGTTTAGCGAGAAGATCGGCACTGGCTTATAAGGCTAGTGAAAAGGAGATCTTGGCCTTGGATGCAATGGAGATGAAATCTCCAAAGACGCAGGACTATCTTCAGGTTATGAAGAATTTGAAAATTGATGGTACAAAGACGTTGTTGTTGGTACCTGAGATGAATGAAGCAATAAATCTATCGGCTAGAAATTTGCCTAAGCATAAAGTGCAAGTGGCGAACTTCGTTAGCACTTACGATATATTGGATTGTGATAAGTTGATCTTTGTGGGTAATGCTCATGAAGTGTTAGAAAACATTCTTAACAAATAAGGTGATGAAGCAGATTCTGATAAAACCGGTAATTACCGAGAAAATGACAGCGATCTCTGAAAAGCAAAACAAATTTGGCTTCATCGTCGATAGGGGTGCTAACAAGATAGAGATTACGAAGGCCGTTGAGCAGCGATATGGAGTGAAGGTACTTGATGTGAACACCATGAATTATGATGGTAAAGCTAAAGTACGCTACACGAAGACCGGTATTGCTTCTGGAAGAACTAAAGCTTACAAAAAGGCAATAGTTCAGGTGGCTGACGGAGATACAATTGATTTTTACGAACATATTTAATAAGCGTCGCAATGGCGGTAAGAAAGTTAAATCCAGTAACACCAGGAACACGGCATCGTGTTGTCACAAGTTTTGATGACATCACGACGGACAAGCCCTATAAAGGTCTTGTTACCATGCTCAATAAAAATGGTGGTCGAAATAATCAGGGTCGAATGACCATGAGATATAGAGGTGGAGGCCACAAGCGTCGATATCGAGTAATCGATTTCATGCGTGACAAGCACGGTATTCCAGCGACTGTATTGACCATTGAGTATGATCCGAACCGATCAGCGCGAATAGCTTTGGTTGAATATTCAGATAATGAGAAGAGATATATTGTCGCTCCTCACGGTTTGAAAGTTGGCCAGACGATTTTAAGTGGGCCGGATGCTACACCTGAAGTGGGTAACACAATGTATTTGAGTGACATGCCTTTGGGTACTGTAATTCACAATGTAGAGTTGTATCCTGGTAAGGGAGGTCAAATGGCAAGAAGTGCTGGTGCTAGCGCTCAATTGAATGCACGTGATGGCAAGTATGCTATTATCAAGTTGCCTTCTGGAGAGACTAGAATGATCCTAGTAACTTGTATGGCTACAATTGGTTCAGTAAGTAATTCTGAGCATAACCTACAACGTTCTGGAAAGGCTGGTAGAACCCGATGGTTGGGACGTCGTCCAAGAGTTCGTGGTGTAGTAATGAATCCTGTGGATCACCCAATGGGTGGTGGAGAGGGCCGACAGTCAGGAGGTCATCCACGATCGAGAAATGGAATTCCAGCGAAAGGATTTAAAACACGCTCGCGCAAAAAGTCGTCTAACCGTTTGATTATCGAACGCAGAAAGAAATAAGTCATGTCTAGATCACTAAAGAAACCACCATTTATCCACTATAAACTGATGCAACGAGTTGAAGCAGCTCAAGCGTCTGGAAAGAAGTCGGTAATTAAGACTTGGTCGAGATCATCAACAATTTCACCTGATTTTGTTGGGATGACGATAGGAGTTCACAATGGAAAGCAGTTCATACCGGTTTACGTAACTGAAAACATGGTAGGACATAAGTTGGGTGAATTTTCACCAACTAGAAACTTTCGTGGACACGGAGGAAATAAAAGATAACTGAATTAGGGATATTAATTAAGGAATAGCTGAAATGGGAGCCAGGAAAAAAAATATGGCTGAAAAGCTTAAGGCAGATCGCGCTAATGTGGCGTTTGCCAAATTGAACAACTGCCCTACGTCACCGAGGAAAATGAGGTTGGTAGCTGATATCGTTCGCGGACGAAATATTACTGAGGCCTTGAATATCCTTAAGTTCAGTAAGAAAGAAGCTTCGGTAAGATTGGAGAAACTACTTCGATCGGCTGTGGCCAACTGGGAAGCTAAAAACGGTGGTGAGCGTATTGAAGATGCGAACTTGTTTGTTAAGGAGATTAGTGTTGATAGCGCGAAGATGTTGAAGCGTATTCAGCCGGCTCCACAAGGAAGGGCTCACAGAATTAGAAAAAGATCAAATCACGTTACAGTCGTAATTGACAGCGCTAAATAAGGATCCGCAATGGGACAGAAAACGAATCCAATAGGTAATCGACTAGGGTACATCAAAGGATGGGACTCAAACTGGTATGGAGGCAACAACTACGTAGAGAAGTTGGTAGAGGATGATAAAATCCGAAAGTACCTCATGGCCAGATTAAGAAAGGCGTCGATTTCGAAAGTCGTGATTGAAAGAACTCTTAAGCTTGTGACCGTTACAATCAACACTGCCCGTCCGGGTGTGATAATTGGTAAAGGCGGATCTGAAGTAGATAAGTTAAAAGAGGAGTTGAAGAAGTTGACTAAAAAGGATGTTCAGATTAACATCTTTGAGATTAAGCGACCGGAACTAGATGCGAAGTTAGTTGCAGACAGTATTGCTCGTCAGATTGAAGGTCGTATCTCTTTTAGAAGAGCCACAAAAATGGCGGTAGCAGGAACCATGAGAATGGGGGCTGAGGGAATCAAAGTGTTGGTTTCTGGTCGATTGAACGGAGCTGAGATGGCACGTTCTGAGAGCTACAAGGATGGCCGTATTCCATTGCACACGTTCCGTGCTGATATTGATTATGCTCTCTCAGAGGCACATACTACTTATGGTAGAATCGGTATCAAAGTTTGGATCTGCCGTGGAGAAGTATACGGAAAACGTGATCTGTCTCCAGCAGCAGCGGTTCAGGACCGTCGCCCAGGATCAGGAGGTAATTCGAAAGGTGGACAAGGCAAACGTAGAAGACCTACTGGAGCTGGTGGACCTGGAGGAAAGAGGAATTAATATTATTGAAAGACTAAAGGTTTAAAGCAATGCTACAGCCGAAAAGAACAAAATATAGAAAAATGCAAAAGGGCCGGATCAAAGGCCTGGCTCAACGAGGCTCGAGTATTGCCTATGGGTCGTTTGCATTGAAATCGATGGATGAAGGATTTATTACTTCTCGACAGCTAGAGGCTGCTCGTGTGGCTCTAACGAGATACATGAAGAGAGAAGGAAAAGTTTGGATTCGAATTTTTCCAGACAAGCCGATGACTTCAAAGCCAGCGGAAGTAAGGATGGGAAAAGGAAAAGGTGCTCCAAGTCATTGGGTGGCGGTTATTAAGCCAGGTCGAATTATGTTCGAATGTGACGGTGTTCCTTTAGAAGTAGGCCAAGAAGCTTTGCGTCTTGCAGCTCAGAAGCTTCCAGTAAGAACAAAAACAGTCGTTCGACGCGACTATCAAGAATAAGAATATGAAAGCGGCAGAATTGCATGATCTCACAGTTAGTGATTTAATGGAGAAGCTTGATAGCGAGCGTTCGTCCTATGAAAAGTTGCGTTTTCAACACAATGTATCAAGTATGGAGAATACAACTGTGTTGAAGGAGTCCCGTAGGAATATTGCGAGAATCCTTACCGAACTCAACGCAAGAAAAATTGCTGAAAAATAAAGAGCGATGAGAAACTTGAGAAAAGAAAGAATCGGGGTGGTGACATCAAATAAGATGAACAAGTCTATCACAGTGATGGTAGAGCGCCGAGTAAAGCACCCGATGTACGGGAAGTTTGTGAAAAATTCGAACAAGTTCCTCGCTCATGATGAGAAGGACGATTGCAACATTGGAGATACTGTTCGAATCATGGAAACTAGACCATTGAGCAAGAATAAGTGCTGGAGATTGGTTGAAATCATTGAACGAGCGAAGTAATTCTACAATACAGGTAAAGTCATGATTCAAACTGAAAGTAGACTCAAAGTAGCTGATAACAGCGGTGCAAAGGAAGTACTTTGCATTAAAGTTCTCGGTGGAACGAGACGCAGATATGCGTCTTTGGGAGATAAGATAGTGGTAACAGTGAAGCAAGCAATGCCTTCAGGCAATGTAAAGAAGGGAACTGTTTCTAAAGCTGTTGTAGTACGTACTAAGAAAGAAGTGCGACGGGCAGATGGATCTTACATCCGATTTGATGACAATGCGGTTGTACTAATTGGTGCAACAGGAGAGCTAAGAGGAACGAGAATTTTCGGCCCTGTAGCTCGAGAACTAAGAGAAAAAGATTACTTGAAGGTGGTTTCATTGGCCCCTGAAGTATTGTAATACAATAAGCAAGACTGCTATGTATAAGAGATTAAAAGTTAAAAAGGGTGATCAAGTGGTTGTGATAGCCGGATCAAGCAAAGGCAAAGAAGGCCGAGTGCTTATGGTATCACGAAAGGATGATCGAGTTCTTGTAGAGGGTGTGAATATGATTAAGAAGCACCATAAGCCAAGTCCGACGAACCCTGAAGGCAGAATTGAGGAAAAAGAGGCCCCGGTTCACATTTCTAACGTGATGGTAAAAGATGAAGCTGGAAACGCTACTCGTCTTGGTCGTCGTCGCGGGGAAGATGGTAAACTAGTGAGGTATTCTAAAAAATCTAATCAGGAGATTAAGTAATGAGCTACGTTCCAAGACTCCGTAAATCGTATGATGAAGAGGTTGCACCGAAATTGATGGAGCAATTCGGCTACTCTTCAACAATGCAAATTCCAAGATTGGTAAAGATTTGTCTTAACCAAGGAATAGGCAAAGGTATTGGCGACCGTAAAATGGTTGATACTGCCGTAGAGGAAATGACACTGATCACAGGTCAAAAGGCTATTCCTTGTTATTCAACAAAGGACGTTGCGAACTTTAAACTTCGTAAGGGTATGCCAATTGGATGCAAGGTAACTTTGCGAGGTGAGATGATGTTCGAATTTCTTGACAGGTTGATTTCTGTGGCATTGCCAAGAACTCGTGACTTTAGAGGTGTAAAATCGTCGGGCTTTGATGGCCGAGGTAATTTCACTTTTGGTGTTCAAGAGCAAATCGTTTTTCCTGAAATCGATCTCGATAAAGTGAAAAACATCAATGGAATGGACATTACGTTTGTGACCACTGCTGCAACAGACGAGGAAGCTCGTGCTTTGCTAAATGAATTTGGTTTCCCATTCTCTAAAAATTAATACGATGGCTAAAGAATCAATGAAAGCAAGACAACGTAAACGCCTTAAAATGGTTGAGCGTTATGCTGATAAAAGAGCAGCTTTAAAGGAAGCTGGAGATTGGGATGCATTGCAAAAACTTCCTAGGAATTCTGCTGCAGTTCGTCTGCACAATCGTTGTCACCTGACGGGGCGTCCACGTGGATATATGCGTCAATTTGGCATCAGTAGGGTAACCTTTAGAGAAATGGCATTATCAGGAATGATTCCTGGAGTAAAGAAGGCCAGCTGGTAATCACCGTTTGAATACGAAATAAGATGTATACAGATCCAATAGCAGATTTTTTAACGCGAATCCGTAACGGTATGATGGCAGGTCATAAAGTTGTTGAGATTCCTGCTTCTAATGTAAAGAAGAACATGACTAAGATCTTGTTCGACAAAGGATATATCCTGAATTACAAGTTTGAAGATGATGACAAGCAGGGCAAGATTAAAATTGCCTTGAAGTATCACCCAAAAACTAAGAAGCCAGTTATCACAAAGATTCAGCGAGCTTCTTCTCCAGGTTTGAGAAGATATGTAGGTATGGATAACCTACCACGAGTTCTTAACGGACTTGGAATCTCCATCTTATCGACATCAAAAGGATTGATGACAGATAAGGAAGCAAGAGAATTGAACATCGGAGGCGAAGTCCTTTGCTATGTTTATTAATCAATTGAGTTAAAGAATATACCATGTCACGAGTAGGTAAATCTCCGGTTACAATTGCAAAAGGTGTCGATGTCAAATTTGGCGATGATAACGTATTGCATGTTAAGGGTCCAAAAGGTGAATTGAAGCAATGGATTGACCCTTGTATATCTTTCTCGATGGAAGAAGGCGAAATCAATCTTTCACGAGGATCGGATCAAAAAGATCATAGATCAAAGCACGGTTTGTACCGCGCATTGATAGCTAACATGATTGAGGGTGTCACCAATGGCTATACGATTAAGTTAGAGCTAGTTGGTGTGGGTTATAGAGCGAAATCTACGGGTCAATTGTTAGAATTGTCTTTAGGATATTCTCACCCTATTGTGTTTGAGATCCCCAACGAGATTACAGTGCTAGCTGAGACCGAAAAGGGAAAGAATCCATTGATCACTTTAACTTGTTTTGATAAGCAGTTGATTGGAATGGTAGCCTCTAAAATTCGTTCATTGCGCAAGCCTGAGCCTTACAAAGGAAAGGGTGTACGCTATGTTGGAGAGTACATCAGAAAGAAAGACGGAAAGACTGCAGCAAAATAATAAGAATACGGTTATGCCTAATCAGAAAGTCCTTAGAAGAAATAAAGTCCGCAGAAGAATTCGTAAGAATATCTTTGGGACGCCTGAATCACCGAGAATGTCGGTTTTCAGAAGCAATAAGCAAATCTATGTGCAAATCATCGATGATGTGAACCAGAAGACTTTGGTGTCTACGGGGTCATTAGGTGTGGCAGAAGCACAAAATATTGCTAAGAAAGACCAAGCACAAGTTGTCGGCAAGATGATTGCAGAGAAGGCACTTGCAGCTGGAGTTGAAAGAATTGTATTTGATCGTGGTGGTTATTTGTACCATGGTCGTGTTAAAGCTCTGGGTGATGCAGCTCGCGAAGCCGGACTTAAATTCTAATAGATCATGAGGGATAATAATAATAACGTCAAGTCGAAAGACACAGAACTCGTTGACCGTTTGGTGACAATCAACCGTGTTACGAAAGTAACTAAAGGTGGTCGTGATTTCAGCTTCTCAGCAATTGTAGTTGTAGGCAATGAAAACGGTGCTGTTGGACAAGGGCTTGGAAAGGCGAAAGAAGTAACTGTTGCAATTTCGAAGGGTATCGATGATGCCAAGAAGAATTTGATCACCGTTCCTTTGATCAACGGAACATTGCCACATGCGCAAGCAGGAAAGTATAGTGGAGCTCGAGTTTTTCTCAAGCCAGCTACACATGGTACAGGTGTAATTGCCGGTGGTGCTATGCGTGCCGTATTGGAGAGCCTCGGTGTTACTGACGTATTGGCGAAGTCATTGGGTTCTTCGAATCCTCACAACGTAGTGAAGGCTACTTTGGATGCTTTGAGCCAAATGCGTGACGCGAGAGAGATTGCCGAGACACGTGGTATATCTATGAAGCGAGTATTCAACGGATAATTTAACGACGATGAGCAAGGTTAAAATTACACAAGTAAGAAGCAGCATAGGCAAGCCGAAGCGTCAAAAAGACACGATTGCAGCCTTAGGCATAAAAAAACTCAACCACAGTGTGGAGAAAGAAATGACCCCTCAATTGAAGGGAATGATTTCTAAAATCCAACATTTAGTAGTTGTGGAAGAACTTTAATACTTTTGCAAAATGAAATTACACACACTTAAGCCTGCGCCTGGTTCAACCAAGCAGCGAAAGCGAGTAGGTCGCGGACAAGGATCTGGACACGGTGGTACTTCCACACGTGGTCATAAAGGTGCTAAATCGCGATCTGGTTACAAGTCAAAAATCGGATTTGAAGGTGGTCAAATGCCTTTGCAACGTCGTGTTCCTAAGTTTGGATTTAAAAACTTGAACCGCGTTGAGTACAAGGCGATAAACTTGGATACTATTCAAGCTCTAGTCGATGATCTCAAAGTAAATGACATTACTTTGGATGTTTTCATGGACAATGGTCTTGCTAACAAGAAGGACCTTGTGAAGATTTTAGGTCGCGGAGAACTTTCAGCGAAAGTTACTATTAGCGCTCATAAATTTTCAGCCTCAGCAACTTCAGCAATTGAAGCTAACGGAGGGCAAGTAACAATATTATAATAGCGAACGATGAAGGGCTTTTTCAAAAAACTCAAAGAGATTTACAACCATGATGAATTGCGGAAGAAGATTCTACTTACCCTAGGATTGATTCTCATTTATCGTATTGGTTGCTACATTGTGTTGCCTGGTGTTGATTCTGCCAAGGTGCAAGAGTACTTCAATGGTCTCGGAGCAAGTACTGGAGGCGGACTGAACATTACTGATATCTTAAGTTTGTTCACAGGTGGTGCATTTACCACAGCTTCAATCTTTGCGTTGGGTATCATGCCTTATATCTCTGCCTCAATTATCATGCAGTTGATGGGTATGGCAGTTCCTTCTATTCAGAAAATGCAGAAGGAAGGAGAAAGCGGAAGAAAGAAAATCAATCAGTGGACACGTATGTTGACCATTGCGATTTGTTTGGTACAGTCGCCAGGGTATATCCTCACTTCAATTCCTGCCGAAGCTCGGCCTGATTTTGCGTTGTGGATGCCAAGTGCGGTAATCATTCTTACTTGTTGTACATTGTTCGTAATGTGGCTTGGTGAGAAGATCACAGATAAGGGTATCGGAAACGGTATTTCTCTATTGATCATGATCGGTATCATTGCGCGATTCCCTCAGTCGATTGTGCAAGAAATGCTTCACCCAGAAAGTAGCTTCTTCTTTTTATTGATCGAATTAGCAGCATTCTTTGTAGTTATTGGCGGGTCGGTAGCTCTTGTTAGAGCCGTTCGACAGGTGCCAGTACAACGAGCTAAGATGAACATTGGCGGTCATATGCCGCAGGGAGAATCGAAAAGAGATTATATTCCAATTCGAGTGAATTCGGCAGGTGTAATGCCTATCATCTTTGCTCAGGCGATCATGTTTGTCCCACTTTACTTGAGAAGTTCGGAAACTTTCCAAGATAGTGAGGTACTAGGCGCGTTGTCAGACTTTGGTGGATTTTGGTACAACTTCATTTTCTTTTTAATGATTGTGGTTTTTACCTACTTCTACACGGCGATTACTGTTAATCCAAACACGATTGCTGATGATTTGAAGCGCCAAGGTACATTTGTGCCAGGCATCAAGCCAGGTAGACCGACAGCTGAATTTTTAGACGTAATTTTGTCGAGAATTACATTGCCGGGATCGATATTATTAGGTTTCATTGCCATCCTGCCAGCGATTGTGCTGACACTTGGATTGGTGCAGACCCAAGATTTCTCGTATTTCTTCGGTGGAACTTCACTATTGATTATGGTAGGTGTGGTTCTTGATACATTGCAGCAAATAGATAGTTATTTACTTTCACGTCACTATGACGGACTGATGAAGTCTGGAAAGTTAGGTGGAAGAGGGACGTCAGTTACCGGCATTGCTGGTTAATAGGTAGTGGAATGATATTCTACAAGACGGAAGAGGAGATTGAATTAATTAGAGAAAGTTCTTTACTTGTTGGTAAAACGCTAGCGGAAGTTGCCAGGATCATTCGACCTGGAGTTACAACGTTAGACATGGATAAAGTGGCTCATGAGTTCATTTTAGACAATGGAGGTGTACCCGGATTCTTGAATTATAATGGGTTTCCGAACACACTCTGTACGTCAATGAATGAACATGTTGTACATGGTATCCCAAATGATGTTCCTTTGAAGGAAGGAGACATTGTTTCTGTTGATTGTGGCGTGGTAATGAATGGCTTTTACGGTGATTCAGCATACACCTTTGCAGTTGGAGAGATTTCTCCAGAAGTTAAGAAGTTGCTAGAGGTGACTAAGGAGTGTTTAAACTTAGCTATTGAAGCAGCTGTTGCAGGAAACAGGATGGGGGATATTGGATACGCTTGTCAAGCACACGCAGAAAGGCACGGTTATGGTGTTGTACGCGAATTGGTTGGCCATGGTTTGGGAAGAAATTTACACGAAGCACCTGAAGTTCCGAATTACGGAAGAAGAGGCACGGGTAAAAAGTTGCAGGAAGGATTGGTCTTGGCTATTGAGCCAATGATTAATATGGGCGTGAAAGAAGTTCAACAGTCAGATGACGGTTGGACAATTACAACGGCCGATGCTAAACCATCAGCACACTTTGAACATGATGTGGTAGTCCGAAAGGGCAAAGCAGAAGTATTATCGACATTTAAGTACATAGAAGAAGTTTTAGAATTGGTAAAATAGAATATGGCAAAACAAGCATCAATTGAAGCCGACGGAACGATCATCGAGGCACTCTCGAATGCAATGTTCCGGGTGGAACTTGAGAACGGACATATCATTACAGCCCACATTAGTGGAAAGATGAGAATGTACTATATCAAGATCTTACCAGGTGATAAAGTGAAAGTAAGCATGTCGCCGTACGATTTGACCAAAGGAAGGATAACATTTAGATATAAGAATTAGGACATGAAAGTCAGGGCATCATTAAAGAAACGTTCGGCCGATTGCAAGATCGTACGAAGAAAAGGACGACTTTACGTCATTAACAAAAAGAATCCCAAACTCAAACAAAGACAAGGGTAGTAATACCGGAGTTTTTGATAAACTATTTAGTCTATGGCTAGGATAGCAGGTGTAGATTTACCTACAAACAAAAGAGGGCTAATTGGCCTTACTTATATCTACGGAATCGGCAGAAGTCGTTCAACGAAGATTTTGGAAAAAGCTGGCGTTGATGTCAGCACCCGTGTGAAAGATTGGAACGATGAAGAGTTGTCCAATATACGTGCGATCATCAATGGTGGTGAATTCAAAGTTGAAGGAGCTCTCCGTTCTGAAGTTCAAATGGATATCAAGCGATTGATGGATATCGGATGCTACCGAGGAATCCGTCATAGAAATAGCTTGCCATTGCGTGGACAAAGAACTAAGAACAACTCGCGTACCAGAAAAGGTAAGCGTAAAACAGTTGCTAACAAGAAGAAGGCCTAATTGGTCGGATAACCTCAACGTATTATGGCAAAGAGTACGAAAAAGAAAAAGAACGTCCGGGTGGATGCTGTTGGTGAAGCGCATATTCGCGCATCATTTAACAACATTATCATCTCGTTGACAAATACCCAAGGCCAGGTGATTTCCTGGTCCTCGGCAGGTAAAATGGGATTCCGAGGTTCCAAGAAAAATACTCCTTACGCTGCACAAATTGCTGCCGAAGAGTGTGCCAAAGAAGCACATGAATACGGCTTGCGAAAAGTGAAGGTATATGTGAAAGGACCTGGTTCTGGACGTGAGTCTGCAATTAGATCACTGCACAATAGCGGAGTAGAGGTAACTGAAATCATTGACGTGACTCCAATGCCACACAATGGTTGTCGACCTCCCAAAAGAAGAAGAGTTTAACCGAATCATAAAGTCGGAATAATGGCTAGGTACACGGGACCCATATCGAAAATTGCTAGGAGATTTAAAGAACCAATCTTCGGCCCTGACAAGGCGCTGGAGAGAAAGAACTATCCTCCTGGGCAACACGGACCAAACAAACGTAGGTCTAAGGTAAGCGAATACAACATTCAGCTTGCAGAGAAGCAAAAGGCGAAATATACTTATGGTATTTTGGAGCGTCAGTTCTCGAACATGTTTAAGAAGGCATCTGCTAAAACTGGTATTACCGGTGAAGTACTATTGCAACTTTGCGAGTCGAGACTTGACAACACAATCTACAGATTAGGTGTGGCAAACACACGTCGTGGTGCGCGTCAATTGGTTTCACATAAACACATTACGGTAAACGGTGAGGTGGTAAACATACCTTCTTATCAAATGCGTCCGGGTGATGTTGTTGGTGTGCGCGAGAGATCTAAGTCTCTTTTGGCAATCACTGATTCTCTAGCTGCCAATACCAACAAAAGTGAATGGTTGGATTGGGACAAACAAGATTATACAGGTCGATTCCTGGATTATCCAACACGTGAGCAAATTCCTGAGAATATCAAGGAACAGCTTATTGTCGAATTGTACTCTAAGTAATAAAATTTTACACCTCGTATGGCAATTTTAGATTTTCAAAAGCCTGACAAAGTCGTAATGATCGATTCGAATGAATTCAAAGGACAATTTGAATTCAGACCTCTCGAACCAGGATTCGGTATCACTATCGGAAACGCATTGCGAAGAATTCTTCTTTCGTCTTTGGAGGGATTCGCGATTACCTCTATCAAAATTGATGGAGTAGATCACGAATACTCTACAATCAAAGGTGTTGTTGAGGATGTTACCGAAATGGTATTGAACTTTAAGCAAGTTCGTTTCAAGCAACAAATAGCTGAAACTGCTAGCGAAAGAGTACTTGTTACTATCTCTGGTCAAGAGCAAATTACAGCTGGCGACCTAGGTAAATTCACTTCGGCTTTCCAAGTACTTAACCCCGATTTGGTTATCTGTAACCTTGACCCTTCGGTCAAAGTGAACATGGAAATCAACGTTGGAAAAGGACGTGGATATGTTCCTGCTGAGGAAAATAGAACTTCCAATGCAGCTATCGGAACAATCTTCATCGACTCTGTATTTACTCCTATCCGCAACGTAAAGTACGCGGTAGAGAACTTCCGAGTTGAGCAAAAGACGGATTATGAGAAGCTAATCCTTGATATTGATGGAGATGGTTCTATCATGCCCAAAGATGCCCTTCAAGAAGCTGCGAAAATTCTTATTCACCACTTCATGTTGTTCTCTGATGAGAAAATCACTTTGGAGAGTGAAGAGAAAGCAGAAACCGAAGAGTTTGATGAAACGTCGCTACACATGCGTCAGTTGCTGAAAACTAAATTGGTAGACATGGATCTGTCGGTAAGAGCATTGAATTGCTTGAAAGCGGCTGATATTGAAACATTGGGTGACCTTGTTTCATACAACAAAAATGACTTGCTCAAATTCAGAAACTTCGGTAAGAAGTCTCTTACAGAACTCGAAGAGTTGGTAGAGAGCAAGGGATTGAATTTTGGAATGAACACAGCTAAATATAAGCTGGATAAAGAATAACAACTGAAATAAGAATTAATCTTATTTGAACACCTCTGTAAGCGATGAGACACGGGAAGCGAATTAATCACCTGAGTAGACAAACAGCTCACCGAAAGGCTATGTTAGCAAACATGGCTAGCTCCCTCATTGAGCATAAGCGCATTAACACAACAGTCGCGAAAGCGAAAGCATTGCGAATGTTCGTTGAGCCTATTATTAACCGATCAAAGACCGATTCTACACATTCTAGAAGAATGGTTTTCCGCTCATTGCGAGATAAGTTCGCAGTGCAGGAACTCTTCAGAAGTATAGGACCTAAGGTCAGTAACCGTGATGGCGGATACACGCGAATCATCAAAACAGGATTCCGTCCTGGTGATGCCGCTGATATGTGCATGATCGAATTGGTTGATTTTAATGAGATATACGGTGCTGATACTACAGCAAAGAAAAAGCGTACACGTCGTGGTGGTGCTAAAAAGAAAGATGAAGTGGTTAACCCAGTTGCTGCAGCGAAAGATGCAGTTGCCGATGCCACAGATTCAGCCAAAGCAGCTGCCGATAAGGCAACTGATGCTGGTGAGTCAGACAGCTCTGAAAATAAGACTGATGACAAAGCTTAGCATAGTAGGCTAAAGGATAATCAAGGGGTAGTGCTTTTTAGTACTATCCCTTTTTTTTGTGAAAAAGAATTGATGTTTGTGCATATCTAGCCCCACTCTTCTTTCCTATGTTCGCGCGGCGAATTAATTTTGCAACATGTCTGAAATGGATTCAAATATAGCTTACCTCGTTCTTGAAGATGGTACAGTATTTCAAGGAGTAGGTGTCGGTAAAACCGGAACTACCTCAGGTGAAATTGCCTTCAATACTGGAATGACCGGATATCAAGAGATCTTCTCTGACCCCTCCTACTTTGGTCAAATTGTGATCATGACAACTTCACATATCGGTAATTACGGTATCCACCCCGAAGAAATTGAAAGCGATTCAATTAAGGTGGCCGGCATCGTGTGCAAGAAGTTCTCTAAAGTCGATAGTCGCACTAGCAGCGAGATGACGCTTCAGGAGTATCTTGTAAGAGACGGGAAAATGGGAGTGTCAGACATCGATACACGTGCTCTGGTGCGCCATATTCGTGAAAAAGGGGCCATGAATGCTGTTATTTCAAACGAGATTAAAGACGTTGAAAAACTAAAAGCCATGGCGAAAGAAGTTCCATCCATGCAAGGAATGGAATTGGCTTCTTTTGTTTCTACTAAGTCTGTTTTTGATACCCCTGGAACCCAGCCGAGTGTTAAAGTAGCGTTGCTGGATGTAGGTGTGAAACTCAGCATTATTCGCTGCCTAAATGAACGAGGTTGCGATGTGCGCGTTTTCCCGCACGATACAAAGGCCGATGAAATATTATCCTGGAACCCCGACGGTATCATGTTGTCAAATGGCCCAGGAGACCCCTCTGCAATGCCACTCGTGGTAGAACAAGTGAAAGCTTTAGTTGATTCGAATATTCCTTTGTTTGGGATCTGCTTAGGGCATCAATTGCTCGCGTTATCACAAGGTTTGTCTACAGAGAAGATGTTCAACGGACACCGTGGAATCAATCATCCGATTAAGAATTTGCTTACCGGAAAGTGTGAAATCACATCTCAAAACCATGGTTTTGTGGTAAGCCAAGAGTCTTTGAAAGGGAATGCAAACATGGAAATGACGCATGTCCATTTGAATGACCAAACTGTTGCCGGCATTCAACACAAGTCAAAACCTGTGTTTAGCGTCCAATACCATCCAGAAGCCTCTGCAGGGCCACATGATTCGAGATACCTTTTCGATCAATTCGTAGCTCTCATAAAAGAACATAAGAATCAACCAGTCGCCTAATTACGTGCCATGAGTTATATTGCTAAAGTTCAAGCCCGCCAAATTCTCGATTCGCGTGGAAATCCTACCGTCGAAGTAGATGTAATTCTGGAAAATGGGATCTTCGGTCGGGCAGCAGTGCCTTCCGGAGCAAGTACAGGAATTTGGGAAGCAGTAGAATTGCGTGACGGAGATCCTGATACCTACCTTGGAAAAGGTGTCTTGAAAGCAGTAGACAACGTCAATACGATTCTCAACGATGAATTGAATGGCGCGTATATTTTCGATCAACCGCTCATCGATAAAGCCATGTGCGGAATCGATGGAACCGAAGGGAAGTCTATTCTTGGCGCAAATGCGATCCTAGGGGTGTCCCTAGCTTGTGCAAAAGCAGCTGCTGAAGCATGCGGTCAACCTCTTTACCGTTACGTCGGCGGCGTAAATGCAGGAACACTGCCCATTCCCATGATGAATATCTTGAACGGTGGTTCGCACGCCGATAACAAGATTGACATCCAAGAGTTTATGATCATGCCGGTCGGCGCTGAAACATTTGCTGACGCCCTACGCATGGGAACAACCGTGTTTCACCATTTGAAGTCGGTGCTCCAAGATCAAGGCATGTCAACCAACGTGGGTGACGAAGGTGGTTTTGCTCCCAACTTAGGTTCCAATGAGGATGCGCTTAAAGTAGTAATGCAAGCCATCGAAAAGGCCGGTTACAAGCCTGGTGAAGACATGCTCATCGCCCTTGATGCTGCGTCGTCGGAGTTCTATAATAAGGAGACCAAGACCTATAACCTCGAATCAACTGGAGACAAACTTTCACCTTCCGAGATGGTCGATTTTTGGAGCGACTGGGCCAAGAGATATCCAATTGCATCGATCGAAGATGGTTGCGATGAAGATGATTGGGACGGATGGAAACTTATGACCGATGCCCTTGGTGACAAGGTACAGCTGGTTGGTGATGACCTCTTTGTTACGAATACGAAGCGATTGAAAAAAGGGATCGATTTGAGTATTGCCAATTCGATTTTGATAAAAGTAAATCAAATTGGAACACTCACTGAAACGATTGAAGCCGTGGAGATGGCTCACCGCAACAGGTATACCTCTGTCATGAGCCACAGAAGCGGGGAGACTGAGGATTCGACAATTGCCGATTTGGCTGTGGCGCTCAATACGGGCCAGATAAAAACCGGATCAGCTTCTCGTTCTGATCGTGTTGCCAAGTACAACCAATTGCTCCGAATAGAGGAACAACTTGGTAAAATGGGCAATTACCCAGGCAGGAACTTCAAGTACATGCCGTAAGCTTTACGACCGAATTTTACACTACAGTTTGCAGGTCATTTGCGCGCATGCGCCTATCAAAAGTATATGCTCTAAATTCCCGTTCAAGGCGTATCCCCATTTGCCGAATGGCTAGAAAATAGTCTTTTCACCCCCGAGTTTTTCAAGCGATAAACGCAAATGATTCAACGCTCTTTCGTAAGGTCACAAGCACTAGTGGCAAGTGAGATGCATGGACTGTATAATCGTCGACGCGCGTTGTATGCGCACGGTATACTGTCCCCGAGACAAGGAATTTACCGAGATGATCGAATCAGATGAGGTGAGCACCAATCGCCCAGAAGCATCGAATATGTGAATCTTGTCGCCCTCTTGAAATCCTTGAATTTGAACGATATCTGTGGCTGGATTCGGGTAAATTGACAGACCTGCATACGAGTCAAGGTTGTTCACGTAAATTTCGCCTGTTCGAAATGCCCAAGCGTAATCTCCCGGGCGGACTTGGTAAAATTTGATCTGTCCCTGTGAGTTGTTTGCCGATCCCTGAACATTCAATTCGTAGTCGTCATACTCCTGCCAGAGGTGGCTCGCATCCGGCCGATATACCAATATCAACGAATCTTCATTCAATTGATTGGCACTAAGTTCTTCGAAGAATAGCGGGTCGAAATAGTTGGTCCCAATGGGATTGCCAGTGTATGAAATGCGGCCCATGGTTTCAGCATCGTCGGGGATGAATCCATCGATGCGCCAGAAACGGTCATCTGCAATATGAAACTCTACCTGGCTTTGAAGTGGATCGGCTGCAACCCAGTGGTTTTCAACATGAAGCCATATTGAGTCTCCCTCATTCATGGCGTCGATGTCAAAATAGAACTCAGCATAATTGAAATTCGTAATTCCCGTTTCATACATAGTCTGAGTCTCACCTAGTACCGCTTGGTTCAGCTTTCCAGCAAATTCCAGAAAGACTTTTTCCGTCTCCAAACTTGTGGTCACCGAGACGGTCGAGTATTGTCCATCGGCGATAACATTAAATGTCTCTGTATTCCCCATGAGGTCCATCACCGTAATTTCCAACGGGGCATTCCCATAAAATTCGGGGGCGTAATGAAGCTTTTGACGAATGTCTATAGTAATCTCCTCACTATCTCCCACTTCGGTGATCGAGTATCCGTCGATGCTAAATTCCATGAATCCTGGGTTGAAGATCATGGGGTTGAAGAAGGAACTTACGTCCTGAGAGCTAGACGCGTCAAGGTGATCTCTCAATTGCTCGCTCGTTACAGATGAGAAGGCGTTCTCTTCTAAAAAGGAAGTCAGTGCTGCGAAAAAATCCTCGTCTCCCATTAACAGTCTTAGGTTGTGAGCGACATCAGCTCCTTTGTTGTACACGTGGTCGCCATAGGTGATTTCAGTGCCTATTCCTGAAACGGGAAAGTATCCACCGTCGCTTTCATGCGCCGTAGTCAGAACGTCCTTTCTATTCTCTTTGACATAGTTCAGATAAGCCTCGCTTCCTTCCAGCCACTCTATAAAAAGTGCTTCAGAATATGACGCCATTCCTTCGTTGATCCACATGTCTTCTTTTGTGCGGCATGTGACAAGGTCTCCCCACCAATGATGAGCCAGTTCATGAGCCATCAAGGTCTCATAAGTCAGACTCCCATTGGCTAGCGCAACAGGATAAGCAATATTTGTTGCGTGCTCCATGGCCCCTCCATTGAAAGGAACAAAGGCGTAGCCTACGCGAGGCCATTGATAAACGCCGTATCCAGATTCAAAGGCATCCATGGCATCAGTCAAATGTATAAATGAAGCTTTGACTGCAGCTGTATCACTGGCGTGAGCAGTCAGGTGCATAGGAATTTCGTTGCCGCCAAGGCTAGCAAACATGTCAACAGCCGAAGTGTAGGTTGAAACGGCCACGGAAACCAAGTAAGAAGGAATCTCTTCATTCATGGCCCAATGAGAAACGATGGAATCGGTGTTTAGGGTGTCTATCGACATCAATTCCCCATTGCACCAGGCATTCTTTCCCCCCGATGTAAGCACAGAAAAAGAGTAGGTGCATCGCTCGGCGAAATTGTCGAAGCAGGGAAACCACGCACGTCCGTAATTATGCGGCTCAGCGGCAAAGCCCACACCTAAGTTGAATGCGTAATTACCAGTCCAATACCAACCACCCCAACCAGAATCATCTAGGGTAGGTGTGCCTTGGTAATGAATCCATACCGAACTCGTGTCCCCTGTATTCAAATCTTCGGGAAGCTGAACAACTAATAACTCATCGTTGTACGAATAGGGGAGGATTGCACCATTTGTGCTTGTCACAGAGTCAATTGTCATTGAAAGTAGATCGAATGAAATGGAGCCCACGTTGTCTAGCAGGGAACTAAAACGTGAATAGCAAGAACCCTTAATAGTATGGCCCGAGAAATCGGTTACGTCGAGGATGATATGTTGTGAAGCGAGATCCAATGTGTCGCTGCGATCATTGTCGCTTTCGTCTTTTTGAAATCCATACCAGCTTACTTTTCCTTGTTTGCAAAAGTGGCTACCAGTAACTCGTTTTTGACCATGGGCTGCGTTTATTATTAGAAACCCAAACACGAGAATTAGGGGGAGGCGAAGCCTAGCGGTCACCTGATTACATTGAATTGCTACCATTGTATATATCTATGAGATAATCCTGTGATTAAGATAATATTTTTTTGTCTCATCCCATGTAATCTACCTTTTTCGGGCTAATTTTGACGGGTAGCGCATACAATTAATTTATTTTGTGCTGTGAGGTAGGGTAGATTAGAAATGGGGTGTATTAAATATAGTTGGATTGCTATGCGATTGTTTTTATGTCGACTTCTTTCCAATTAACCGAGCCATTGTTTTAATCGCAAGATCAACGCTAGAGAATATGAAGCCTTCTACAGAATTGTTCGATTTGATCCAGTCTCTCTCTAAATCAGAGAAGAGATTTTTTAAGCTGTCGTCCTCTCTTCAAAGTGGGGATAAGAACTACCTTAAAATTTTCGATTCGATTGATAAACAGTCGGAATACGATGAGTCGGGCATTAAAGAGCAGTTCAAAAACGAGACTTTTATCAAGCACTTTCCTTCGGAAAAGAACCATCTATACAAATTAATTCTGAAGAGTCTTAGAGCTTACCATTCCGACAATTCGGCGAGTTCACTGTTGAAGCAGGAAATCAAGAATATTGAGATTCTATACAACAAGGCGTTGTTCAAGGAGTGCAACAAGTTTCTCATGCGAGCCAAGAAGATGGCTATCATTCATGAAAAATTCTACTTTCTATTCGAACTAATTAGCTGGGAAAAATTGCTTCTTGAGGAGGCTTTTGAGGATGGAGAGTTCACCAAAGACCTTGACTCCTTGATTCGGGAAGAACAGGAGATCATCGAGAAGTTGAGAAATCTAGCTGCTTATCACGTCTTGTATTCGAAAATCAACTACGTATTTCGCTCTGGCGGCTACGTGAGGAATGACGAGGATCGGCAGTTGGTTCAAGAAATAGCCAATCACCCCTTGATCAAAGGAAAGAATACAGCACTTTCTAAGCGTGCGGCAAGTATTTGTTACTACACACAGGGTTTTTGCAACTTGGCCAACGGAGACTATGCAATGGCTTATGACAAGTTTGAAAAAACGAAGCAAATACTAGATGATAATCCGAAGATCCGCAAAGACCTGTCGAAAAGGTATGTGCGTGCGTTGAGCAATATGATCTCATGCCAAATTGACTTGGGACACTTTGATAGGTCTAAGACCATGATTGAAGAATTGAAAAATTCAGCCAAGTTGAGTGGCTTCAATCGCACGGATATTCAAGTGAATATCTTCAAAGACTCTCAAATTGGAGAGCTCAAGATATGCCATCAAACTGGCGATTTTGAGAAAGGACTGGGAATCGTCGATGAGGTTATAGAAAGTTTAGAAGAATGGTCGGGACTCTTGCACAAGGAGCAAGAATTGGAGTTCTTCTACCACATAGCTTACATTTATTTTGGCGCGGGGAAATACAACAAGGCTTTGTTCTGGATTAACAAAGTATTGAATGATAACGAGAACACGCTTCGACAAGATTTGTACTCGTATGCCCGGTTGTTCAACTTGGTCATCCATTTTGAATTGGCCAATTTCGATTTGCTCGAGTATATAACGAAGTCTACACAACGGTACCTCCACAAGCGTCAGCGAGATTTTGAGTTTGAAAAATTGGTGATTGAAATGATACGAAAGCTCATCCGATTGACCAATGTGATTGATAGAAAGGAGATGTTCATCCAGTTCAAAGAGAAGCTCGATGAATTGGCCAATCAACCAGGAGATAAAGTCGTTCTCAAGTACTTCGACTTCAGGAAATGGGTGGACAGCAAAATAGAGAACGCAACGTTTTCGGAGGCGATTAAAAAGGCCATTTAAAAGGATTTAGCCTTCGGCAAATGATGCTGATAAGTCGAATGATATCCTTGCTTCGTAGCAAGTAACCTGCAAACAAAAAAAGGCCCGTCGTATGACAGGCCTTTTTACTTAACCGCCAAGTGCGATTCTATTTTCTTCGTTCAGTCACGATAAATTCTGTTCTACGATTCTCTTGATGCTCTTCCTCAGTACAAGGTACGCCAGTAGCACATTTATTCAAGAGTTTGCGTTTTCCATAACCTTGTGAAGTAACACTACTTCTAGATATTCCTTTGAGAACAAGGTAGTCAACAACAGCCGCAGCTCTCTTTTTTGAGAGTTGGATATTGAAGAAATCACCACCGCGAGAGTCGCAATGAGACTGAATTTCGACTTTCAATTTCGGATTGTCCTTCAATAGCTTGACAAGGTCATTCAAATAAGGAACTGCATCTGGTCGAATATCCCACTTGTTGTAGTCCCAGTGAATGTCAGGAAGGGGATAGCTTTTATCACCGTTTCCTTTGCCGTCACCTTTTCCAGTTCCAGTCCCTTTGTCATCACCCGTACCCGATCCTTTCGCATCGCCAGTGCCGTCGCCTGTTCCATCTCCATTGTCAGTGACAAATAACTCTTCCATTTCCAAGACAACATTGAAAGTCTCATCTTCCGTCTTGTTTTTAGTTGAAATAGTCTCTGTAATGGCAAAATAGGCATCATCTTCGGCTCTAATCTCGTAGTCTTTACCTGGCAAGAGGTCAACAGCAAACTTGCCATTGGCATCCGTCGTTAATTCTTCAACGGTATTGTCTGTAATGTTTTTAATGTAAACCTTGATACCTGGTAGAGGAGCCAAGGTCTTTTTATTGGCAATCATTCCATCAACAGCCAATTCTGGATTGAAGATCTGGAACGAATAAATTTTATCAGAACCTGATCGGTCAGACGACAGAAGCCCCGATTCACCTCCTGGGTTCACTGAAACACCAAAGTCATCTGCTGCTGTGTTGATGGGGTATTGCATGTGATAAGGTGTGCTCCATTCTCCATTTCGACGTACCGAGTATAGAATATCTAGTCCGCCCATAGTTTCGCGCGAATCTGATGAGAAGTACAGAGAATCAGCTCCGTGGATGGCTGGGAATACGTCGTCGCCATCTGTATTGATACTTGTTCCCAAATTCACTGGCTTAGACCATTCTGTCCCCGACCATGATGAAGAATATAGGTCCATTCCGCCGTAACCTCCTTGAAGATCAGACGAGAAGTAGAGGGTAGATCCATCGGCCGAAAGCGATGGGTGGGCAAACATATAGTGAACATCGTTAAAGGCCAATGCCTCCGGTGCACTCCATTGTCCTTCTTCGCGCTTTGAAATGTAGAGCTGCATATTATTGGTATGGTTTGCGTCCTTACCTAATTGCTGCTTTGATTTGTAATTACTACGAGTAAGTATCATTGTATTACCATCAGCTGAAACTGTAGCGATTCCGTCGTGGTATTTTCCATTAACACCTTCTACTTTTGTCGGAGCTTTCCAAGCCTCACCTTCTTTCTGACTGTAATACAAGTCGATGTATGAATTGCCGGTATATGGATCCTTATTCATCTTTCCAGCCTGCACAACAGAAAAGAGGAGTCCGTTTTCAAATTTGGTTGGACAAAATGCCGAACCAGCGGTAGACAATCCGATATCGTTTACTTGTACCAATGCTGAGTCCATTTTCATTTCGTCAATCGAACGACATGATGTTCTCAATTTTTGAGCAGTTTCGTTTCCTGGAGTTCGCGATAGAATTCCGTCAAACACATCGAAAGCTTGGTCATAATTCCCGTTGCTCATCATCGCTCGACCAAAATTTATTCGGTCTGCATCGGTTATGCTAGGGTCAAGTGAAGCCATTTCGTAATTGGCCATGGCCTGTTCGAAGTTGTTCACCTTCATATAAGCGTTGGCCAAGTTGATTCGCGCCTGCAGGTCATCTTTTTTGGCGAGTCCCTTTTCTAGCTGATGAATGGCTTCCTTATACTTCAGTTGCTCGTAGGCTACATTTCCATCTTTGAGATACATGCTAGCACACGAAGAGAAGAAGAATGCAATTGCTAATGCGAGGTATATTGTGATGTTTCCTTTCATTGTCCTTTCTTTAAAAATATCTTGGAGAGCGTTTCTTGATGTCAACATTCTTTCCAAAATCAAAACCAAGCATGATCTCGTGAGAACCACTAGAGTATTGTCGAATTTCTGTGGTCGTGAAATCGTACGCATAACCCGCCCGCAGTTGTGGAGTAATGTTGTATTCAATCATGGCAATAACTGCATCACCTGATCGCCATCCCGCTCCCAACCATAAGCGTTGAAATAGTAAAAAGTTACAATTGATGTCAACTTCAGCTGGAGCTGCTGGGGTATATTTCAGCAAGATCGACGGTTTTACAGCCACGTTATAATTGATATCGAAGACTGCCCCACCGTTCAAATAGTAATGTTGGGTAAAGTAACTTGAATTTGTTGTTACCGCTGGCAGGATCTTGTCATCGAGAGAATAAATAACAGGTACTGAAACTCCGACGTACCATCTATCCGTGTTGTAATACGCTCCGAATCCAAATTTGGTAACCAATTCACCAGAGTAGTCATTGAACGAATAAACCTCATCGTTCTCATCCCAAACAGTCACATCTGATAAGTTGGCACTGTACGAGGCGACGTTCGCACGGACACCAAGTGCAAGATTTCCAGGACCAAGTGGCGTGCGCCAGGCAAGATCTCCTCCAATCTCCAATTGGCTAATAACACCATGTCGGTCATTGGTCACATGTAGGCCTACGCCAAGTCGATCTTTGGCAATGGGACCATCGATCCCAAAAACTTGGGTCGTAGGTGCTTTGTCAAAGTTTACCCATTGACTCCGATGCAGTAAGCTACTGCTGAAGTACTGATGAGATCCCGCATAAGCAGGATTCAAAAGCAGTCCATTAAACATGTACTGACTGACTTGGATTTCTTGCTGTCCGTAGGCTGAACCTCCTAGCAGCATTCCGAAGATAATATATAGTGCTTTCTTCATGTTCATCGTTGTGTTAGGCTTAACGTCTTAGATCTACAAAGGTGTTGAATGATCTATCGTCGGCTTCAAAAATGACGTAATAGGTACCGTCAGGTAAATCTTGATCATTTACTCCTTGACCGTACCATTCGTTGTTGTAACCCGTTTTTTCGTAGACCAGATTTCCCCATCTATTAAAGACTTTGAATACGTTGTCTGGATGTTCGGCAACGCCTAGGATCACGTAAAAGTCATTCGAGCCATCGGCATTTGGAGAAAGTCCTGTGGGCAACGTAAGGTCGTCTGGCTGAGTGAGAACGATTACCGTGTCCTTCACACAACCATTCGCATCTGTAACAGTAAGCGTGTAGTTGCCAGCGCTCAAACCGTCTGCTTCCGTCTCATCGTCATCAATTCCAGTTGGTCCATCCCATTCAAGTGTGTAGTCAGGCGTTCCTCCCGTTATATTCGTAGTTAACGATCCATCTGTACCTTCAAATTCAGAAACATTGTAGCCATTGGCAAACAAAGGACTGAATCCGTTTATTGTCATTGAGTCGGGTTGGAAAATAACGAAGTCAAAAGAGTTCGAACAACCTTCAGCATCCAATACGGTGGCTGTAAATGAACCTTCACAGATTTCATCTAGGATGATTCCTGTTCCAACTACTTGTCCGTCTTGTGTCCATTCTACTTCAAATGGATCAGCGGCATTTTCAATGTCTAGGATTATTTCACCATCGCAATCACCATAGCAAAGCGGCTGAGTAATTGTCTCGTTGGCTACAATAGGAGCCGGACCATCTATTGTAATGGTCTCACTTTCCGAACATAAGTTCTCATCAGTTACCGTAACCGTATAGTCTCCAGGACAAAGATCTTGTTGATCCTCATCTCCATCTATTACTCCAGCTCCAGTCCAAGTATATGTCAGAACTCCTGTTCCGCCGGTCACTGTTATGTCGATCGAACCATCGCAAGCACCACAATTCGCGGCCACAGCTGCGAAGTCAATAATGAGTTCTTCCGGTTCGTCAATTTCCCAACATTCAGTGGCAACACAACCGTTTGAATCTTCAACATTCAAGCAGTATTCACCTGCTCCTAATCCCAATGCTTCTTCTGAATCACTAACATCCGGTGTCCATTCAATCAAATCATAAGTTCCACTTCCGCCTGAAATATTGGCGTCAATAGCCCCATTGCTGTCTCCGAAACAAAAGATAGGGGTGATGATTTCATTAAACTGCAGAGAATCTGGTTCGGAAATAACGAATTGAGTGATTATCTCACAGCCAATACTATCCATGACTGATACACTATAGGTGTCAGCACATAAATTAGAAACGGTTTCGCTATTCGAAGTCAATGGTGCCGACCAAGTTATTACCAATGGTCCAACTCCACCAGCTGGACTGATAGTTATTTCACCGTCGCACTCTCCATAACATGATACATTGAATCCTCCGTCATACGTCAAAATGTCGGCAGGGACCAAAATAGCTGGCGGCTCGATCAACTCTAAAAACAAGGTAGTATCACATCCGTTTTGATCGGTAACCAAAACGTCATAAATACCTGGATTCAGATTAAGTAAATCTTCATCCACTGAAATCAAAGTAGTATCCCCATCTACATGCCAAATAAACGTGTAGTCAGGAACTCCACCACTAACAGTCAGGTCGATAAATCCATCTCCAGCTCCAGCACAACTGATGTTAAAGTCACCCGGATATAGTGAGAGGTCTGATGTCACAATCAAAGGCTCATCTGGTTCTGTAATGTCCAGACAAGAAGTTGCTTCGCATCCAGCATCATCTGTAACCGTCAAGCAATAACATCCAGCTCCCAATCCCGTGAGGCTTGTTTCGTTAGACAAGAAGTTGTCATCACAATCGGCCCAAGAATATCCATAATCAGGAATTCCACCAGTAATTGTTGCGTTGATCGAACCAGTAGTGTCACCATTGCACTGCAAGATAAATTCAACTTCATCTCCCTGAACAGGTGCATCCAAACTCACCTCGAAGAGGTCTGGTTCAAATACGTTGACAATTGCTTGATTCGAGCATCCGTTTTCGTCCGATACAGTCAGCGTATAGGTTCCTGCTGGCAGTCCGGTGAGGACATTACCAACGTATAGATTCGCCTCTAAATCCACCCAATTGTAGCTCAAAACTCCACATCCACCAATAGCACTCACTGAAATAGAGCCATCAGAATAACCGTAGCAAGTTACATCTTGAATATTGTCAATGCTGATCTCAATTAAAGCAGGCTCTGCGATCGTCCAACATATTGTGTCCTCACAATCATTTGAATCAATCACATACAGACAATACTCTCCTGGACCCAAATCCTGAATAGTATCCACTGCAAATGGGTCAACCGTTAATCCACCGCTGATCCATTCAAAATTTTCATAATCGCTGCTGCCACCTGTGATCTCTGGAACAATCCATCCATCATTGGCACCGAAACAACTGATGTTACATCCATTGTAGTCAGAAACGTTCCCACTGCTTTCAATAGGATCCGGCTCCGTCATGTTGATTGTCGAAGTCGCAAGACATCCATTGATATCAGTTACATTCACACAATACACACCCGCCGCTAGGTCGGTGACGAAAGTCGAGTTGACATCGTTTCCAAATTGTGTAACATCATCACATGCACTCCAATCGTACTCATAACATTCTGGTGCATAAGTAACACAATCAGGTGTTCCTCCGCTCACTGATGCGCTAATAGATCCGTCTTGTGCTCCATTACAACTGATATTGAACAAACCGTCTACGAGCGACACTTGCAAGTCAATTATCATAACTTGAGGCGCTTCCAAAGAAATGGTATCGGTAACAACGCAGCCAGTTCCATCAGTCACATTGACGATATAGTCGCAGGCTACTAAATTAGATAGTGATACTACATTCCCAGCACCAGGCCAACCTCCGCATGATGGAATTGCAGGCCAGTCAACTGTAAGAATACCAGTCCCTCCAGAAACAGCAATATCAATAGAACCATCGTTTTGACCAATACAAGAAGGCTCAACAATCGAAACTACTTCAACCATTATTTCAGGGAGTTGGTCTACAACAAAAGTAAATTGCTGCTCGCAATCACCTTGAGTAATCGTTAAGGTATATGTGCCAGCACATAAGTCTGTTATACTAGAAGTGGCAGCCGTGAAATCTGGTCCTACCCACGAATAAACTTCTGTACCAAGTTCTGGAACGACAGAAACATCGATTGCCCCATCACATGTGCCGAAGCATGTGGCATCAGTTACTGATTCTGTAATTGTAAAATCTAAGTTCTGACCAATGTTAATCACGAACTGTTCTGTACATCCCTGAGCATCCTCTAATTCAACGACATAGTTTCCAGAATCCAAACCAGTAAGATCGTCCCCTACGCATACTCCACAACTTGGTCCGGAGATCCAAGTAACAGTATGTGGTCCGCCATTTCCTCCACCGTAATTTGTCAAGTGTATCTCTCCTTGTGATGCATCAGGTGCGCCACATGGATTTTGAACTGTTGTATAATCTAAGAACAAATCAGGAACACAAGTAAGTTCAACGATCTCCGTGTAAACACAGTTATTATCGTCGGTCACCGTCAATTCATTCGAACCACATGGGACATTCGTCGGATCTTCTAAAAATGATCCGTAAGGAGTATCCAAGTTGTTCCATTGAATGACATAATTCGGAATTCCACCTGTTACGGTGATGTCAATCGCTCCATCCTGAGCATTTGGGCAGGATACGTTAAATCCACCTGGGTAAATAAAGATATTGTCAATGACTACAGTAATTGGCTCGATTGGCTCAGCTATGATTACTTCCACCGAATCTGTACTCAAGCAACCATTCAAATCAGATACTTGCACGTAGAATGTGTCACTGGCCAGACTCAATGCGCATGGTGCGGTCAAGTTGTCATCATGACTCCAGCTGTAGAAGTAAGGAGGACATCCTCCTGTTGATGTAACACAAGCTTGTCCAGTTGATTCACCCGTACACAGTACATCGACTGTTCCTTCTAGCTGTATCTCCAATGGAGCAGGGGCCTCAAGAGTCCAAGACTCTATCACTACACATCCAGCATCATCAGTAATTGTCACGGTATAGGTACCCTCGCACAGGTCAAAAATATCCTCTGTGCCTGCTGTGAATGAAGGGCCCGTCCATGCGTACGTATAGTTGCCAGAACCACCAACAACGGTGATGTCGATCAAACCGTCACACGCGCCAGGACAACTAATTTCCTGACAAGCGAAATCCGCAAATAATACATCTGTCACTTCCAGTGGGTTTACGACCAAAACATCAACACATTGATCTTCCAATAAACAACCAAGGTCATCCTCAATCGTTACGCAGTAGGTCCCCTCCGGTACATCAACAAGATCTTCGTCGTTGGAAATGAAATTTCCATCTCCATCGACCCAAGTGATGGTGTACGGGGCTTGACCATTTAGAATCGTTAGATCAATATCGCCCGTACTACTGCCTTCGCAGTTTATTGGCGTTACGTCAAAATCTATCAAGAGAGGTGTTACCACAACAGTCACACTGGCACTCTCTTCACAAAATGAAAGATTTGAAGTCAGTGTATAAGTAGTAGTCACATCAGGACATACATCCTGAGTTAAAGCACCTGGGTCAAGTCCGTCAATGGGATCCCAAGTAAATGTCGCATCACCCAAAGTGAGTGCGTCCCCAGTAAGTGTCGTACAATTTCCTGGGCAAATCTCTTCCGGCAGAGCAGAAAGACTAACCGACAGCGAATCTATAATGCCAAAATTGACTTCGCTGTTGAATATAACCGTATCACATGTCTGCTCTAGTAAGGTTATGGTGACAAATTCCTGGCCTTCTAGAATACCATCGAAAATAGTATTGATATCTAAGTCGACGGAAGCAGACCCAGAGGGTATTGTAATGGTATAAGTTCCATCTCCGTTGTCCAAAGTGGCCAAATCGGGATTCGTAGTGTAATCTGCAGGAAAGTTAGCATCACCTGAAACTGAGAAAATCACGTCTAAATCATTTGCTTGTGCATACTGACTTTGGAAAGTTACCGTACCATCATTACAACCTTCGATCATGTCATCAATACCACCAGCAGTGCTAGTCAGCAATGTGATAGGGTTGGATTCAAGTCGGCTAATGAATACACCAGAATCATAGATTCGATCAGAACCATCGGCGATGATGAGCTTGAGGTGAATGGTGTCACAAGGAATCAAGTTCCCTACTTCGGCGCGCAAACCTTGTGTGAATCCGTCGTACTGTGTTGCCAATCCCAAGGGATCTTGGTTGTTGTAGAAATATTCTGAGTTATCGATGTGGTTCACCGTGTTGATGGCCACGGGCGTTAAGGTCTGAGGGATCAACGCAATGTTCACATCCGTTCCAATATTGTCTGCCGTGATGAAGAATCCAAATACATCGTTAAAAGAAGATCCAACCCATTCCAAGTACTCCTCGGAGGCAAACATGAAGTCAAACTTCAAGCTGTCTCCCTGAGTAACTATGTCAAACTCAAATGTACAAGCATCCCACGTTGTCAATCCGCCATTGGCAAGAGTCAACAAAGGACTACCGGCAAAAAAGTTGTCGTACTCTGCACAGTTCAGACAATTGCCTTCGTCGTCGATATCCGGTAAGCCAGTTTCGTCATTCGGACCAATAGCATTTTCAGCATGTCCTGTCGATAGAAGTATACCTTGGCTTTCTCCCAAAGCATCGTCTTTAAGACAATAGTATCCATATGACAAGGGATGAGCGTTGACAGAAACGTTGAAAATTTCAACCCCATCTCCCACTAGCTCTTGTGCCATTTGAATGGCGCTCATGCTGTTGTCAACGTATAGCGTATTGTTGGGGATAGTATCTAGATCACATTGTGCGCTAGATTGATATGCAGTTGTAATCAGTAATGCACCAGCTATTAGGTGTCTGAAATCCAAATTCAGCCTCATGTAAAGATTGCTTTAGTGGTTCTTGGTAGAGAGGGAAATATCACTTCTCAGGCTTTCTCATCCTGAATTCTGTGCAGCGCGCATTAAAATCATCCTCTGAATATTCAGCAATGATCTTAATCTCTTCTAAATCCGTCGCTTGCATGACTACACCTTTGAATGTCGAAAAATTCTCATCCAATGTGTGTGAATTGCCTTCAGTAATTGATAGCATTAAGATTCCCGCAGGAACACATGCCTGCTTTACGGTGAAATCATTTGAAGACTCTAGGCCTTCGACAATGTCTTTGTAAGTGTAAGGATCGAGATTTGAAATTTCGACGAACATTACACGTTCTCCATAGGCTGTGTTCTGTGCTGTGATCGAATTCGAAATCGCAATCGTGCATATGAACATCAAACCGAGAAAAAGAGTTTTTCTAGTATTGATCATGGTTCGTTTGTTTAAGGTGTACACCTCAATTGGATCGAGGGATACAACAAACAAAGATGGAAAAATATTTGACTTGAAGGCCAAAAGTCTGCCGATAATCAGGAAATGTTATCCCCAATATTACTTTTCGGAAAGCTCAATCTGGCGAATCATTTCAAATAGAGCAATGCCAGCACTTACTGAAACGTTCAACGAAGCAGTCTCACCTCGCATGGGAATTCCCACGCAAGCATCACTCATGTCTAGGATAGAAGGCTGAATCCCCATGTCCTCCGACCCCATGACGAAGCACAATGGTCCAGATAGATCTGCCTCAAAGATGGTACTGTCAGATTTTTCTGTGCAGCTTACAATCTGGACGCCGCTCGCTTTTAAGTCTTCTAATGAACGAATGAAGTGTGGTACTTTACACACGGGGATCCGCATCAAGGCTCCGGCTGAGACTTTGATCGCATCAGCATTGATTTGAGCCGAGCCTTTCGCCGGCAATATCAAAGCATCTACTCCTGCACATTCTGCCGTTCGCGCTATCGCCCCAATATTACGCACGTCTGTCACGCCGTCAAGTGCGACGAAACGCGGACTCCGACCCTGGTCAAATGCCATTGACGCGATCTCTCCTAGGTCATGAAAGTCTATTGCCGATATATACGCGATCACTCCCTGGTGATTCTTTCGGGTTATTTTATCCAGTTTTACTTCTGGGACATATTGTCGGTGAATGGAATGCTCCTTTGCCAATTGCACGAGTTCCGAAACCATGTCGCCCTTGAGTTGCTTTCGCAATAAAATTCGATCGATCGTTTTGCCCGCCTTGATTGCCTCCATTATTGGGTGAATTCCCCAAATAACTTGGTCTGTTGAAGTACTAGTCCTCGTAAATCTTTCCATTTCGCCAACTTGTTACCGCCCGTTCCCATTGCGCTTTGTACAATCGGTCTCGTCGCAGTATGTAATAATTATTCAATGTTTTATTTGTCGCCTCATCAAAAACGAATCGCAAAGATGCCGCATTATTGGGGTCGCCGTAAAACCAAATTTCACTTCCCCGCTTATGTTCAATCGATTGTGGATTGCCAAAAATTATGTGGATTAACCCTCGATCCGATTTCCATCCTGGGATGCCAGCGCTAAAATACCGATTTGCCTCTTCGACACGCTTGTAATAAATCCGAATGAGCTCTTTAGCTCGGTCCTGTGAACCCCCGCAGTCCAACCAAAACTGCTCGATCTTCTTTTGCGGATCTTTGTTGTTCATAATGCCCTCGTACTCAGCCCGCGAGGTTATGTAGCGCAAACAATTAGCCATCGCATCTACTGTCTTAATCTCAGGAAAGTATTCATCTGATACACTGAAGGTAAGAAGTAATTCGCTCTGGTTGCCGATGGAAAATACGCCCGGATAAAGTTCCAGATATCCGCGGCGATCGGCATCTAAATAAATCATCGTTCGGGTCTCTTCCAAAAGCTCGGGGAATGCCGGTTTTGAGTCAGAAAATGGAGGAGGAGGAAGGTCAATTTCAGGATTGTGCTCAATCACTTGGAGGTCATCTTGAATGAGCGGACAATATATTTTGTAGGTGCTCGAAGGGGACATCCGATTGCGGAAAAATGGTCGGCCATCACCGTCTGTCAATAATATATTCTGTCTCGCATTTCCATCTCTTCGGTTGATTTCGATCTCCACCGGTTGCCCCACTTTTCTTAGCTTGTCAACAACAGCTAATTCACACGTGCCATGCCGATTTCCGAGTGTGGCCACCTTGATCTTCCCAGAGATATTTGCATTCTGACCCTTCTCACGGGCCTCCTTGATAATCACCAATCCACTATCTAATACACTCGTCAAGAGGTCTTGAACGTATACAATTTTGTACTGAATCTCAATATTGCAGGTGTAGGGATTGCCCACCTCCGAGCGCGTAAAAAGAAATTCTGAAGCATTCAAACTGTAGTGAATGTCAGATGAGTCGGCACTCACATGATGAATGAGTAAATCAGGATGTATTTCTTTGGCCTCGTAATCATACAAACGGTCATAACGACCCGATTGCATGCCCGCTGGACTGCTGCACCCTATGGATAATAGGAGCAAAATTATCATCGAAAAGAAAAACGGCTTATTCCTCACTTGTTTCTTCGTCTTGTTCTGTATTCGTTGGCAAACCTTCAGCTTCCTTACTCGTCCATGATTCACCAAACTCTCTTTTGGATTTTACCCCAAGCTTTTTTGTCTTTTGTGCTATGCTCACCATATTCCCCTTGCCGGAAATCAACTTTCCTTTGGCACTTCCGAAAGCCGACTGCGCGTCGAGTAATTTGGACTCGATTTTATCCATGTCGCCTGTGAAACCAACAAATTTATCATAAAGAGTCCCCGCAAGGCGAGCGATCTCCAATACATTCCTGTTTTGATGTTCTTGCTTCCATACAGAGGAAATCGTGCGCAAGGTCGCCAATAATGTTGAAGGAGACACAATCACAATTTTCCTCGACCATGCATAATTGTACAACTCCACATCGGAACTCAGCGCAACGCCAAACGAAGACTCAATTGGAAGAAATAACAATACGAAATCTGGAGAGTGCATCCCCACTGCTGTTTGATACGATTTTTCCGATAGCGATTTAATATGTGTGCGAATCGACAAAAGATGTTCTTTCAAATACTTTTGACGGTCCTCCTCGTTTTCTGAATTCACCAACCGCTCATAGGCCACCAAAGAAACTTTTGAGTCAACGATAATGTGTTTGTTGTCTGGAAGCTTTACAACTATATCCGGCTGCAATCGCCTGCCTTCCTCCCCTTGAACCGAATGCTGAACGTCGTATTCAACGCCCTGTTTCAGTCCGCTATTCTCTAAAATTCGCTCCAGCACCATTTCGCCCCAGTTCCCCTGAGTCTTGTTTTCTCCTTTGAGTGCGGTTGTGAGGTTTTGCGCATCATTCGAAAGCTGCTGGTTCATCTTGAGCAAGTTCTCCAGCTCAACTTTCAATTCTACCCGTTCACTAGTGTCCCGGCGATGAGTAGCGTCTACTTTTTCCTCAAATTCCTTGATTTTTTCTTTCAGCGGAGTGAGCACCGAATCAATGTTGGCCTTGTTCTGCTTAGTAAATTTCTCACTGTTCTCATCGAGGATTTTGGCCGCTACCAATTGAAATTCTTTTTGAAGTCGCTGCTGCTCTCTTAAATTATCTTCCTTTTGTTGTGCTTTGAGAATTTCGAGATTCTTGATCTGTTCTTCCTGCGATGCTATTGTTCTGGCATTCGCCAAATGCGTAGTTCGAAGATCGGATAATTCCTTTTCTTGAGCGGCAGTCTGATTGATCAAATGCTGTTTCTCGGCATCCGGAATAGACATTTGCCTTGTGCGAGCATAAAAAAAGCCTATCAACCCACCTGCAACGAGACCTATTAATATGTATACAGCAATCATTATATCGTTCTCGCTATTAAAAGAAGCTAGTGAATCCAAAGTGGATTTTGGCATTCCTGATTAATATGGGGTTGCTAAATTGCTTGCCCATGGCGTAGGTCAATGCAAAAATTCCCGACTTGGTTTCGAAACTTATTCCTGCTCCAAATCCAATGGGCGTATCGGTTACAAATTTAGTGGGTGTCTTGCTTTCCCACCATCCTTGATCGAAAAACAAATGAACAAAACTATTTTGCTCAAGCAAATAACGAATTTCTACAGAGCCTACAGTATAGGAGGAAACTTGGTGCGAACTTTCGTCCATACCCCGCATGGTTTTCATGCCTCCAAAACGGAACATCTCATTTTCATACACCTCATCCGATAGCTTGGTGGCTCCTTTGCTGCCTATTTTTCCCACGAACCGACCAAATAAAGGGATGTATAGATCTACTCCTCCGGCAAAGGCATATTGGTTCAACTTGATGGTTTCTGAATCTTCATCCAAGCTCGGGCGGTCGATGCTTTTTGTTCCTGCAGCCCCTTCAAGAGATACAACTACTCCGCGCGATGGATTAAACCGATAATCCACCGACTCAAAATGCCCCGCCAATCCATATGAAATTGCCTTGCTCGATGCCAAGTTCAACTGAGTGCCCGTGAGCGATGTGCTTGATGATTCCTGTCTCACGAATGCCTTGATAAGCTTGTTGGCCGCAAATCGATAAATGAGTCCGCCACTCAAATTGGCCGACGAAAAGGTGGAGTCTCGCTTGAAAATATCCAAGGAACCATCAATGCCCAAAGCGGTGCGTAGTAAATAGGGATAAGATAAATTGATTTCCAGTTGTTGCGAGGCGGCCTGAATTCGCTTCCAGTTAAGTTGGATGCTCTCGCCTTGGTTAATCACATTCTGAAGCTTGAGGTCGATGTCGCCTGTTATCGTGATTTTGTCGTCATTGTCATTTTGCTGAATGCCGATTACTCCGTTAAAAGCGTTGGCCTTCTTGCGTTTTACGTACACATTGACCCAAGCCCCTTCTTCTGTGAATTGGACTTCAGTGGGCCTTAATTCAGACAAAAAAGCGATTTCCTGAATTCGTTTCGAGATGGACAGGATTTGCGATTCGTTGTACAGATCGTTTTTGCGAATGCCCAAATGTGCCTGCAAATAGCGGGCGTTGACCTTGTCGTCAGATTTTACAATTAAACTATCAATCAACACCAATGGACCAGGCACAGCTTCCAGTGCAACCGATATTTCTGCTGAGTCTGTTTGTAGGTCTGCAAATCGAACTTGCGCAAAGGGATAGCCATGGTTTTCAAACTCAGTCAGTGTGGCTTCAATTTCATTGCTTACCGATGCCCAGGTTGTAGATTTGTGCAGCTTTCGTCCGCGCCGTTTTAACTTGGTGGTTTGCTGGGAGTGAATCCGAATATTATTCCAGGTGAAAAGCGGTCCCGCGTGTGCCCAGGCAAGTAGGGCGCTATCTGTTGCGAGCGTGCTGTCAACGGTCCATAGCAAGTAGCCGTCGGCTTGGTTTTGAATCTGCAATGAATGCAAATGCTTGACATTGCCTAGCGTCGAGTCCACGTTTTGCCTAACAAATTCTTCGTGCATGTCGAGTTTCAGCCACAAAGGTTGCGCTGTTTGTCCATACGTTGAGTCACCCTGTGTAAACAAGATGAGGAGTACTAAAACGGATGCCAATAAATGCGTCTTCATGAAAGGAAATTCAACACCGAAGAAATACAACGGAGCGTTTTAACGTTTATGATGTAGCGAATTTAGATCAAGCTGTTGAAAACGTCGTGAAACTTTTGTGAAACTACTACGTAAACCGACCTAAATTTGTGGAATCCCAAAAAGGAAAATTTCACATTAAACCTCTCTTGCCATGAAAAAGGTATTTGGACTTATTGCATTAGTGATCGCTCTTGGAGCAACAATGGTGTCTTGTACACCTCACAAACAAGCATGCGCGGCTTATTCTGACATTGAAGCAGAAGCGCCTGTTGTAGACTAGATGAATTACACAAAAAGCAGCTCCGTTTTTTGTTCTAAATCAGGATGGAGGCTCAGGGCAACTGGGCATTCAAGAGCTGCGCGTGTGAGAATTTCTTTTTCAGTGTCCGAATATCCCGGATCCTGAACTTTCAATAATATCTCGATTTTTGCAATTCTACGTGGAGCCGCAGACATAGTTTTGCTTATCTGAGCGTCGGCTATTTCAAACGATAGCCCTCTTGCTTCCGCCGCAATTCCCATCACCGTAATCATGCATGATGCGAGTGAAACCCCCATCAAATCTGTTGGAGAAAAAGCTTCCCCCTTACCGTGATTGTCAATTGGTGCATCTGTTATAAAGCTGTCACCAGATTTTTCATGTGTGCACAGCGTGCGCAATGAACCTTGGTATTCTACTTTCATGGAGGCCATAAGGATTGTCGGAATTTTGCGTTATTAATTCGTACTTTTGAACTGCGAATGCAAAGATCACTCTTTTTTATATCTGCCCTGCTCCTATTGTCTTTTTCTTCGACGAAGACAATGGCTCAATCCGAAGATCCGGAAGGACCAACTATTATCTACAACCAACAAATGCTTGGTGGGATTCAGTTGCATTCCAGCGGTTACGGCTTGCATTACGGATGGGGTAAGTATAAAAATGCTTCGAAAATCTGGATGTATACGGCCGATTTGGTCTACATGAAGCATGAGAAAGAAGTAAGAAGTTACAACCCCGCCTATCAAGATTCGAAGAGTTATGTGTACGGAAAGATGAACAGTCTGTTTGTCTTACGAGCCGGCGTTGGACGCAAGCGCATATCAACCGTGAAACTGAGGAAGAGTGGGGTGCAAGTGAGCTATATCTATAGCGTCGGTCCGATTTTGGGATTTGCGAAGCCCGTTTACCTAGAAATTTCGCACCTTGAAGAAGGCAGTGGTTCGCTCAGCACCGAGCGATATGATCCAGAAATTCATTTTTTCGATGATATTTATGGTCGAGCGCCCTTTGTATATGGGCTTACAGAGATTTCTGTATATCCTGGAGGTTTCGCTAAATTTGCCTTCAATTTTGAGTATTCGAATACGAAGAATAGGTTGAAAGGACTAGAAACTGGAGTAGCGTTTGATGCCTACCTAAGGCGCGTTCCTATCATGGCCGAGAATATTGGTGGATTGGAAGGAGTTAAAAATAAGCGTTTCTTTTTCAATTTTTACGTCAATCTATTTCTCGGGAAGAAGTATAACAAACGATGACGAATTCCTCGGCAACAACTGCCCTCAAACCTCGCAAGCCGAAATGGCTTCGGGTGAAATTACCAACTGGAGCAAACTACAAAATGGTGCGTGGGCTGGTTGAAAAACACAACCTGCATACTATTTGTGAAAGTGGCAATTGTCCGAATATGGGCGAGTGCTGGGGAGCCGGTACTGCGACTTTCATGATTCTGGGAAACGTGTGCACCAGATCTTGCGGCTTTTGCTCGGTTTCTACCGGTAAACCAGCAGAGGCCGATGCTTTTGAGCCAGCTAAGGTAGCCCAATCGGTAAAGCTTATGGAGGTAAAACATGCTGTTATTACTTCTGTTGATCGAGACGACCTGCCTGATGGTGGGTCAGAAATCTGGGCCATGACCGTCCGTTCAATTCGGAGAAAATCTCCCGGCACCACACTGGAAACCCTTATTCCCGATTTTGCAGGCAACTGGGAAAACCTGCAACGTATTATCGATGTTGCACCTGAAATTGTGTCCCATAATTTAGAGACAGTACGCCGACTCACAAAAGAAGTGAGGATTCAGGCCAAGTACGATAGAAGTCTAGAGGTCCTTCGCCGTTTGAAAAAAGGCGGTATGAAGACCAAGTCGGGCGTTATGTTGGGACTCGGCGAGTCATGGGAGGAGATACTTGAAACCATGGATGACCTACGTGCAGTGGAAGTTGATGTGCTTACGCTTGGGCAATATTTACAGCCAACGGCCAAGCACCTTCCCGTGGCAGAGTTCATCACTCCTGAGAAATTTGAGGAGCTGAGAGTCATAGGATTGGAGAAAGGTTTTGGTTATGTAGAGAGCGGACCATTAGTGCGATCATCCTATCATGCAGAGAAGCACTTGCTCTAGCTTTCCTACTTGACTTGTATAAATAATGCACCTTATTAGGGTAAACACTTTCCTTGCTTGTATTTTTTACTGTAAATTGCCCACCGTTTCAAATGCGAATAAACCTGAATAATTATGAAGAGTAAATTTCTACTGTTTGCACTTTTATCTCTCGTCGTGGGAGGATTCCTAATTGTAGGCAACCAAGAAGAGGTTGTTGCAGATTATAGCCCCCGGGCGTCTCAAAAGACTGAAGCTTCGGCTGCAGGGATGCATGAGATCTATACCAAACTTCGAGGTAACCTTGAGACTGGTAAGATAGAGCCTCAGGATCGAATCGAAATGCAAAAGGCGGTTGAACGCCACCAAGAAGCAACCAAAGGAAATCGTGAATTAGATCTGTCATGGATCGAAATGGGACCAGACAATGTTGGTGGTCGGACACGTGCTTTGCTTGCCGTTGATAACAACACGATTTTCGCTGGATCTGTTTCAGGCGGATTGTGGAAGTCTACGAACGGAGCAAATACTTGGAAAAAAGTAGCTTCATTTCCATCATGTTGCATAGGGTCAATTGCTCAAGCTGGCGATGGTACTATATATGTCGGTACAGGAAATGATTTCGACGGCAGCCCTGGTGGTGACGGAGCTTCGAATTTTGTGGGAGCTGGTCTGTTCAAATCTGAAGACGGCGGAGTAACATGGACCGTGATCGAAGGAACTGTTCCTACTTTTATGGCGGCTAATTCCAATTGGAACGCCATCAATTCGTTAGAACGTGACGGAGCTCATCCATCTCGAATTTGGATCGGTGCTGATGCAGGATTCGGATACTATGACAATGCAAACGACGAATTGGTTATGAACGATCAAGACGGAATGATTCAGAACGCAGTTCAGGATATAACTTCTTCGGCAGATGGTTCATTTATCCTTGTTGCATCTGGACCAGCTCGAATTTTTAGATCGACGAATTCAGGAGAATCTTTTGAAGAGATTTCTGGTGGTGGTGGTGACTTGCCTAGTTCAAATGGACGTGGACGAGTTGCAATTAGCCAATCTGATGAAAACAGTTGTTTCATCCTATACGCTCAAAATGGCGGTTCAATGGGTGGAGTTTATCACTCGGCAGACGGCGGTGATTCTTGGACCTCAACTTGGCTTTCAGGAATTCCTGAAATAGATCCTACTGGAGATAACAATCAAGGATACTATGACTTAGCATTGGGTATTCACCCTGGTAATCCAGAGCTTGCATTTGTAGGTGCAGTTACGCACTGGAAAAACGGACCGAGTACTTCTCCTGAATTAGCTGCGTTTAATTTCGGCTTCGGTGAAGAGCAATTGTATGTGCACTCTGATATCCATGAATACATTTGGGCTCCGAACGGTGATATGTACATCGGAACCGATGGTGGTGTATTTAAATCAACCAATGGCGGACTTACTTATTTCCCAGCAAACAGAGGGTACAATGTAACGCAGTACTACGGTATCGCACATGGCTCTCGTCCAATTGGAGCTACTTCTTTAGGAAATGAAGCCGGTACTGAAGCATCTGTAATGGGTGGATCTCAGGACAATGGTACACACGTTATCTTCGGCCCTGGTGCTTGGGAAAGTGATCAAGAAGGTCTTGAAGTAATGGGTGGTGACGGAT
Source organism: Flavobacteriales bacterium (assembly GCA_015665315.1). Classification (GTDB taxonomy): domain Bacteria; phylum Bacteroidota; class Bacteroidia; order Flavobacteriales_D; family Sanyastnellaceae; genus JADFAK01. The sequence continues at coordinate 17,274 of JADFAK010000006.1, read as the reverse complement.
TTGACTGTGATATGTCGCAAGTCACTGCCGGTAATGTAACAGTCGTTTTTGCTACATCTCAGTACGGTATTGTCTCTCGATTTGACTCGAATGGATCAGGTGGTCAGTTCTACGATGACGAGCTCTTCGATGTGTACGAGGCGGCTGATTTCGAGCCAGGTGGTTTTTATTCAGTTGTTCGATTGTTTGAGGATACCGAAGATGAGGATTCTCAGCAGTTCATCACCTTGGTGAATCCTGCCGATACTAGTATATATGATGCCGATCCAGATGATGGCGAGCCAGTAACAATCACATTGTTGACCAATAACTTGGATGTTCCTTTCACATGGGAGCTCCCAGCATTGGATACACTGCATTTCTATGATGAAATCATCCGTCCTGAAGTGACACTTGATGACTCAATGACTGTTGATCCAAATTACCCTTGGTTAGGTACACAAGACCTAATTGAGAAGATTATCAACTGTGATACCGATTCTATGGCCGTTGATACGGTTGATGTTATCGCTGATATCATTGAAGAGACAATGACAATCTATTGGACTGATACGCTTACCGTGGATGGCGAGCAGATTATCATCAACGATTCGACTGTTGTTGTAATTGGCACTGACACATTATTTGTTGAGCAGATTGTTTACGCTTACGAAAGTGTTTGTGATACTTTGTGGCACTATGCAGCTGATTCATTCGAGAATGTTGCTGAGCAGCGTCAAATTCCTGACAACTATACTTCTTTGTTTGCCCTCGGCTTACAAGGTGGAAATGGTTTGTGGATCACGCGTCAAGCATTGAACATGAACACGACTCCGGATTGGTTTAAAGTTATTCCAACTGTCGCTGGTGCTGTGAAGGCAATGGAATTCTCTCCAGATGGAAATCACCTTTTCTATAGCACATGGGGAAGTAGCCTTTATAGAATCTCAGGATTGGATCAACTTTGGTCTGAAGAAGACGTTGATAACCTAGAAATTACCCAAATCATCGGAAACGCAGGTGGAACCGTAACAGGTATCGCCTTCGATCCAGCTTGGTCTGAAGATAACCAACACGTTGTAGTAACAGTTGGTGGTTATGGAAACGTCAATGCAGGACACGTTCAAGAGACATTTAACGCTCTTGGTGAAACTGTTTCTTGGGATAATATTTGGTTCCCTAGCACGAATGATCTCTCGAAAATGCCAGTTTTTGACGCCATCATCGACGTAAATGATCCTACTGGTCAAACAATCGTAGTTGGTACAGAATTCGGCATTTTCACAACTGATAACGGTGGTGGTACAAATGGTGGTGATTGGGTGCAGAAAAATGCCCCTACTGATTCTGAGCAGTCTACGGGTATAGATGGTTGTCCTGTATTCGATGTGAAGCAACAAGCTGCTGGAGCTGTTGACGGAAGTGTGAAGTGGAGAGTTCCTCAAAACTTCGGTGCTATCTATGCTGGTTCACACGGACGTGGAATCTTTAGAAGTGATGAAGGTGTTACAACAACTGTACAAGAAAAAGATCCTGCTGTTAAGGACGGACTTGACTTGATGGTTGTTTATCCAAACCCATCAACTGAAACACTTTATCTCGATGTTACAATGGATGAACCAGGACTTGTTTCTGGACAGATTTACTCAATTCACGGAGAATTGATCAAGTCTATTAACCAAAAGACATTGAGCAACGGAAAACACACACTTACTGTGGATGTTAGAAACTTCGCGTCAGGTAACTACGTGATTGTTCTAGAAGCTGGCGACAAGTCTGCTGTTTCTAAGTTCGTTGTAATGGACTAACAAAAAGAATTTTTTAATTGGAAAAAGCCTTTCACCTTTGTGGAAGGCTTTTTTTTGTGATGAGAATAGGAATAAACGGTTTTGGAAGGATCGGGCGGATGACTGCTCGACTGCTCATGCAAGCACCAGATATGGAGCTTGTAGCGATCAACGATGTTGCGAATATTCTGGCGATGGCTCATCTCCTGAAGTACGATAGCGTCCATGGTAGATATCCAGGAAAAATATCAAGTCATCAAGATTCAATATTGATCGACGGACATGCGGTGCATTACACTTCCGAGAATAACCCTAGCTCGATTCCATGGGGAAAACTAGGAGTGGATGTGGTCATAGAGGCTTCTGGAAAATTCTTGAAGAAGGATCAAGCAAGTGGACATATTGAGGCCGGCGCCAAGCGCGTTGTGCTAAGTGCTCCCTCGCCCGACGATTCTATCAAGTCAATTGTTCTTGGTGTCAATGATCAAATACTGGCGTCTTCAGATGTCATCGTTTCCAATGCTTCGTGCACGACCAATAGCGCTGCGCCAATGGTCAAGATTATCCACGAACTGTGTAAAATTGAGAGCTGCTATATTACAACTGTCCATTCCTATACAGGAGATCAAAAGCTCCACGATGCACCACATCGCGACTTGAGAAGGGGCAGGGCAGCAGCTGAGTCCATCGTTCCTACAACAACAGGAGCGGCAAAGGCACTCACCAAAATCTTCCCGGATTTGGTTGATGTACTTGGAGGTTGTGGAATTAGAGTGCCGGTACCGGATGGTTCGCTAACAGATATTACCTGCATCGTTAAAAATCCCCAGCCAATAGCGGTCATCAATCGAGCATTTTTTATAGCATCTCAAGGAGCCTTGAAAGGAGTGTTGGATTACACAGAGGACCCCATCGTGTCAAAAGATGTGATTGGCGATCCGCACAGCTGTCTATTCGACTCGCAGTTGACCTCGGTCATCGGTTCTATGGTAAAAGTTGTTGGATGGTACGACAATGAAGTGGGGTACTCCAATCGTTTACTAGACTTGATACGGAAATGGAATGCCTTGGCCTAGCCTTCCTTTTGCAAGGTCAATTTCTCTCCGTCAAAATGGGCATACGTGAAATGGGTGATCCAATCTCCCGTGTTAATATACCTGCTGCCTGAGCCAAGATCTATATCAAGCGGAAGGTGCCTATGGCCGAAGATGAAGTAATTGAAGAATTCTTTCTCTAGTACCTCTTTCGAATAGATCACGAGCCATTCCTTGTCATCTCCTAAAAAGATCTTGTCCGTATCTGCGTTATGTATCCGACTCTTACGGGACCAGAAATTTGCTATGCTAATTCCTAAATTTGGATGGATACGGGCGAAAAGCCATTGGCAGACTTTACTCGCGAAAATCTTCTTGATGAATTTGTAGCCGTAATCGCCAGGGCCAAGACCATCTCCATGACCAATATAAAATTTGGCGCCGTCCCATTCCTTGCGTATTGGCTCTCGGTGAAGAATCACCCCTGTTTCAAGCGGGAGATAATCGAATATCCACATGTCGTGGTTGCCAGTGAATAGGTGAATTTGAATGCCACGGTCACATAACTCGGAAAGCTTGCCCAAAAGTCTCGTGTAGCCTTTAGGGACTGCATGCTTGTATTCAAACCAAAAGTCAAACAGATCACCTAAGAGGTAAATTTCGGTGGCGTCAACGGCCACTTTGTCTAGCCACTTGACCATCTTTTTTTCGCGTATCAAGGATTCAGCAGCATTGGGAGCTCCTAAATGAAGATCAGAGGCGAAATATATGTTGGTAGGTGAACTCACTAGTGATGGTCGAATTTCTCCACCTATTTCCTAGTTTGTGATTAGTAACCGAATATGGAATGAAGCTGCTCTTCGAGCATGTTTCCTCGCAGGTGTGTCTCTAAAATCACTCCCTTGCGATCAACCAATAGCGTATGCGGAATAGAATGAATTCCATACAATGATGCTGCAGCACTTTGCCATCCCTTCAGGTCAGAAATATGATGCTCCCATAACAAGCCGTCTTGCTCAATGGCCTGCTTCCATCTAGCTACGTCACGGTCAAGTGAAACAGAAAAGACTTCGAAACCATCTTTGTTGTACTTCTTATAGGCAGCAACAACATTTGGATTTTCTCTTCGGCATGGACCACACCAAGAAGCCCAGAAGTCAACCAATACAACCTTTCCTTTAAGATCTGAAAGCTTTCGCTCTTTTCCATTGGGATCATTCATTACCAAATCAGGGGCAGTCGTGCCTGGCATATACTTGGCATTCTTTTGCTGCTGCTGTTGTTGCTGTTGAGGTGCGCCCTTGGCTTTTAGGTCGTTCTGCTTTTTCACGGAAGCGACTTGCTGACTAACCATCTTGTACTGGAAGGAATGCCCAAAGTTCTCCTTGGTTTTTTGCAATACCTCTTCGTAAAGTGGAAGGTCTGTTTTAAAGCTTAGTTCAGATAAAGCGGCAAATGTCGCCGGCGAACTATTGTTCTTTTCGATAAACGATAAACAGTAATCGTGCTTCTCCTTCTTTAAATTGACTGTCTCCTCTCTGTACTGTCCGATTTCGGCAATCGACAAGCCGGGAGTTCTCATTTTCTCGTTCAACGCTTGTTCTTTTTGCTTGGCTTGAACTAGGTAGTTGTTGAATTCCTTTAAGAGCCCAGTGTTTTTAGACCCAGCAACAGTATATCCAGATGTCAAGTCTCCAGCTGTACCAGTAATTGACACATTCTCTGTGCTATCAGTTAACAACACCATGTAGTCCTTGTCACTCAACGATAACTTGTAAAAATTCAAGTCGAGGCTTGGCGATGGATGCAGCTCAAAATGACCATTGTCTGCAATCACCACTGAGTCGGTGATAACGATTTTTTGATTCACAAATCGCTCCAGGTATAGTGTTCGCCCTGCTGCGCCTTCAATCGATCCGGAAATGCCTGACTGCTTGTTTTCACAGCCCACTGCGGTTCCCAAAAGAACGAGTGCCAATCCAGCGTATATTTTATTTGCAATGCTCATTGTAAGGTTCTATTACTGTTGAATTAAAATGCGCTCTGTAATTGTCTTTCCCGCATTTTGATATTGAATAAAATAAAGACCAGTGCTCAAGCTCGACGGAAGTTTTGCCTCAGACGATCCCGACTCAATTTGGCCACTAAAAACTTGGTTGCCCATAGTATTCAGCAGTGCAAAAGTAGTGCTTCCTTGAGAATTGTGCTTGGTATGAATTTGAATGCTTGATCCAGCTTCTGCTGGGTTGGGGAAAACACCTTGATTGACAGCTGCAAACTCACTTACTCCGTTTGGAGTGTCTAGGCCCAGAACAAATAACCCTTCTTGCATGTCCGAAACTAAAATCCGACCACTAGGTAAGAAAGGATATACGCCCCACGCTCCTTTGTAACTTGTTCCGTTTGGAATTTCAGACGTGTCATAGAACGCAACAATTTCTGGATTCTCAGGATCCGAAATATCAAAGGCATAGTACCCGTCGTAATAATAAGAGACATGCAGAATATCGCCTTCAAATATTAAGTTGTGCGCTATAGAGTTGGAATGCACCCCAGAACCGAAAAGTGAAACTTCAGTTATGTCTGTCGGGTCACTAACATCTAGTAATTTGATGCGCATGCCATGTGTCTCATCGGCCAATGCGTAATACTGTCCATCTTCATGCAGCCAACCTGAGTGGTTGTACCCTGAATCAGAGTAGTCAGTTAAACTGCCCAACACTTGTACGTCAGACAAATCATTGAAGTCCACGATAAAAAGCCCATCACCATTGTTGCAGTAAGCTATTCCATCTTTCACGTATATGTCATGCAAATAACCAATAGTTGACCACGCCGGAACATCGTCGTTGCAGTCCAATACTTCGACCGGTGCTGCTGGATTTTCTAAGCTAACCAATCGCAATGCATCTTCTCCTCCGCATACGTACATCATGGCCTTGCTTTCATCAATAAAGATATTGTGCGAGCGAATCAGAATGTCGGCAGAATCGTAAACCATAGTTGCCACGTCAGGTAATCCATTCAAGTCAATCACCTGAAGACTACTTGATCCTTCATCGCAGACCACATAAAGATAACCAGCGTAGTCATGGAAGTCTCTGTGCACTATGTTCACTCCAGTCACTTCGCCCTCGAAAAAATGAATCTCTTCAGCATTGTCGATATCGGTGATGTCAAAAATGTGTGTGCCCATGGTAGAGCCAATAATCGCGTATTCCCGTCCATCTGCCGTATACCCCCAAATTTCATTGTACGCATTGTTGTAAAAAGCAGATCCTGGGATCTCTTCATCGTTCCAATGGTACAGCAAGTCGCAATTCAAGCTTTCCTGCGCCCCCATAGAAAGGGTTAAAAATGCAATCAGTAGTGTAAAATATTGCTTCATAAATCTAGAATATATGGATCTGTTAGACCGGTTATCTCCTCTTCTCCAAGAAGGTATTTTGTCTCAATAGGAATGTAGCTTACAGAGGTATGAGCGAGGTCATTTGCAAATGCTTGTAACCTTGTTGCATCCTTCTCGGTCGTCACAATCGCTATAGGTTCTCCAAAACTACCAATAGAATTCAGTATTTCAGCTATTTCCCGAGGCTTAAATGAGTGGTGGTCTTGGAATTTAAAATGCTTTAACACTTGGTATTGAGAGTTGCAATGACTTTCAAATGGTCTAGAATCGGCGATCCCCGAGATGAGGATAATTTTCGATCCGTTTTTAATTGTTGTCCCAAATACAGGAATTGCCGCTCCGTAGGCTATTGTTGAGAATGCAATTTTCTGTTCAGCATGAAGGGCTAGTTTTTTTCTCCATTTTTCTTTTGAGCCTAAAGGCAAATGACTGGGACACTTAGTAATGACCACAGCGTTTGCTCTAGCATATGCTCCCTTCCAATCACGCAAATTTCCTGTTGGCAAGTACCAATCATCCGTAAATGGCTGATCCCACGTAGTCAACAAGATACTGAGACCCGGACTGAATCGTCGATGTTGGAATGCGTCGTCTAGAATAAGTGCGCTCACTTCGGGGTTCTGGGCCAAAATTTCACGGGCGCCGGCCACCCGATTCTCACACACATAAACCGAGGTCCCTGGATGCCGCTGTTGTATGAGCAAAGGTTCATCTCCAACCTGCTGGGCATTTGCGCTTGCGCTTACCTTAAAAAATCCCTTCGTTTTTCTCCCATACCCACGGCTTAGAACGGCTATCTTGCTTTTTACAGCGTACCTGTTAAGTAACCAAATAACAAATGGAGTCTTTCCAGTGCCACCAGCCGAAATATTTCCGATGACAATTGACTTCACACCAACCTCGGTCGAAGAAAGCATACCTCGATCATAGAGCATATTGCGCATCCTGACTACCAAAGCGTAGATTATTGAAACAGGGAATAAAAGGAGTCGAATGACTTGCATTACTTTTACAGGACAAAAGGAAGGGGTAAATTTACAAAATGAAGATCAAAGAAGTTATTAGTTATTTAGACTCGCTAGCTCCACCACAACTGCAGGAAAGTTATGACAATGCTGGCTTGATCGTAGGCGATGCCCATGTGGAGGCGACGGGTGTGTTAATTTCTCTTGACTGCATAGAAGAGGTAGTCGATGAAGCAATTTCCTTGGGGATTAATTTAATCGTTTCTCATCATCCGATTGTTTTTAGCGGACTGAAAAGATTTACAGGGAAAAACTACATTGAGCGCACCGTGATGAAGGCCATCAAGAATGATATTGCACTCTATGCCATTCATACCAATCTGGACAATGTTAGCCACGGAGTCAACCATGAAATTGGGAAAAGACTTGGTTTAAAATCGATGTCTGTCCTTCGACCAATGCACGGAAAGTTGGAGAAGTTGGCCGTTTTTGTACCGCAAACTCACGCCGAGAAATTACGAGTCGCTTTGTTTGATGCAGGAGCTGGCTCGATCGGGAATTACAGCGGTTGTAGTTTCAATTCAACCGGAGTAGGGACCTTTACGCCTGAAGCTGGTTCCAGCCCAAATATTGGAGAAAAAGGAAAGCCTGAAAAGGTAGATGAAGTGAAAGTCGAAGTTGTTTTTCCTAAATGGAAACGAAGAGAATTAATCTCCGCGATGAACGCAAATCATCCTTATGAGGTGGTGGCACATGACGTCTTTTCGCTTGAAAATGCAATCGATGAAGTGGGCTCAGGTATGGTTGGCGATCTTGAAAAAGAGATGGATATAGCCGATTTTGCCCAGTTGGTGAAGACAAATATGAAGGTTGAGGCCATTAAGTCGACAAATTTTGTGAAATCTTCAGTTCGTCGAATTGCTTGGTGTGGAGGATCTGGTAGTTTTCTTTTAGAAGATGCAGTGGCCGCCAATGCTGATGTTTTCATTTCTGCAGACTTCAAATATCACCAGTATTTCGATGCTGATGGGCGAATTATCGTGTTCGACATAGGCCATTATGAAAGCGAACAGTTTACAAGTGACCTATTAGGTGTCAGCTTGAAGGAAAAATTTGCTAATTTCGCCGTTCGTTTATCCGAAGTCAAGACCAATCCAATAAAATTCATTTGAGATGAGTAAAGTTGCGAACTCCCCAGAACATAAACTAAGGGCCCTATTCGATCTTCAAGTTATCGATTCAATGATTGATAAAATCCGCATCATTCGCGGTGAATTGCCTCTAGAGGTACAAGATCTCGAAGATGAGGTCGCGGGACTTGATACCCGAATCAGCAATTTCCAAGCTGAGATGGACAAGATTGACGAGGATATCGCCGATAAAAAGAATACGATTCAAGATGCGCTTGGACTTATCAAGAAGTACGAAGAGAAGCAATCGAATGTACGTAATAATAGAGAGTATGATTCATTGAACAAAGAGCTTGAGTTCCAAGGATTGGAGATTCAGCTTTGTGAAAAGAAGATTCGCGAGTTTGAGTACCAGAAGGAGCAAAAGCAAGAAGTGATGAATACGAGCGTTGAGCGCCTCAAAGAGCGCCAGGCCGATTTGGACTCGAAGAAAGCTGAGCTCTCTGAGATCGTTGAAGAAACTAAGCGCGAGGAGGAGATTCTTTTGAAGATGTCAGAGTCATTTGGTACTGAGATTGACGATCGTCTACTTACTGCATACAAGCGAATTCGTGGAGCTGCGAAGAACGGTATGGCCGTTGTTCCTATTGATCGTGAAGCTTCAGCTGGATCATTTATAAAGATTCCACCGCAGAAGCAGTTGGATGTTGCTGCTCGTAAGAAGATTATTGTTGACGAGCACAGCGGTAGAATACTTGTAGATCAAGTATTGGCCCAAGAAGAAAGAGAGAAGATTGAAGCGCTTATCAAGAAAGAGCTCAAAGGAAAATAAACAACTTCAAAGTTGTTGAAATAGAAAAGGGTCGTCCACATGGATGACCCTTTTCGTTTGGTGAATGTTTTTATTAGAATCTAAATCCGCCTGACAACAGAACTTGGCCTGTCGTTGTTTCGATTTTCGATCCATCCGTATTCTCTGGATTGAATATGTAGTAGTCTGCAGCTTCAGTTTTGTGTGTGTAGCTTACATCGGCATAAAAATGGGTTCCTCGGTAGCCAAGGCCTCCAGCATAGGTGATGATATTGCCGTTTGAGGTGGTTACGCCTTCGGCAAATGGAGATTGTTGAAACCCAATGCCAGCTCTAATTCGAAATGGTTTACCCAGCCTAAATTCACTTCCAACTCGCACATTATGTGTAGCTCTGTATATTTTCGCCACGGTTGCATTCTCGACAGAGAAATCATAGTTGCTCAAAATATTTCTAGTATTACCCAGGGCACCTGTGCTGTAATCAAGGAATTCATAGTCGGCATTAATTACGCCTGACTTTCCCATAACGAAGGACATGCTTCCTGTAAGCCTCATTGGAGTGCGCACCTTGTAATAGTTGGCAATAATGTCTGTCGAAGCGCGATAAGGTGCTTCTCCTTTGAATTCAGCGGTCATCTCACGGGAGAATGATTCCGTTAACGAGAACCAGGTGGGTGTTTGTCCAGAAACACCAATTCGAAGCCAATCAGTCGCACGATAGATCACACCACCTTTCAAATTGAATCCAGTGCCATTTACTGCGTATTCTTCTTCGAATACGAAGTGATCCAGTTCTTGCATTTCATCTAAGGTGGTCTCTCGATAAGTAGACTTTTCATTGTAGTTGATACGTGGGAAAGCAAGTGAGGCACCAAAATACAGTCGATTGCGATAATTGGCACCGCCTGTGATTACGGTTTCGGCCAGCGATCCAGAACGTTCAATGACTTGTTCTTGTTGTACTCCGCCGCTTGTAATGACGTGATTGTAGCTGCCATTGTCCACCGTGTCTGTAGGGTTAATTAGGTAAGTGTCCCACGCCAAACCAGCGTCATACGGAAAAGCTTGATTGAGGTCATTCCATGATGTGCCAGTGGCTTGATCAACAAACTGATTGAGCAAGGTTTGGTTGCCCAATTCTCCCTTGATGGTAATTTCCTCTCTAAAACTGGCAAGTCGGTTAAAACCAATACCAAAGTTTACCCGTTCCCAGTCTGCATTGTTAATCGGATTGCTACTCACATATCCTATGCTATGAATACCGGCGTCCAGACCGAAATTTTTTGCTTGTTGGTCTTGGTAAGTAGTATTTGTCCCCATTCCAGAGATTCCCAGAGATATACCGAAATCACTTCTTCGATACAGTCCTATCCCAGCTGGGTTAATGCTCATGGAAGAAAGATCGGCTCCCAGTGCACCAAATGCTCCAGCCATGCCTGCAGAGCGTCCGCTTATTCCATGCCAATCAAGCATAGAGTAGCGCAAGACGTCCACCTCATTTTGAGCGTAGGTAGAAAGATTCAGGCACAACAGGCCTAGGAATATGAAAATATTAGACTTCATAATCAAGTGAAATTAGAGCAGTGGATTCTAGTTTCTACCTCCACGAGAGGAAGAGCGAGAAGAATTGCCACCACTAGATTTGTTTCCTCCGGAGCTATTTCTTGCCCCCGAGCTTCTTGATCCCGATGAATTCGAACTGTTCGACCGGCTATTTGTGTTCATGTTGCCTCTAGAAGAATTGTTTCCAGAATTGTTGCGCTGTGGTTGAGTGCTCGAATTGTTTTGATTACGTGAACCGTTGTTTCCCGAATCGTATCGTGGATTCGTTCTGCCGTTGCCGTACTGAGGTTGATTTCGGCTGTTGTCCGGCCTAGGCTGGGTTTGGCCGCCATTGTATCTCTGATTGGCGCGTGGATCAGGCTGGCGCGTGTCCCGTTCTCTGAAATTAGGAGTATTGGGCTGTGTCCGACCATTCAATTGACCACCTGCCGTTTGAGTAGCTGGTCGTTTGCTATCCGCAGGCTTCCAATTGTAGTCGTTTCGCTGAGGAGCACTTGTGTTGGTGCTCTCCTTGCGACCTGTGTTGCCTGCTTCTGTACGACCAGTATTGTCGGCCCGTGCGATTAAATCATCAGAATGATCAACCACAGTAGCCGGACGAGTAGGTTGTTTTTGTTGTCTTTCGGTTTGAGCAGGTCTGTTATTGTCTGCCATCTCAACTTGAGGTCGAGTAGACTCGTTGTTGCCGGTTGTCGAAGCTTGGCGCTCACGAACACCATTGTCTATGAGGTTGCCAGTGTAGTTGGAATTTACAGTAGAACCAGTAGCGAAAGGTGTTCGGTGGCCCACGCTAGCGAAGCCTCCGCCGTATAGATCTCCATAGAAACCGCCGTAACCGTTACCGTATCCATAGCCGTAACCATTGCCATAAGCGTATCCATTGTATGCCCATGGGTAATTCCAATTGTTTCCACAATAGGGGTTGTAGCCCCAAGGATTGTAAAAAGCGCTGTAGCCATAGCTATACCCGTAAGCAGCACCAAATGGATAGTAATTAGAGTATCCCATTGACCAACCGTAATAGCTGCTGTACGAAAATGACCATGCAGATTGTGGATAGCAGGTTACGCTGTAGTATGGTCTGTAATAGGGGTTTGCGTATGGTGAGTAATACGGATTGTAGTAAGGAGAATAGTAAGGGTCGTAACCGCGATTATTGCCGTAGTAGTTGTTGGTAATATACGTGCCACCTCCATCATCGTAGTAGTCCTCCTGGTAACGGTCCTCATACTGATATTGATCCGAGTAGTACTCGTCTTCAATTTCCTCCTCGACATAATCAACGGTTGTGTTGTATTCATCTGGATCGTTCGAAGAATAGTAAATATCGTCTTCCTCGAAGTTGTCGTTGTAAGAGTACTTTCCGATATTGCAGGAAGCCAGTAGAGCAATCGAGCAGACAATTAGGAATGTAAAACGTAGTTTCATGACCCTTGGGTTTGATTAATACTTAAATGACTATCGTCAAAGCAGATGGTTTATTCAAAAGTACGCTTTTGAATTCTTACTTTTACGGCATTAAATACATTGCAAGAATCGTTCCACGTTTATGGCCGCCAAACTTACCTCAAGACAAGAAGATTATTCGAAATGGTACAACGAACTCGTTGTCCAAGCTGACTTAGCTCAACATTCGGATGTAAAAGGATGCATGATAATAAAACCCTATGGCTATGCCATTTGGGAGAAGATGCAGTCCCAGTTAGATAAGATGTTCAAAGAAACCGGACATCAGAATGCTTATTTCCCAATATTCATTCCGAAATCATATATGAGCAAAGAAGCCGCCCATGTGGAAGGTTTTGCCAAGGAATGTGCAGTTGTGACCCATTACCGACTTAAAACTGCTGAGGACGGGAGTGTTGTCGTAGATCCGGATGCTAAATTGGAAGAGGAGTTGATTATTCGCCCGACTTCTGAGACCATCATCTGGAATACCTATCGCGGTTGGATTCAGTCTTACCGTGATCTCCCAATCTTAATCAACCAATGGGCAAATGTTGTGCGTTGGGAAATGCGCACGCGATTGTTCTTACGTACAGCAGAGTTTCTGTGGCAAGAAGGGCATACAGCACATGCAACCAAGGAAGAGGCGATAGCAGAGACGAAACAGATGTTGGACGTTTATGCAGAGTTTGCTGAAAAATTCATGGCTATGCCGGTCATAAAAGGGACGAAGACAGCTAGTGAACGCTTCGCTGGAGCGGATGATACCTTATGTATAGAGGCATTGATGCAAGATGGAAAAGCCTTGCAGGCGGGAACGTCACACTTCCTCGGACAAAATTTCGCCAAGGCATTTGATGTTAAATTCACGGGGAAGGATGGTTCAATAGAACATGTGTGGGCCTCATCTTGGGGCGTTTCAACGCGATTGATGGGAGCGCTGATCATGACTCACAGTGATGATCAAGGACTTAAGTTGCCACCTGCACTAGCACCAATTCACGTAGCTATTGTGCCTATTTATAAAGGAGAAGAGCAATTGGCGTCAATAAAAGAGCGCATGGATCCTTTGATCGCCGAATTGAAGGCAGCTGGTCTTACTGTTAAATTTGACGACGACGATACGAAGAAGCCAGGTTGGAAATTTGCCGAATATGAGCTGAAAGGGGTTCCTGTTCGACTTGCTGTTGGCAACCGAGATTTGGCCAACAACCAAATTGAAATCGCTCGCCGAGATACAGGCGAGAAGCGATCGATTTCGATGGACGGAGCTTGTGCGGAGATACAGTCGGTCTTAGACCAGATCCAGGACAATCTATTTAACAAGGCTATCGAATTCAGAAAAGAAAGCAGTCGGAAGGTTGATTCATACGACCAGTTTAAAGTGGAAATTGAAAAAGGTGGATTCTTGTTTGCCCACTGGGACGGTACGCCAGAGACAGAAGAGAAAATTAAAAATGACACCAAAGCGACTATTCGCTGTGTTCCTTTTGATTCAGACGATGAAAAAGGGACTTGCATGGTGACAGGCAAGCCTTCGGCAGGCAGGGTCGTTTTTGCAAGAGCCTATTAAAATGGAAGTTATGGGAGAAGCGAGAAAACTAATCTTACAACTTATTGAGGATAAGTCTAGCCTTAAGCAAGATGTATTTGAGCTGACGAAGAAGAAATTCAGTGAGATCAGAGAAGTACTTGAGCAGACGGTTACTGAACTTGAGAGTGAATTTGCCGACAAGGATAATAGAATTCAGTTCTATTACAAGAAAAAGGGGGATTTTGAGGCAGAAGTGAAAGTGGCAGGCGATATTCTCATTTTCCATATGCATACCAATGTGTTTCAATTCGATAAGTCGCACAGCATGTGGCGATCGTCGTATTTGAAGGACAATGAGAACAATGGTTTTGTTGGTATTATCAATATCTACAACTTTCTGGCAGATTCGTTTAAGTTCAACCGTGAGGGAGATTCGGGATATTTGATTGCCCGGATATTCGTCAATCATGAAGGTCACTTTCTGGTACAAGGAAAACGACAGTTAGGCTTTTTGTACAATGACTTTGTCGGTTCAGTATTGACAAAAGACAAGATTTTAGAGATAGTTGAATCGGCCATCTTGTACACCTTGGATTTTGATATGCTCACGCCTCCATACCAGCATATGCAAGAGGTAACTGTTGGAGCCATTCAAGCTCAAAGTGAGAATTTGAACATCCGCACAGGAAAGAGATTGGGCTTCAAATTTTCCAACGACGATGATTCACCAGAATTTTAATTCGTCCTGATTAAAAAATTGTGCAGATTTTTAGCTTAGGAAGTTGCTAAAAAAGAAAAAGCCACTATCTTTGCGCTCCGAAATTAATGCGGCCCGTTCGTCTAGGGGTTAGGACGCCAGGTTTTCATCCTGGTAACAGGGGTTCGATTCCCCTACGGGCTACAAGACAGGAAAAGCCAGTGCATATGCACTGGCTTTTTTGTTGCTTGCTATTTTCGTTAACTGCATAAATAGAGCCTAGAAGTCGATTAAATCGACTATTTCATCGATTGATTGATTTTCAAAAAGAATCTAGAGTCAATCGGCTGATTTTCAGAAATAAATCTTACCTTATTGGGCGTAAATGACTCCGCTAAAGTCCTCTTTTTCGGGCTGGCGTAGTTCTTTGAAATAACTCCATCTAGAAACCTCTAAAAAATAACTGGCTTATGGTTAACGTACAGCTTAAAATGATTGATGAGGGTCTTGCACCTAATTCGGTTGAAATTGCCGATTACATTGCCACTCACTTGGCAACTGACAACATTCTAATTGACGATCAAGCAGATCTCACCCTGAAGATAAAATTTACGGTGGACAACGATCAAGAGCTTGTTTTGATTCAACTTCGGGAAACCGATTCTAAAGTGAAGCTGGGAGAAAAAGTTCTTCATTATTTACCGGCACATGCATTGTCGGATATTGCCAGCGAGTGTCATGCTTTAGTTGCAAATGCAATTGGGCTGACCGCAGAGGCGTAATTCGTGCGCTAAAAAAACTCCTTGAAGAACCCGTGGAAGTAATTCTGCGGGTTTTTTTGTTTGAAACCCAGCTAAACATTTGCCGAAGGCTAAAGAATCAAACCTGGCATGAGGCGTCAAGAGGGGAATAAACAGGGCTTTTCGGAACCAAATCAACATTTTTACGTTAGAATCTATTGTAGTCTAGTTACTAAGACGGGTATGGAATGGCTAATTTGCCCTTGCTCAGTACCTAGCTGCATTCAACCGCACACTGAAAAACAAACGCTTAGATACAATGAGTGAAATGCAAACCTCCGCATTCCAGTTGTACAAGAGCGCAGACCAACACCAGCTGTCCCTGTCGTATAGAGGGCCATTTGTGGATGAATTGACTGCGCGAATTGTTGATATCAGCGAGAATACTATCGCTGATAATATGGGGCTTCCTAAAATCAATAGGAAGGTCTCATTTCTGTTGGTTGAATGTTTTCAAAACATCATACGCCACGGCGAGACTGAAAATGGTGAAGCACAATCCGACTCGGGAATGTTCAATTTTAAGAACGTAGGAGGTGCATATATTATCAACTCTGTCAATTTTGTTCGAAATGAATACGTCCCTCAGCTCAAAGAAATGGTTGAGAAGATCAATTCGTTGAGTCGCTTGGAATTGAAGGAGCTTTTTAAGCAGCAATTGGTCGAAAGTGAATTAACCGATAAAGGCGGGGCGGGTTTGGGCCTGATTGAAATTGCCCGGAAATCAGGACAAAAGCTAGTGTGCGAATTCGAAGACCTCGGAAATGGTCTGTCTCATTTTCACCAACAAGTCACTTTTCAGGACGAAAGCGAGGCGGGTGGAGTGCCAAAAAGTTATTTGGCAGAGACGAAAGAAATGTATGAGATGATGGAGAGTCAGAAAGTTCTCCTACAATATAAAGGCGATTTCTCACAAAAATCTATTTTACCTATCCTCAATATTGTAGAGGAAAATCTCGTGGGTACTGCCCAACAACGATCGATGGCCAAAAGAGTTGGACATGTATTGGTTGAGATTCTTCAGAATATTTCGAAACATGCAGAAGAGAGCGAAGGGATTCGAGACGGAATATTCTTAATTGGTGAAAACGAAACGAGCATATTTGTGCAAGCAGGCAATGTTGTGAATGACAATGAAGTAAGCGAGTTTAAGAGCTGGCTTGAAGAATTGTCTGAAATGACCGACGACGATCTGCGCACAATGCATCAAACAAGAATGAAGGAGAGCGTCACATTAGAAGATAAAACTAAATCAGGCTTGGGCTTGATAGAGATAGCTCGAGCGATCGCTGGACCCTGGCATTTTCAATTCGATAAAATTGATGATGCAAATTCATTCTTTTCCTTATCTGTAAACGTTTAGTCGTATGGAATTGAATTCACTCTATATCGCCAAAACAGAAGAAACTCCCGAAGTAAGTTTCAACCTAGAGAACAAGGAATTCGCCATCACGGGTCGATCATTACCTGAAGATGCCTTTAGTTTTTACAAGCCCATCATCGATTGGATCAAAGATTACAACAAACATTCCTTGAGTCAGGTGAATATTACCTTTCATTTGGATTATTTCAACTCAAGTTCTGGTCGATACATTATGGAGTTGTTGGTCGCCCTTGAGAATTCGAAATCGGCAGATTCCAACTTGTCGATCACCTGGGTTTCTGATCAAGATGACGAACTCATGATAGAAAAGGGGGAGGAGTTTCAATCTCTTATTGATCTTCCATTTCAATTGGTATCGGTTTAATTCTTGCCGAGAACATTCTATTTAAAGCATCATTTTTACCGCTTCTTAACATGACATCTCGTGCTGTAGGTACGGAATTTCTTTGGCTAGTTTTTGTGAAACACCTGCGCTTTCATGGATAAACGGGGGCATTGGTTCTTATTGGTGCTAATCTAGGGATAGTCATTCATGATTTTATTTCAAGCACAAGGCAAATAACTAGACTCTCGTTCTCGCACTCGCACTCGTTCTGGCCTTCAAGCTCTCGAACTTTAAATAGAGATAATAGGGAGAGATAATAGAAAGAGATAATAGGGAGAGTTAAGTATTGGTTTTTCTGTTGGGTTATGGTTAGGGCGTTTTAGGGGTGGGGCGCACAAGGCAAATATCT